>JBAUYV010000403.1:0-14965 GCA_049584975.1 Xanthobacteraceae bacterium | reverse complement strand
GTCGTATATCTCACCGAGCTCGATGAGGCGGCCCGCGCCGAAGCGCTGCGCAACACCGGCGTGCTCTTGACATTTAACACCTCCAAAGAACTGCGATCCGGTGAGGCAGAGCTGTTGGGCGGCGCGCGGCTGATCCAGTTCATGATCGCTGGCGTGGACTTCATTTCGCTGGGCGAGCTCCCGGAGGGTGTACCGGTGGCAACCAACGGCGGCGGCTATGCCGAGTCGATGGCTGAGCACGCGCTCGCCATGGCACTTGCCGCCGCCAAGCGCCTGATCGTGGAGCACGAAAACCTCAAACTTGGCCAGTTCAATCAGTTCACGCGGAGCCGCATGCTCGCGGGCGGGATCTGCGGAATCTTCGGCTTTGGCGGCATCGGAGCCGCGACCGCCCGGCTGATGCACGGCATCGGCATGCGAGTGCACGCCATCAACCGGCATGGCCGGACAGATGAGCAGGTGGACTGGATCGGAACGCCGAAGCGGCTGAATGAGCTCCTGGAGGTGGCCGACGTTTTGTTGATCAGCGTGCCGCTCACCCGTGCCACTTATGGCCTGATCGGCGCCTCCGAGCTTCGCCGCATGAAGGACGATGCCATTCTCGTCAACGTGGCCCGTGGGGAGATCGTGCTGGAACGGCCGTTGTATGACCACCTGGTCAGGCACCCGCGCTTCACCGCCTGCATCGACGCATGGTGGATTGAACCGGTACGCCACGGAGAGTTCCGCATCGATCAACCGTTTCTCGACCTGCCGAACGTCATCGCCTCACCGCACAACTCGGCACAGGGCGACGGCGCGCACGATATCGGCTTGTACCGCGCAGTTGAAAACTGTCGCCGTGCCTTGACCGGCGAGGTGCCACTTCACGTCATCGGGCTCGATGAGCGGCTGATGTAGAACTTGTCGCTGAAGGTGCCATTTCGGAGGCGAAGATGACTTGAACACCTGAGCCGCATGGCCGCTCATCGAGGTGTGAGTCAATCATGATCGGCGATCTAACATTCGGCTACATGATGTCTGGTTGACACCAGACTTCGTCGGCCCAAACGTTCGCTGTTATGCCGTTGACGAGTCCTTCATCGAACAAATAAACCCAGCGTGGCTGATCCCAAGATGGGCCGCGCCAAAATTCAACGATGACTGCGTGGGCGGCCTCCACCGGGTTGAGCCAATGGCATGGTCGGCACATCCCCATGCATCAGGCCCGTCTCGGCTCGTGGTAACGACGAACTTGTCGAAGCCCGGCAGGTAGGTGACGTGATACGGCTCGGCCCGGTTGATGGTGCAGACAAGTTGAGGGTTGAAAGTAAGCCGAGCATTTTGTGGCGCTTATGCGCCTTGCGGTTCAGGATGACCTTTTCTCCAATTGAGGCCCATTGCGGCAGCATTCCCTGGACGTGATGCAAAAGGATTTTGCGCCACCGCGATAGCGAGGCGGGGCTTCGAGCCGCTCTCAACTGCAATGCGGCACCGTCGCAAAACATTATCCTACGAATGACTGCCCCGTTTAGGGTGGCGCCCCGTGTCAACGCGGCGGCGGCCATTAGTATGCACTACCTATTTTGATCCAGGCTGTGACAGCTCGGGGTCAGGCGCCTCGGTTTTACTGAACCGGCGACATATCCGTTATGAATCTAATCGCGTTCGAGTTGATAGTCGCGCGCATCGACGTTGCGTGCCAATGACGGCTAGGCGGCATCGCGAAATAACCTCGAGATTGGGAGCGGCTTTTGCGGTGGGTTCGGCACGATACGTCTTTCGAGTGTTTCGGCAAACTTTGACCGAGTAGGCGCGGTGTCATCGAATCCTTGCAAGCCTCAGGCTCTGAGTGGATTATGTCTCTGCAAAGCATTCTGTTTTCGTTAGAGTGCACGGATGTTGAGGTTGCCGCCGCCGGTCTTCGCCATCGGCTATCTGCTGATCGCCGCCGCAATGAGCTACTTGGCTGGATGGCCGTTGGTCCCCGGTTTACCGCTAGTCCCGCTCGGTATTGCACTTGTCGTCCTTGGACTCTGTTTGGCGATTGCAGCTGCTACGCTCTTCGTGCGCGAAGGCACGGAGCTAAACCCGATTTCTCCGTCGAATCGTAAGCTGGTTACCAGCGGTCCTTTTCGATTCACACGCAATCCTATGTACTTAAGTTTAGTGATCGTCACATTCGGCATCGCCGTCTGGCTTGGAGCGTGGCCGATGTTCCTCGCCCCAATCGCGACGTTCGCCACGTTGAACTGGGTTCACGTCTCATTCGAGGAAGCGAAGATGCACAATCAGTTCGGCCAGGTGTTCGATGCTTATGTGCGTAAGGTGCGACGATGGATCTGAGGCGAACTGATTGCTCCTAGTGGCGGCACGAGCTTTACGTCACCCAGAACTGACGCGAGGCGATGCCCGCTGTACACCTGAAAGCGACGCAAGAGCCGACATCTCGACAATCGCATTCTTGCCTGTGAGTAATGCCCCCCACCACGGCCGTCACTTGGCTGGCCTATCCTTTTGCGTCGTGACAAGCTTCGCGACCAGTAACGAACGCAGAGGTCGGGCATGGCTATCGTTGGCAGTGGCGGATACGCGTACGAACCCGTAGAGAACTGGCGAAACTTCCGCCGGGCTGGTCGTTCAAGGAACTCGGCGGCGTCGGCGTTGACAAGCATGACAATGTCTATGTCTTCAATCGCGGCGAGCATCCGATGATCGTACTCGACCGCGAAGGCAACTTCCTCCGCTCGTTCGGAGAAGGGCTGTTCCCCCGCGCGCATGGCGTATTCATGGCGCCCGACGATACGATCTGGCTGACCGACGATGGAGACCATACGGTCCGCCAGTGCACTCTGGAAGGAAAGGTCCTGCTGACCCTCGGCATCTCCGGCAAGCCGGCCCCCTACATGAGCGGCGAGCCATTCCATCGCTGCACCCACACCGCAATGTCTCCACAGGGCGACATCTATGTGTCCGATGGTTATGGCAACTCGCGAGTCCACAAATACGCGCCGAACGGCAAACTGCTTTTTTCCTGGGGCGGGCCTGGCACCGATCCGGGCGAGTTCAACATCGCGCACAACATTACCTGCGACGCCGACGGCTGGGTCTATGTGGCCGACCGCGAGAACCATCGCGTGCAGGTGTTCGACGGCAACGGAAAATACGAGACTCAGTGGAACAACCTACACCGCCCGTGCGGCCTCTTCATGCCGCCCGGCAAATGCCCTGTGTGCTACATCGGCGAACTCGGTGCTGTGCAGCCAGTTAGCCGCAACGTGCCGAACCTTGGCCCCCTGGTGACTATCGTCGACAATACGGGCAAGCGTATTTCCCGACTGGGTGGGCTCGGGCCAGGTCTCGGTCCAACCGAGTTCTTGGCGCCGCACGGGCTTGCGGTGGACAGCCGCGGTGACCTTTATGTCGGCGAGGTATCGTGGACGAACTGGCCGCAGACTTTTAAAGATAAACCACGGCCAGATAATTTGCGCTCGCTGCACAAGTTCCGGAAAGTGGAATAGCAGCGAGACTTACGCCATTTTCGTTAGCGCCACTCTTCCTCGGCTTCCCGCTTCACCGCTGGCGCGGCCCGGTTTTTGACCTTGATCCAATGTTCGCTTCGGCCGGAACGATAGGACGACCCGAGCCGCTTCGAGACAATGCCCTCGCAGCCGAGCGCGCAAGCGTGCTTGAAGATGATCGCGCCGTCGCCCTCGAAATGCTTATTGAGGGCGATACCCGAATGGGTGCCGCGCAGTAGGCTGGCGAGCGTGCGCTTGCGCGTCTCGATCGGAAGCTGGCGCAAATCCTCGCCGTCGAGCTCCAGAAGGTCGAACGCGCAATGGACGGCGACTGCATTGGTCCGTTGCCGTCGGATCAGCTCGAAGTCGGCAAGCCCCTTTTCGTCGCACACGATCGCCTCGCCATCAATCAGGCAGGAGCGCGCCGGCAGGGCCGCGACAGCCGTGACAATAAGGGGAAACCGGCTAGTGAAATCGTTGCCGTGGCGAGTAATGAGCCGCACGCCGGCGGCATCGCGTCGCGCCAAAAGTCGGAAGCCGTCGTGCTTGATCTCGTGAATCCAACCTGCGCCCGTCGGCGGCACCTTTGCGGGGGACGGGAGACAAGGCTCGATGAAGCCGCTACGGCGATCACGCAACAAAACCATGCCATCTAAATAGGCGCGGGCGACAACAGAGTCGAGGTTGGCACTCCCTGAAACGATAGCGCTTCTGTGAACGAGGCCTGCGCCGTTACAGGGCGATACGATCGATCAACGTCGGATCGTCATCCGACGCCCGCGAACTGTTCACACGCTTTGACACCGGCCACCGCTGCAACAGGTCCTCGGCCGCGGGCCTTAGCAATTCCGTGCCGGCCGCGCCGGATAGCCAAGGCTCGTAGTCTTTCTCGCCGAGCAGAACCGGCATTCGGTCATGCACCTCAGCCACGAAGCCGTTGGGCTCGGTGATGATCATCGTGCAGGATTTCAGCGTCTCGCCGTTCGTCTTGTCTCGCCATTCGTCCCATAGGCCGGCGATCGTCAGCGCGGGCGAGCCGTCGCGCGCGGTGAAGTACCAAGGTTGCTTGCCGCCGGGCGTTTCCTCCCATTCGTAATAGCCCGACACTGGAATGAGACAGCGCGTGCGCTTGAACGCTGCGCGATAGAAAGGCTTCTCGGTAACCGTCTCGGCGCGGGCGTTGAAGGTTGCTAGCTTCAATTCCTTGAGCGGCTTCGACCACCAAGACGGGATCAATCCCCACCGCATCGGGACAAGCTCGCGCTCGCCGTCAGGCTCGACGATGGTGTCGATAGTCGTGGTGGGGCAGACGTTATAGCGGGCCTGAGTGTTTCGCGCAGGCTGGTCCAACGTGAGTCGGTACAGCCTGACGATTTCCTCCCAAGTCAGCTTATAGGTGGAGCGCCCGCACATGGCCGACAAGATATAGCGTTGCTTGACGAGTGCGCCACCCTGCGGCCGAATTGCCAGTCATGGGCTTTAATAAGCGCCGGATGGAGAGCGAGCGCGCTGCCGCAACGGCGAAAGAAGCCGAGGCACGCCGCGCGCTTGGTCGGCAGATTCTGGAAGATGCTGAGCGCCTGATCACGACCTGGAACGCCCGGCAGGAAGGGCACATGCCCATGCTGTTCTCACCGACCATTGGCGCCGCAATCACAGCCCGGTATTGGTTCTTGTGGGTGCGCTGTCCGGCCTGCCGCACAACGCAATCGGTGGACCTGCGAACGCTCGATCGGCACCGCGACGCGGCCGTGACCGGTCTCATTCCGTCCCTATCATGCCGCTCGTGTCGGCCTAATGCTCCGTTCGCCGAACTGCTACGGCTATCGCAAACAAGCATTTCCGATGAGATCTACCTGGATCGCTCGCGGCGAACTCGGGGTGACAAATGAGCACCAGCGTATTGTAAGTCTGGCAGCCGCCGCGGTCCCCTTTGTCCCAATCAGCACTGCGACTCTCCGTGCGATTCTCTGCGCAACGAACTCATCGAGTTTTCTATCTTTGCACCTGTTGGAACGGTCGCTCCACGTCCAATAGCAGAAGTTTTTCTGCGCCGCAGCGGACTTCCGCTTCGGGCCGATTTTGTTGCGGAAGTCGGCGCGGAGAGCGTGATTGCCTAACGGCGACCTTTCTTGGCAGGGTTCGAGTTGGCCTTTCAGCCCACTCGAAACGGCGCGGCAGCCGTACCGCACAGGCACTGATGCCTCAACACAATCCCACGCCACGACGCAATGCTCACGAAACGCACACGGGCACATGTCCTGGCGGCCCACGCGCGGCGAGCTTGGCGAGGCGGCGCAAGTTCTGTGCGATAGCGGCAAACGTGAACTCGAACTGCGCTCCATTGGGGCCTCGCAGTCGCAGGCGATCGAGACGCAGGATGCGTTTCAAATGTGCGAACAGCATCTCGACTTTCTTGCGCAGGTGCCGAGATAGCTCGTAGGCCTTGGTTTTTGCCAAGGCGCGCGCGACGTCGCGGGCGGCCTCATGGACGTCGCGGACAATCCGGCGCGCTGGCATGTTCGGACAGCAATTGGGCTTCAGCGGGCAGGCGCGGCATACTGGAACCGACGCAATGTAGCGAATTCCGTTGTCGGCGTTGACGTGGCCGGTTGTGGCCAATGTCTTGCCGGCTGGACATGTGTAGGTGTCACGCTCGGCATCGTAGACAAAATCCTCACGCGAATAGGTGCCATCCTCGCGCTGCGACTTGTCGATGACGGGAATGTAGGGCGCGATGTCCTTGGTGTTGACGAGCCAGTCGAGATTGGGCGCCGAGCCGTATGCGGTGTCGCCAGCAAGCCATTCCGGCTTGATCCCGAAGGTTGCCTCGGTACGTTCAATCATTGTCCGAGATGCACCGACCTCGGCCTGCCGGATCGCGCGCGAGGCTTCGACATCCATAATGATCCCGAACTTGACATCGATGAGATAGTTGTCCGCATAGGCGAAGAACGCCGCGCTCTTCATCGCGCCAGTCCATTGTGCAGCGGGGTCAGATGGCGAGATGAACTTCGGCGTGACGGGACTGGCCGCGCCGTAGGCTGCATCATCGAGCGTCGCCAGATATTCCTTGGCAGCGCGACTGGCGGCTTCTGGATCGATGTTCTTTGCATCCCATTCTGCCCGGAATCGAGCGGCCCTTGTTGGCATCGGCTTCGATCAAGCTCGCATCCACGGCATAACCTTTGCCACCGACTAGGCCGGCCGCTATACAAGCGCAGACGACCCGCTCGAACACGCACCTAAAGATGCCGCTGTCACGGAAGCGCTCGTTGCGGGCGCGGGAGAACGCCGAGTGATCCGGAATCTTGTCCTCAAGGCTCAGGCCACAGAACCATCGGTAGGCTAGGTTGACCCGAACATCCCGGCACAACGCCCGCTCCGATCGAATGGCAAAGACGTAGCCGACGATAAGCATCCGGATCATCAGCACTGGATCAAGCGACGGGCGACCGAAACGAGAGTAGTAAGGCGCCAACTCGGCATACACCCACGACAGGTCGAGGACAGCGGCGATCGCACGCACCAAATGATCTTCCGGAACGACCTCATCGAGATCGAAGCAATAGAGCAACTGTCCTTGGTCCCGATTGAGCCGCCCCATCATCGTTCGCTCCCGCCGATGTTAGCGTCGGAGCGACGGAATCACTGTTCGCCGCAAAACTCAAACGACTTCTGCAACAAAATCGGCCACAATGCGACTCATGCACCGCAGCAAACGTGCCCGCTTAACACTCTGAGACCTTCTGGCGCGCTTCAAACAAACCGGCGGCGCCTGTCGCCCCACGATTGAGCCAAGACAAGCGCCGCCGTGGTATCGGGCGCCATTGCGGCCCCGACCGTGCTCATCATGGACAGCCCTGGACGCTTAAGCGCACACCCCGCGCGACCGTGATCGCGCAGGCTCAGGCGGCAAGCGTACGGGCGACCCGGAAACCAAGGTTGTTGTTCCGGTTGTCGGTGGTGTTCCTGTTGCGGTTCGCCGAGCGGAGGTTGTCTGGATTGTTGTTCCAGGAACCGCCGCGGACGACACGGCGACAAGGGGCCGTCCAGGCTTCGAGGGCTATGGCCGGATCGAACCGGCCGCCCCGGAAGATCGCGTGGCGCAGTCGCCACGTATCCGCATGTTTGGCATGAGCGATCCAGGCGCCCACACGCGCATCAACTTCTTGAAGTTTGATCGTGCCAGCTCGCCACTGGTCGCGGAGCCCGCGCAGGCGGTTGCGGAAACGCCGTATATTGTCCTCTGGTAGGCGGCGATGCCCGTGGTCGCAGAGCACAGAGCCGAGAAACTGCGCTGGCTCGCGGCACGACGAGACAAAAGTCTTGCCGGGGTGAAGCCTGAGCCGCCTGCCGACAAGATATTGCTCGATCCGCAACCGCCAAGCTGACAATACGGCGGGGTCATCGTGGAACAGCGCAAAGTCATCAACGTAGCGGACATAAGGCGCCCGCAACACCTCGGTCACGAAATGATCGAACCCGTCGAGATAAAGATTTGCGAAGAACTGACTGGTCAGGTTCCCGATCGGCAAGCCGCGGCGGCGGCGGAGCGGGTCGAACAGATCGTCGCCGTCGAAATAGTGGTGGACCGGCTCCTGCGGGTTTGAGCAATCGACGATCAGGTCGAGAAGCGCCAGCGTTGACGGACAAGCGATCCGGCGGCGGAAGTCCGTTTTCAGAATCGCGTGGTCGATCGCCGGAAAGTACCGACAGATGTCGCAGCGCAGCGCGTGGGCATGCCTATCGCGATAGCGCTCATAGACCTTGATCGCGCGATGCGTGCCTTTGCCGGTCCGGTTGGCGAACGTGTGGTCGATGAAGCCGGCCTCGAAGATCGGCTCCACGACGGCGCAGAGCGCATGATGCACGACGCGGTCGCGAAACGGCGCCGCCGATACGACGCGCTTTTTCGGATCGTTGACCGCGAACGCGACGTAGCGGCCAGGTCGATATATCCCCTCGCGTAGTTGCCGCTCCAGGGCGAGAAGCTCGCCCTCCAGATTGGCGAAGAACGCGGCGGCCCCGGACTTCTTACGCTTGCCTTTGATGGCCCGTTGGGCAGCCGCATACAGCGCCTGAAAATTGGCGATTCGATCGAACAGTTGATCATGGCGTTGCGGCATCGTTGCTGGCTGCCGTCATGCTGGAAACACGATGCACCTTCATCCAGCCGCCGATCAGGCGCCCCGTGTCATCGAGCGTGCGCGCCGCATGTTCGTAGCGGCGGCGGTCCAGCAGCTTGAGGTCCGCAGCGAGTCGGATCAAGAACCGCAGCTTCTCAATCCCCAGATTTGCGCCTCGCAGGTGCAGCGTGCGGTCCCTGGTGTAGGTCGCCTCAATCAGCGCCGTCAGCACGTCGAGGGCGGTGTTTTCGACGCGATCACCGAGTGTGAATTTGTAGCTTCTGGGGAATTTCTCGACGGTCGGGAGTAGCCACACCAGAAACTGATAGTGCGCCTCGATCGCCGCACCGGTACGCTTGGAATTGTCCGTCATTGTGGCCCTCAAAAAAATTCGACCAGGGCTTCGCCCTGGACCCAAGAGGTAAAGAGGTAAAGACTCAAGGGGTAAGAAGCGTCCGGGCGACCCGGAAACCAAGGAAGACGCCCCGGCTGACGGTGGAGCCCCAGTAGCGGTCCGCCGAGCGGAGGTAGCCTGGAAGGCCGCGCCAGGAACCGCCGCGGACGACACGGCGACTGCAATCGCCGCTGATCCAGGCCGAGCCATCCGCAGGCGCTTCGTCATAGCTCTCGTGGTAGCAGTCCTCGGTCCACTCCCAGACGTTGCCGACCATATCGTTGAGGCCGAAAGCGTTGGGCGCGAACGAGCCGACCGGCGCCGTTTGCAAAAAATCCCATCGACTGCCACAACCGTTGCAATTGGCGTTGTTCTTGCCGATGTCGTCGCCCCAAGGATAAGCGGTCCGCGTCCCGGCGCGCGTCGCGTATTCGTATTCGGCCTCTGTGAGCAACCGATAGGGCCTGCCAGTGATTTTCGAAAGCCATGCCACATATGAGCGCGCATCGTCCAAACTGACGTAGATGACCGGCCGCTGACCCCGTCCCCAACCCGCATCGATTGGCTTATAGCCGTTGCAGCCGCGGTCGGCGACGCAGGCATCCCATTCGCCGAAGGTCAGCTCGAACTGCCCGACCGCGAACTGACCGGCAATCGTGACCATATGTTGCGGGCCTTCATCCTCCTGACGCCCCGGCTCGTTCGCCGGCGAACCCATGGTGAAGCTCCCGGCCGGCACGACCATCATCTTTGGACAATTGGCGCATTCCTGGAAGGCGTCCCCCGGCTTGAGCGCCTGCTCGTGCTGTGCAGGAAGCGCTTGCACGTTTCTGAAGGCGTAAATTTGATCTTGCAGCCAATCCGGATTCCACAACCACGCGGCCATGCCAGCGATGATTATGGCCAGCATTGTACCAACGGTCGCTCGCACGCGGTGCAATCGGCGTCGGCGCTGCCCCTCCGCTGCGAGCGTGGCTTCCTGGAAGCTCCGTTTCCATTCCAGCACCGGCAAGCCGAGCACATCGTGAAAAATCTCGAAGCCGTCCCCCCCGTCGGTCATAACCGGCTTGAGGATGCGCTGCTCCCTGCCGGTCAGTTTGTTCAGAACCGCATCGACTGTTTGCTCGCTCACGTTGGGACCGGCCACCTCGGGCGCCGCCAAGGCCGCGGTCGGATAGGCGATCTTGCCGCCGATGGCGGTCACCAATCGGTCAAACAACCGCGCGCAAAGCGCTTGCTCGTCGGTGGAGAGATTCCTCATCACATCGTTTACGTGGTCGCGGACGATGCGAGTAACGCCACCGAGACGATGAATGAGGGTCGGCTCGCGCAGCGCGGTCGCAGCCGCTCCGCCCTCCGCCGCCCATAGCTTGGTCAAGGCAAGCTGTAGATAAGGCAGCTCGACACCCCGTTCTTTACCTGGCGTCGCACGGCCCGTGCTCACAGCGGTGTCGGCCTGTTTGAGCTGGCGGATCAGCGTTGCGACGAGGCCGTCTTCCACCACGATGGCGGAGTCCTTATTGCGGTATTTCCCGTTGTAGCGCTCGATCGGACCAGCGATTGCGTCGCGGATTCCGGCATCGTTGAGGCCGCGAAGCTCGATCGTGGTCTCAAGAATTGCGGGAACGAAGGCACGCAGCCGGTCGAGGTGGTGGAGCGCATCGTCGCGAAGGCCGAACAGCAGGTGCACGCGCGAGTCGCGCCGCGCGGCAAGGTCGCCGAGCGCCCGGTCAACGGCGGACATGCCGATTCGGTCCCGGTAGAGGAAGTATTCTTCGAACTGGTCGAGGATAATAAGAACCGGTCGGCGGGCGGGTTCTGCGAGCCAACTCGCGAGCACCGCTCGGGCTTTGTCCGCATCCTGCCAGTCGCGCAGCCACTTGACGATGAAGTCGCCGTCCGTACCCTCTGCGACAGCCGCTTCGGCGTCCGGCTCACCGGGTTCAGCCTGCTCGCGCTCGGCGTCGGCAATCTGCTGCAACGCCGCCGGCACGCCGACATTGAGGATCGAGCTTTTGCCGACGCCGCTCGGGCCGTAGAGCACTGTCACCGGGCGGGCCAGCACATGGTCGGCGATGATCCTGCTTTCCCGGCGGCGACCAAAGAAGTAATCGGCGTGCGCGCTGTCGAAAGGATCGAGCCCGACATAGGGGCACTCTCGCGGATCGGCCGCCGCGCTCACAGGTGACTTGCCAGCTCTTCGGCGAAGTCCGGCAGGTCCATGGGATAGATGTTGAGATTCTGTGCCTGCCAGACCTGTTGCGCGATTTGGCTTTTGCCGCTGACGATCGCCCAGCATTTTACCGGCTTTGCAGCGGTCGTCCGCTTCAGCAGCTTGCGGACGATGACGCGGACATTCCAGTCCGCCAGGCTGTAGCCGAGGAACAAAAAGTCCTTGCCTTGCATCAGGGCGCTGACATAGGGCGGAACGCAGTAACCGCTGTCGCGGCCGAGGAAGTCGACGTAGTCCTCCTCGGTGACCAGATAGCAATCCTTATCGGAATCGGCCTTGTCGACGCTGCCGTGCATCTTGAAGACGACCGGGCGCGAAGGCGCTTGCGTTTTCTCGTCGTTCAGCAGCTCGTAAATGCGCTCGCCGGTCGGCGGCACCTGCTCCGGCTCTTTGCCGGAAGCGGTGACCCAGAGCCCCTGGCTGCCGCGATCGACGATCAGGTGCGGCTGCCGCGGCGCCAGCGCCTGTTCCAGCAGGTCGTCGTAATTGGTGGTGATGAAGAGCCGCGTCGCCTCGGTCCCGGCGATCGTCTTATGAAGCGCGCCAGGCCCGCACGCGACCGCAAACGATCTGTGCAGATTGTCGTTGACGTATTCCCGTGTGCCCTGGACGTGTTCGGCCCACGAGGCGATCAAGGCAAGATCGGGTGCGGCGCCGATAAGGGCTTTTGGGTAATTCGCCGCTTTAGCGAGCGCCGTGGCAAGCTCGCTGCCAAACGGCAGGAACGGCTTGCCCGGTTCCCACGCCTCGTTCGGCGGCCGGTAGACGGCCGAGGCGGCGGCGCCGAAGAAAGGAATGATGCGCCCCTTCTTCAACCCATTGGCGATGAAACCGTATGGCGGACCGACGATCTCCGCACCGACGACCTCTGCCATTGCCGGGATCCCCTGCTCGCCTCCAATAAGAATGTTGGCAGTGCAGCGAGCGGCGGTCAATGGTCCTCAGCGGCCCCGGCCCCGCAGCCTCGTCGGCAAGCTCGACGACCATCTGCAGCTTTGCCTATTGCTCGTCCTCGGCGAGGACGTTGTCTTCTTCGGTGGAGGCGAAGCGGCAGTGCGCGGCGAGAGGCGTTTCGGCGATCAAATTCAGGAAATTGCGACGGGCGAAACAGGCTTCGGAGATTAAGCTGCGGTGCAGCAAACTTTAGCCGGGACCTGTCGAGTTGGGTCAACAACGGTCCTGAATGCTCGCCTGTCCGGCTTCCGCTTTTCCCCCGATAGCGACCGCATTTGCAGCGTTGAGCGATGTCGCGCGGCCGAAATGCGCATTGCAAAAATGCCCTCATAAAGCCCTTTCCTTACCCATCCTGATCGTCGCGACTGCGCGCGATGTGTTTGGCGTGCTAGACCTGGGCCTGGCCCGGCCGAGGACAAGGGGTGGGACATGACCGCAGCCAAACGCTATGCCGCGCGGGTCGATGCGGTTCTGGCGCAGCGCGCGCGGCTCCGCGGGACGGAGCCATCGGGCGATCTCTTCGGCGATCTTGAGCCTGGCCATCAGTTGCTCAAGACCGATCCACGGCGGCCGCTTGATGCCAATCTTAAGGCGCTCGCCGATCTGATCGAGCCGTCGGATACGATCGTCGATGTCGGCGGCGGGGCGGGGCGCATGTCACTGCCGCTGGCGCTGCGTTGCCACTCCGTCACCAATGTCGATCCCTCAGCGAGCATGGGCGCAGCCTTCCTCGCTAACGCCAAGACCGCCGGCATTTCGAATGTCGGCCTCGTTCAGGGCGACTGGCTCACGGCGGACATGCCGCAAGGTACCGTCGCGCTTGTCAATCACGTCACATATCTCACGCGCGACATCGTGCCCTTCATGGAGAAGCTTGAGCGCGCCGGCTCGCGCCGCATCGTCCTTACCGTCAACGCTCCGCCGCCGCCCTCGTGGAACCGCGAGCTCTTCCTGCTCGTCCATGGCGAGGCGGAGGAAGTGGTGCCCGGCCATGCCGAGCTCATGAACGTGCTGTGGGAGATGGGCCGGATGCCGGATCTCACGATGCTGTTGTCACCGACCGTGCGCTACATCGCGCCGCAGCCAAGCCGGGCAGCCGCGCTTGCCTTCGCCGTGCAACGCGTCGCCAACGAGCAATGGGCCCATTGGCCGGTCGACGCCGGTTTCCAGGCGCGCGCCCGCGCCACAGTGGAAGAGCATTTCGACGAGCTTTACGCGCAAGGCCCCGAGGGCTTCACCCCACGCTGGATCACCGAGGGCCACGAGGTTCTCATCACCTGGCAACCACGCTTAGCACATCACTGACGTTTCAGTTGGGCATTTTCAGCTTGTTCGGCGATGTCTCTTATACCCTCAATAGCAACCGAGCGTTGGCGCGTTTCCAAACGTGGCTTGGTGGCATTTCTTCTTCTATATTTTTCCTTTTAGCTGTCCCTTTTCGGATACATGATGCGTCGGCCAAGGGAGCCCACCGCCGCCATGAGGTTCGGCTATTTCACACTGAGCGACAACCGCTACCCGAACAACCCGCGCTCCCCCGAGCAATTCCTTGTAGAGATACGCGACCAGGCGGTGTTTGCCGAGAAGCTTGGACTCAACTCGGCCTGGATCGGCGAGCACCACTTCAACGGGCGCGGCTGCGTTTCGGTGCCCGCGGTCGTGCTGGCCAATGTCGCCGCTGCCACGACGCGCCTGCGGCTGGGACCGGCCGTCGTCGTGCTGCCGATCCACCACCCGATTCATGTCGCGGAAGAATGGGCGACACTTGACCAACTGTCCGGCGGCCGCGTCGATTTCGCAGCAGGGCGCGGCTACGACCATCACGAGTTCACGCCGTTCAATGCCGATTTCCATTCTTCCGCTGAGCAGTTCAGCGAAGGCATCGAACTGTTGATGCGCTGTTGGACCGAAACCCAGCCGTTCGACTTCAAGGGGCGGTTCTACAATTTCGAGGACGTCGAGGTCTTCCCCAAACCCGCGCAGAAGGACTTCAGGCCCTACATGGGCTCGTTCTCGCGCTTTTCGATGGAGCTGGCCGCGAAGTTGGACTGGAACCTGCTGCTGGCGCCGTTCGCGGCCACCATTCTATTCGGCAGCTTGGGGAGTGCGGTGACCGCCTATCGCGAGATCTGCAAGAAGGCGGAAAAGCCGGCGCAGAAAGTCAAGTGCAGCTACTTCATCCATATCGGAGAGGGCGAGGACGAGCGCCAACGGGCACTGGAGCGGATGGTCGGCTACATTACCATGGCGGGCTTGCGCAAGACGATGAGCCAGGGCGGCAAGGGCGCGCTGCCGCCAACCATGGAGTATTTCAGGAAGATCGGCGAGCGGCTCAATGACGCCAAAGCTTCCGACTTCGACGACAACTCGCTGCTTTATGGCTCGCCCCAGCAGATCATTGACACCTTGAAGCGGGTCGAGGCGATCGGCATCGACGAGGTCATCCTCTACTTCAACTTCGGCAACCGCCCCGACGCCTATGTGCGCGAGCAGATGCACCGCTTCATAGACGACATCGCGCCCGCCTTCGGCGGCCCCAGCGGCGAGACGGCCGCAGCGGCCGAGTAACCGGCGCCGGATGTTTTCCTTTTTCCTTTTTCCTTTTTCCTTTTTCCTTTTTCCTTTTTTGCTTTTTCCAGACTTCTTTCTCGCTTTTTGGAGAGAGAGAGAGAGCACGTAGGAGCACAATCACGATTCGGCGCGAGGCCCCTCCTCTTGTCATTCGTACCCCGTAGCTCAGCTGGGACCCCAACAC
>JBAUYV010000402.1:0-13603 GCA_049584975.1 Xanthobacteraceae bacterium | reverse complement strand
ACCACCACCCGGTAGCCATCGCGGTCGGATTCATCGCGAAGCGCCGAAATGCCTTCGATCTTCTTGTCGCGCACCAGCTCGCCGATGCGCTCGACCATGGTGGCCTTGTTCACCTGGTAGGGAATTTCGGAGACGACGATCGCCTCGCGGTCCCCTCGCAGCGTTTCGAACTCGACCTTGCCGCGCATGACGATGGAGCCGCGGCCGAGATGATAGGCGGCCCGAATGCCCTGGCGTCCAAGGATCATGCCGCCGGTCGGGAAATCGGGGCCCGGCACGATGGCGATCAGGTCCTCGATGGACAGCCCCGGATTGTCGATCAGCGCGATGCAAGCGTCGATCACCTCGCCGAGATTGTGCGGCGGGATGTTGGTAGCCATGCCGACGGCGATGCCGCCGGCGCCGTTGACCAGAAGGTTCGGATAGCCGGCCGGCAGCACCAGCGGCTCGTGTTCCGAATTGTCGTAGTTTGGCTGGAAGTCGACCGTGTCCTTGTCGAGGTCGTGTAGCAATTCCATGGCCGGCCTTGCCAGCCGGCATTCGGTGTACCGGTAGGCCGCGGGGTTATCGCCGTCGACCGAGCCGAAATTGCCCTGCCCATCGATCAGCGGCAGGCGCATGGAAAAATCCTGCACCATGCGCACCAGCGCGTCGTAGATCGCTTGGTCGCCGTGGGGGTGATATTTGCCCATCACGTCGCCGACCACGTGGGCGCACTTCACGTATTTCTTGTCCGGCGTGTGCCCATTCTCGTGCATCGAGTAGAGGATGCGCCGGTGCACCGGTTTGAGCCCGTCGCGCGCATCGGGCAGCGCGCGCGCCACGATCACGCTCATGGCGTAATCGAGGTAGCTCTTCTTCATCTCGTCGGTGATCGATACCGGGCGAATGTCGGAGGGGCCGGTATCCTCCGGCGGCGGGTCGTCGTTTTCTGCCAAGGGAATCTCGCGGAATAAGGTCCGGTACGCTTAGCTGATTCAGCCCCGTTGTGCCACCTTCATAGTGCCTCGGTGGGGCGCTGCTTTCATGTGGTTATTCAGAGCCTTACGGTCAAGTAACCGTGGCCCGGAGTAGACCCTGCGGAAGCGTGCGAAAAAGCGCACACTCACTTCGCGCCGCACGAGCGGGCGGCCGCACTCGCAGGCCTAGAACGCCAGCCGCAATATGGCGCTGATGGTCTGGATGAACGTCGAACCGCTGCCCGCTGTGGTGCGGTATTCGACCTCGGCGGAGAGGTTTTGACCGACGCGCGCGCGCACGCCCACGCCCGCGGTGACCGAGTTCTGCGCCAGGTCCGGTACGTTCAGCAGATAGGTCTGGCCGGCGCCGAGGTCGGTGTAGAACATCGACTGGTTGAACCCGCTATCGAGCTCGTGGCGAAGCTCGAGGCGCGCGGTCGGCTGGATAATGCCCCACGAGGTCGGAATATCGTAGGTGCCGCGAAGGCCGATCACTGCCGCCGCCGAGTTGAAGCTCGCGCCGCCGTAGGTCAGCGCCGAGCTGCCTTGCCCCTGCTCCGCGTAGCCTTGCAGCCACGCCGACGTCCAATCGGCGCGCACATAGGGCGAGACCTTCATGGGGCCATTTCGAATGTCGGTGCTCGCCGTGAGCGAGGCAAACCACTCCGAGCCGGTGCGCGCGCCGCTGTAGAAGGAACCGTCGAAAGAACTGAAGCGCGTGTTCTCGAAGCCGAGCGTGCCGTATCCGGCCAGCGCATCGAGGAACCAGCCCGCGAACGGCTGATAGCTCGCATAGAACATGGCGTCGAAGTTGCGCGAGCTGGTCACGGTGCCGTCCGTGCCGACATCGGTGCGGTCCGAACCGTATCCGAACGCGATACCCGCGATCGCCGAGCTGCCGAGGCGTCCATCGACGCCGACCGTCAGCCCGCCGGTGGTGAACTGGTTGGTGGGGCCATACGCACTGGTCGAGCCGAACTGCACCGTGCCCGCGGTCCAGAATGCCAGCGGGATCGGCAACGTCCCCTGCCCCACGCAGGCCGGCGGCAGGTTGCCGCCAGGCATCGCGGGATTCGTATTCGGCTGCTGCGGCATTGCCGACATCGGATTGTAGATCGATGCGCCGAAATTGATATTGACCAGACACGGATCGAAGGCGTTGTGCAGATCTTCCATGTGGCCGGTGAGATTGGTCACCTGGGTAGAGGCAAAGCGGCGGGCGCTCGAGGCCTGCGCGCTCACAATTCCCTGCACGTCAGGATCGGTGGCGGGATTCGGCCGCACCTGGAACGCCGCGTAGGCCCGGCTGCTGATGTCGCCGACGGAGTCCGTCGCCTGGATGGTCACGCTGAACGTGCCGGTACCGGTCGGCGTGCCGCTGATCAGACCGGTCGCGGTGTTGAAGATGAGCCCGGGCGGCAGCGCGCCGGCAATGATCGCGTATGTGTACGGCCCGGTGCCACCGGTTGCGGTCACGGTCTCACTGTAGAGCGAGCCTTGGACCGCGGCCGGAAGCGTCGTGGGATTAATGGCCAGCGAATTTGATCCGATGTTCAACGCGTAAGCGCGGGTGCCGGCATCGCCATTGCCGTCGGTCACGCGCACGGTGAAGTTGGCGAGCCCATTGGCGGTCGGTGTGCCGGTAATCGCACCGGTCGCGGTATTGAGCGCCAAGCCCGCAGGCAACGCCCCCGACGAGAGCGCATAAGTGTAGGGCCCGCTGCCGCCGGTCGCACTCAAGCTCTGGCTGTACGCGAGCGCTTTGGTACCTGCCGGCAGAGTGGTCGGATTGATGGTCAGCGAGTTGGTGCCGATGTTGACCGTATAGGAGTGGCTTCCGGTATCGCCGAGCGAATCCAGCGCCGCGATGGTGAAAGCGGAGGCGCCACTGCCTGTGGGCGTGCCGGTGATCGCGCCGGTCGCGGTGTTGAGCGTCAGGCCGGCCGGCAGCGATCCCGTGGACACCGAGTATGTGTACGGTCCGGTGCCGCCGGTCGCCGTGACGGTCTGGCTATAAGCCGTACTCTGGGTACCGCTGGGAAGCGTCGACGGGGTGAGGGTCAGATTGTTGCTGCCGACGTTGACGCTGTAGGCATGGGTGCCGACGTTGCCGAGACTGTCGACGGCCTTGACGGTGAAATTCGACAATCCGCTCGCGGTCGGAACACCGGTGATGGCGCCGGTGCTGGTATTGAGCGTCAGCCCGGAGGGCAGCGTACCGGATGAGAGCGAATAGGTGTACGGGGCCGTCCCGCCGCTGGCGCTGACCGTTTGATTGTAACTCACACCCAGCACGCCGGCCGGAAGACTCGATAGGCTGAGCGTCAGCGAGTTTGTTCCAATCGACACGGAATAGGCGCGCGAGCCCACATTGCCGACGCTGTCGGCGGCGGCGACGGTGAAGTTCGAAACTCCGGTGCCGGTCGGCGTGCCCGTGATCGCGCCGGTGCTCGTATTGAGCGTCAGACCCGTCGGCAGCGCGCCGGAGCTGATGCTGAACGTGTAGGGTCCGGTGCCGCCGGTCGCCGAGACGGTTTGACTGTAAGCGGTCCCCTGGGTGCCGGCGGGCAAGCTTGAAGGGTTGACCGTCAGCACATTGCTGCCGACGTCGAGGGTGTAAGCGCGCGTGCCAGTGTTCGGCGTCGAGTCCGTTGCCTGAACCGTGAAGTTGAACACACCGTTGACCGTCGGCGTGCCGCTGAGCGCGCCGGTCGAAGTGTTCAGCGTCAGCCCGCTCGGCAACGCGCCGGAGATGAGCGCGTAGGTGTAAGGCGCAACACCGCCGCTGCCCACAATCGTCTGGCTATAGGCGGTGCCTTGCGTCGCCGGCGGCAGCGTCGCCGGACTGACGGTCAGCGGCGCCACGCCGATGTTGATCGAATAGGCTTGGCTGCCGGTGTTGCCGTGCGCGTCGGTCGCTCCGATGGTGAAGCTCGCCGGGCCCGCGGTGGTCGGCGTGCCCGAGATGACGCCGGTCGAAGTATTCAGCGTAAGGCCCGCGGGGAGCGCTCCCGAAGTGACCGCGTATGTGTAAGGACCGGTGCCACCGGTGGCGGTGACCGTTTGACTATACGGCGTGGTCTGTGTGCCGTTCGGCAAAGTTGCCGGATTCACCGTCAGCGAATTCGTGCCGATGTAGACCGTGTAGGATTGGCTTCCCGTATCGCTGTTGGAGTCGATCACCCCGACCGTGAATGTCGAACCGCCGGTGCCGGTGGGCGTTCCCGTTATCGCGCCGGTCGAGGAATTGAGCGACAAGCCAGCCGGCAGCGAACCGGAGGTGATCGAGTAAGTGTAAGAGCCTGTGCCGCCGGTTGCCGTGACGGTCTGGCTGTAGGCCGTACCCTGGAAGCCGTTAGGCAGCGTGGTTGGATTGAGCACCAGCGAGTTGCTGCCGATCGTCAGCGAAAACGGCTGGCTGCCGGTGTCGCCGTAATTGTCGGCGGCCGCGACGGTGAAGTTGGATGTGCCGCTGCCAGTCGGCGTGCCGGTGATGGTACCGGCGGAGCCGTTGAGTGTAAGTCCGGCCGGCAGCGAACCGCTGGCGATCGAGTACGTGTAAGGCGCGCCGCCACCGGTCGCAGTGAGGGTTTGGTTGTAAGGCGTACCCTGGCTGCCGTTCGGCAAGCTGCTCTGGGTAAATGTCAGCGAGTTACTGCCGATCACCAAACTGTAGGTGCGGAATCCCGTGTTGCCGTTGACGTCGGTTGCCTGAATGATGAAGCCGAAGGAGCCGTTGGCAGTCGGCGTGCCGCTGAGCACGCCGGCGCTCGTCAAGGTGAGCCCTGCGGGCAGCGGACCTGATGAAACCGAAAATGTGTATGGAGCCGTTCCGCCAGCCGCCGTGATTGTCTGGCTATAGGCGGTGCCTTGGGTCGCCGCGGGCAGCGATGCCGGCAACAACGTCAGCGATGCCGTGCCGACCGAGATCGAATAGGCGCGGCTGCCCGTTGCGCTCGTTGCATCGGTCGCCGTTATGGTGAAGTTGGAAAAGCCGGTTGTAGTCGGCGAGCCGGTGATCTCACCGGTGGAGCCGTCCAGAGAAAGGCCTGGGGGCAGCGAGCCGCTGGTCACCGCGTACGTGTACGGTGCGGTGCCCCCGCTGGCAGTGATGATCTGATCGTAGGCCACGGTCTGCGTGCCGTTCGGCAGCACCACCGGGCTGAGCGAGATGGCGGCAAGCGCAGGCGCGCTCCACATCACCATCAATGCGGCGATCACGATGCCGGCGCGAACGCGAATTCGCGCGAACCGGCTGAGAGCAAAGGTAAAGGAATTCATAAGGCGGGGTCATTGAGTCCGTGGTGTCCCGCCAAGTTCCATTTCTATAGTTAACGAACGGTATAAGAGTGTGGAGGCAACGACGGCAGAAGCTGCCACACGGAGCTAAAAACCGCGCGTAAGTGCCAGTGAGTGAGGCGTAAAGCGGGCGGTGCTAGGTCGGATTGATGGCGTTCAATTTTCTTGTTTCGGCCCTGGTGACCTTGCTGGTCGTCGTCGATCCGGTGAGATTGGCGCCGATTTTCACCGGCATTACCGACGGACTTTCCGAATCGCTGCGCCGTCAGGTGGGACTGCTCGTGGTTGCGCGTGCGCCGCGAGGGTGAAGTGGCCGAACGGGCAGTGGCGGAACGCGCGCGTAACGTTCCCGCCTTCGCCCAGGCGCGCCACGCTGCGTCCGAGCCTCTCATCGATAGGCGCGCGGATTTCGCGGAAAATTGGCCGTACCCTAGTTGAAACGCGCGGTCCGCAGATAGCGAGACTCCTGCGTTTCCTCCGCACCGAGAACCGGGATGTTCCAGAACCAAACGAAGGCGGCAAGAACGCGCTTGAGCGCTGCGCCCGCAATCTGGAGCCATGTGAAATGCCGAGCGGTCGCCGCGGCCGACCTGGAGACAATCGGCGTTTTCGGCTGGCCGCGCTGACAGCTCCGGCGATGAATCGAATGTCGTGCAAGATCGCGTTGAGCAACGACGCATCGCGCAGCGAGCTGCATCATCGTTGGCTCCTCGTCCGAGCGCGCCGCCGCCTATGCGGCGGGGCGAATATTGTGGTTCACCCGGAACAGATTGCCGGGGTCGTATTTTTTCTTCAGCGCTGCGAGGCGCTGGTAATTGTCGCCGTAGGCTGCCTTGAGGCGCGCCTCGCCCTCGTCATCCATCATGAAGTTTGGATAAGCGCCGCTGAGATTGAAGGGATGCACTGCCTCCCAATAGTCCCGCGCCCACTGCTTGAGCGCCGGCGCCTTGGCCGGATCTGGATCGACGGCGACGATCGCCATCGACCAGGTGGCATCTCGGCAATTCCAGGCGGTCGCGTCCTGCTTGCGCCGGTGCACCGCGCCGTCGATCGGATAGAGATGCATGCCGGAGAACACGCTCGGCAGCTTGGCGGCGTGCGCGAGATGCGCATCGATTGCAGCGTCCGGCAAATCTTTGACGAAATCGCCCTTCCAGTACCATTGCAGACCTTTCGGATAGAGCTGGTCGAACAGCGATTGCAGCACCGGATACGGCATCGGGCCCGCCCAATCGATGATCGGCTTTGGCAGCGCGGCGCGGATCGCGTTGACCGCCTTCTCGGCCGCGGCGGGCGGCCCGTTATGACAGACCAGCAGCGCGCACATCTTTTTCGCCCAATGCTCTTTCGGGAACGGCTCGCCGGGCGGCACGACCTGCAACCCGACGAACATGTAGAATTCGTCCGGCGCCGTTGGCAGAAAATCGCGATACCAGCGTATCACCTTGGCCGCGTCTGCAAGCTCGAACACGATCGGTCCGCCATACACCATGCCGGCTGGATTGGTGCGAAACAGGAAGCTGGTCACGACGCCGAAATTGCCGCCGCCGCCGCGCAGCGCCCAGAACAGGTCGGCGTTCTCCGACTCGGAGGCGGTGACGAAGCGGCCGTCGGCGAGCACCAGGTCGGCCTCGAGCAGATTGTCTATGGCAAGGCCGTATTGGCGGCTGAGATAGCCGTGGCCGCCGCTCAACGTCAGGCCGGAAACGCCCGTGGTGGAGATGATGCCGAACGGCACGGCCTGGCCGAATGCGTGGGTGGCGTGGTCGACATCGCCGGTGACGCAGCCGGCACCGACTCTCACCGTTCGCTTCGCCGGATCGACTCTGACGCCTTTCATCATCGACAGATCGATGACTAGGCCGTCATCGACGCTGCCCAGGCCGGGCCCGTTGTGGCCGCCGCCGCGCACGGCAATTGGAAGCTTGTTGTCGCGGCCGAAATTTACCGCCGCCATCACGTCGGCTGCGTCGACACAGCGCGCGATAACAAGCGGCCGTTTGTCGATCATGGCGTTATAGAGCTTGCGCGCCTCCTCATAGTCCGGGTGGTTGCGGCCGATGACGGGGCCGCGATGGTGTTGGGCGAATTTGGCGACGGCATCGTCGTTCATGAGCTTGCCTCCCAATCCAAGCGGGTAACGGGCCAGTATCAGCCTGCGACGCTACCTCATGAAGCCCATGCCGGGCATGTTCCATCGTCCTGTTTTGTTGCTCAATCGTCCGAAAGTCCCCCGGCCGGCGTTTCCGCAATAGCGGACCCCTGCCTCGATCACGCATTTTCCGCTACATTGGCCCAGCTATTTTGCGGGAGCTTCGGGAATCCGCTTGGAATTTTTCGCTCATCCAAAATAATTCTCGGCAGGAGATGACCTCATGGATGTTTTGTCCGACGTGCTCCACGCCGTGCGTCTGAGCGGCGCGATCTTCTTCGACCATTATGTTCAAGCGCCTTTTGTCGGCGGATCGCCGCATTCGGCGGCGATCGCCGGCAGGGTCATGCCGGGAGCCGAGCATGTGATCCAATTCCATGCCCTGCTGGCCGGCTCCTGCTGGGGGGTTTTGACCGACGACCCCGGTCCGAGCACGCGCCTCGATGCAGGCGATATCCTCATCTTCCCGATGGGCGACGCCAATACCATGAGCTCCGCGCCCGGCATGCGCGCCGAACCGAACCTCCACCTGTACTATCGTCCGACCGATCGTCCCCTGCCGGTTGTTTTTCGCCATCACGGCACGGGCACCGAGGATTGTCATTTCGTTTGCGGCTACTTCGGCTGCGACGCGCGACCGTTCAATCCGCTGCTCGAATCTCTGCCGCGCCTGTTCCACGCCCAAATGTCCGCCGCTGGTCAAAGCTGGCTGGTCAATATGCTTCGCGTCGCCGCCGAAGAAACCGAACTCGGCGACGCCGGCAGCGAGACCATGCTGGCCAAGCTCGCCGAGGTGATGTTCGTCGAAGTGATCCGCAAACACATCGCACGCTTGCCCGACGATTCGCGCGGATGGCTGTCGGCGTTAAGAGACCGGCGTATCGGCCAGGCGATGCGGCTCATTCACGGGCAACCGGCGCGGCAATGGACGCTGGATGCTCTTGCCCACGAAGTCGGCCTGTCGCGATCGGTCTTCGCCGAACGCTTCGCGCATTATGTCGGGCTTGCGCCGATGCACTATCTCGCCCGTTGGCGCATGCAGCTGGCGGCGCGGCGCTTGGAAGTCCCCGGTGTCAGCATTGCACAAGTGGCGGCAGAGGTCGGCTACGAATCCGAAGCCGCCTTCAACCGCAGCTTCAAGAAATATGCCGGCACGCCGCCCGGGGCGTGGCGCAAGGGACGAGTTCCCTCCGCCAAGGTCGGCTCGGGCCCCGCGCAGTTGCCATAGCAAGCGGACGCTTGGCCGGCACGGCGCGCTTACTACGCTGATATTCCGGCTCGGATAGCGGAATGCGGCCATGCTTTTCAATTTCGCCGTCTCGGCCCTGGTGACCCTGCTGGTCGTCGTCGATCCGGTGGGATTGGTGCCGATTTTCACCGGCATCACCGACGGACTTTCCGAATCGCTGCGCCGCGAGGTGGGACTGCGCGCGGTGCTGATCGCCGGCGCGATTCTGATTGGCGCGGCGCTGATCGGCGACTGGCTTCTCTCACTGCTTGGGATTTCGCTTTCGGCGTTCCGCATCGCCGGCGGACTCTTGCTGTTCTGGGTCGCCGCCGAAATGGTGTTCGGCGTGCGCATGCGCCGCGAAGGCGAAGTGGCCGAGCAGGCGGTGGAAGAGCGGGCGCGCAACATTGCCGCCTTTCCGTTGGCGATCCCGCTTATGGCCGGCCCCGGCGCCATCACCGCGACGGTGCTGCTGGCGGGGCGCGCCGAAGGAAGCTTGCTGCTGCTGTCGCTTTTGCTTGCCGTGGTCGTGCTGGTCGCCGCGGCCTGTTATCTCGCCTTCCTTTCAGCCGCACCGCTTGGCCGGATCCTCGGCGTCACCGGCAACAATGTGCTGTCGCGGCTGCTCGGCGTGCTGCTGGCGGCGCTTGCGGTGCAATTCGTGGTCGACGGCATCCGCGGGGTTCTTGCCGGCTGAGGCTCGGTGCCAGGGCGGGAACTCATAAAATGTGCCCGGACGGAGTCCGCCAAGTCCCGACGGCGACCGAAAGCGTTTGTAGGTTTACTACGTAGTGCGCGCCAGAAACCCCCGCCTTACAGCCGATTGCCACAGAATTGCTGCATTAGCGGGACCCGAGACGGCGGGCCTATCAGCTGCATCTTGTCGCAAAAATTCTCTCGAGCGTGCCATTGGTAACCAGACCATTAACGCAAGAGCAACATTTGGCGCCCAAAAATGTGATGCCGGGATCAAGTCCTAAAGTTAGCGCCGTGACGCCAATCGCTCAGTAACCTTATCCAACCGCGTCGAGTCAGTGTGTGATGCTTCCCGCAAGAAAAGACCTAGCGCGGCCACTTCGGGTCAGTAGCTCCTCGGACATAAACGGATCGGTACTCAACGACACAATTGTTCAAAGGTACAGTTCCCTGCATGTTCGCGGAAATCTCAAGGGCAGTTTGACAATTGAGCAGGGTGCGAAGGTCGTTGTCGAAGGTTCAGTCGATGGAAAAGTCGTAAACAGGGGCGGCAGCCTCGTTGTCAAAAATAAGGGGATTGCGGAATTCGGGACGGTTCAAGAGCCGCCGGAAGCCGAAGCGGGCGGCGTTCTAAAGATTGATTTGTCCGCCATTGCATTGAATTGGAGCGCCCTAGCGAAGCGCACCGCGTGTGAATGTGCCGCCGTGGTCAAGGCCGACGCCTACGGCTGCGGCATTGATGCCGTCACGGGCGCGTTGGCCAAAACCGGCTGCAAGACTTTCTTTGTCTCCGATCTTGCAGAAGCCAAGCGCGTTCGCGCGGCGGCTCCAAACTCGACCATTTATGTTCTCAACGGGCTGTACTCCGGTACTGGACCTGGCTTCGCGGAGATTAACGCGCAACCAGTCATCTCAAGCCTTATCGAAATGGCCGAATGGGACGTTTTCGTCGGCTCACGTCGATGGCCGGGCGGTTTTGCGCTGAATGTCGACACCGGCGCAAGCCGGCTCGGCATTTCCGTGGAAGAAGCTGCTGCGCTTGCGCCGCGGACCCATTCGTCGACCCACGGCATCACACTGCTGATGAGCCATCTCGATAACGCCGAAAGGTCCGATCATCCGCATATCGAGCGCCAGATCGGGCTCTTCCAAGACCTTCGTCGGCTCTACGAAGGTGTTCCCGCTTCGCTCGCCAACTCGTCCGGCATTTTCATCGGCCCAAAAGCCCATTTCGATCTGGTGCGGCCGGGCGCAGCGCTTTACGGCGTCAATCCAACACCCGGCGTTTCCAATCCGATGCTGCCGGTGATCGAACTCCGAGCACGCATTGTGCAGGTCCGCAACTTTACGCCCAGAGAAGCGATAGCCGGCAACGCCGACTCCAGCGCAAGCCGGGCCACCCGCATTGCGGTGGTTCAGCTCGGTTACGCCGATGGCTATCCTCGATCGGGGAGTGCTTCGGGTAATGGGCTGCAGGCGATCGTTGGCGGCAAGCTGTGCCGACTTGTAGGCCGCCCATCGATGAATTCGCTGGCGATCGACGTAACCGGTCTTCCGGATCCGTCAGCAGCGCGGCCTGGAGAGATGGTGACGCTCATTGGCCGCGAGATAAGCGTCGACGATCTTGCAGCAGCCGTAAAATCGACCGGGCGCGAAGTGCTCTTCAATCTCCGCTGCCGCTTCCATCGCATCCATCACGCCAGCTGAGAAATTCAAACTTCCAATACAAGAGGTACCAAAGGAGAACCGGCATGTTTGACAAATTCAAAGATAAACTGGCCGATACGGGTCGAGACGCGGCGCCATCGTCCCCGGCCAAAGTTGTGCGACCGGTGCAGCAGTCCCAACAGTCGGGCGTTGCACCGCCGGCGGCAAAATCGGGGTCGCCGGAAACGATCTCCTCCATCGGCCCCGGCATGACGATTGTCGGCAGGATTGTCGGCGACGGCACCCTGACGGTCTTCGGTCGCGTCGAGGGCGAGCTGCAAGCGTCAAACGTCCTGATCTGCGAAGGCGCACGAGTCGAGGGCAACGTCCTTGCACAGGAATTGACCATCAGCGGCAGCGTCAAGGGCACTATCCACGCTGTCCGCGTCAAGCTGCATGGCACTGCTGAAGTCGACGGCGACGTCTTTCATCAGTCGTTGTCGATCGAGGAGAATGCGCGGTTCGAAGGATCGTCGCGGCGGGAGGAAAATCCGACCGATATCGCGCCGAACATCCAGATAACAGGCTCGAACCCGCAGTCACAAGCCCAGCCCCTCGTAGCGTTAATCGACGCCAACCGGAAGCTCAACGGCAGGCCCGACAGTGACAAGTTGGGCGCAGGGTTTGGTGACGGCGTGAAGGAGTATGCCGAAACTGAGAGGTAGGTTTACCGTCCTTCGAGATCGGCAATCGTCGCATTCCTCTCGGCCGCACGGCTTGGCCGGATTCTCGGCGTCACCGGCAACAATGTGCTGTCGCGGCCGCTCGGCGTGCTGCTGGCTGCGCTCGCGGTGCAATTCGTGGTCGACGGCATCCGCGCGGTTCTTGCCGGCTGAATTGGGTTCCGGCCGAATTCCTAGAGCATGATCCGGAAAAGCCTGCTCCGGACTTGATCCGGGGTCGAAAAATCTAGACGCCAATCGAGCATTATTGAGCAAAGACGAAGTTGGCCGTCGTTGGTGCGATGTGCAAGCAGCTTTGCGCAACCAGACCGCGTGCGACGCGGTGTCCCAGACGCCTGGACAAGGCCGCTTTAAATTCCAGTGTGTCGTGCTTGCCACTACTGCACAAAAAACGCTCACAGAATCAATTCAGGACTCCTCCGCCGCGCCTGCAAAATGTAAGCGTCTCGCTTCCGTAGCGTGATGTGGAGGTGAGTCGTGAGGCGTATTCTGTTGTTGAGTAGTGTTTCGTGCGCGGTCGTTGCCGCGTGTCTGGGTTCCGCCAATGCGGCGGATATGAACATGCCCTTTAAGGCACCAGCGTATGCAGCGCCGGCTTCGAGTTGGACCGGCTTCTACATTGGCGTCAACGGCGGCGCCGGCTGGGCCACTGCAGCAAGCTCGATCGATTTGGCGGGGCTCGCTGCCGGCTTGGGCGGCCTCGGTACCCTTGGCAATTTTCCCGTCGGCTCGCACGAGATCAACGGCTTCTTGGGCGGCGGCCAAATTGGCTACAACTGGCAGACCGGAAATATCGTGCTCGGGGTCGAGGGTGACGGCGATTGGGCCGACGTTGAGGGCACTGCGCCCTGTATTGAGGTCCTTTCCTGCAGCGCCAAGGTCAACTGGACAGCTGACGCCACTGTCCGTCTGGGCGTTCTGCCGATGAGCAACGTGCTCATTTACGTCAAGGGCGGCGCGGCTTGGGCCGGCTTGAACTACAATCTCAGCAGCGCCGGCGTTCTCGGCGCCGGGACTTCGCTCAGCTCAGGCCTGACCACAACGAAGACGGGCGGCTTGCTTGGTCTCGGAACCGAATATCTGTTCGCTCCGCACTGGACCGCGAAGATTGAATACAATTATGCCGACTTCGGCAGTCACACCGACACCTTCGTGCTGTCAGAGACCGGCGTCGGATCGGTCGCCGTGCCGATCCAGACCACTCTGCAGATGCATACGGTCAAGGCTGGCGTAAACTATCACTTCTAAACTAGACGCGGCCGTTTCTGAAGTAGAAGCTCGGGGAGGACACTTCCCGAGCTTCTGTTGTTCCAGGGTGCCACGAATTTTTTTTGTTGGCGCGCCTCAGGACCATTCCGGCTGCCACACCATCAGCGCCATGATGGCGATCATGCCGGCAAGGCCCGCGGTGGTAAGCACGCTCCATAGCCAGAACAGGCGCCGGTACGAAGGCGGCAGCGGCGCCTTGGCCAAAGCCGCGTCCTTGCTCAGCCTGCGTACGCGCATCTCGATGAGGAGACCGCCGATCCAGATCAGCACCACGGCGGCGTAGATCGCAACCGACCCCTCGATCCAATACGCGCTCAGCGATGAGCCGACGGCGAGCGCCAGCGGAAATCCGATGAGCGGCTGCAACACCACCGCGCCGACCATGACCCACATTTCGGCCCTGACCACAAAGACCGAGGTCAACGCCACCACCGAGGTGTTGCCGGAGCGATGCGCGAACAGCATGAACAGCGCGATGCCCAGCCACGTGCCGAACATCGCCGCCATGGCGATCATGTGCGCGAACTTGAGCGCGAGGATGAGATTAAGCATGGCGCCTTAGGAGCCAAACAAGACCGCATGCATGATGCGGCCGGGAACGAAAGTGAAC
>JBAUYV010000401.1:0-6285 GCA_049584975.1 Xanthobacteraceae bacterium | reverse complement strand
GATGGGCGCACGCTCGATTGCACGCCTGCTGTGGATCGAGCACTGCACCTGGACGGTCTCGGCCGTGTGCGCGTCGTGTATTGGCCGCCGCTTCCTCAACCTCGACCGGAGTCCAAATGAACAAGATCATGATCGGCGCGCTCACCGTGCTGGTTGGTTGCTTCGCGATGTCGTCGTGCGCTCATGCTCGTCATCTGCGACGCGCCTACAGTTATGACGAGGGCAGAGTCGTCAGTCATCCGTCAGGCTGTCCCTGGTCGGCGTTCTGTGGCTGCGGCGCGAGCGTCAAGATATTTGGTCATCCAGTTCGCGATCTTTACCTCGCCTCGAATTGGTATCGTTTTCCACGCACTTCGCCTCATGCCGGCGCTGTCGCTGTGTGGTCTCATCATGTCGCAGTGATCGAGAGCTATAATGGTGACGGCCATGCCATAGCGTATGACGCCAATAGCGGCGGCCATTTGACCAGGGAACATGAGATTTCACTTGCTGGCGCGGCAATTGTCCAGCCTTGAGATGGAGGGAAATATGAAGATACTCGTGATCGCGGTGTTGGCGCTGCTGGTCGCCACGCCAGCACTGGCCTCGCACCACCCGGCCCCGGCGGCGGAGACTTTCATTGATGTCGCCGCGCGGCCATCTTACGCCATCGAGACCATAGCGCCGCTGCGGAGAGGCTGGCGGCACAAAGCAGATGCAGGCGGCCTAAAGTACCGCCGCTGCGGCAAATGCCGTAGAACCGGGCGGGATGAAACCGCGGCCCGGTACCACCCCACACCCCCCAAGGTTGAGCAGCGCGCTGCCATTCCGGCCCCGGTCTCTCCTCCGCCCGCCACGGAAGCCTCACAGGCGGCCAAGCTAGGCGACCTGTTGGGCATCGTAGGCGGCTACGAGGACGGCATCGCCACATCGATCAGCGCCTCCGTGGAGGCCCTGGCCGAGAACGTGGGGGTCGAGATCGACCGGGCGTACCTCGTCACCACGGCCTGCCCTGGCTACACCATGGAACGTCAGGGGGTCGAGGTAGCCATCGGCCGGCTCAATCCGATATTCGTCCAGCGCCTTGCTACTGCCAACCGGGAGGCTCGCGCGGCTGGCATCCCGGTCTGTATCTTCTCGGCCTACCGGCCGCCGTCGTTCGGCATCGGCGGGTTCCGCGACAAGTTTGAGAGCGCCCACAGCTACGGGCTTGCGGTCGATCAGGGTGGCTTGAGCGGCGCAGGCTCCAGGGACGCGATCATCTACCGCAAGATCGCCGCGCGCCACGGCGTCTATGGGCCGTACTCGGTTTACAGCCGCGCCGAGTTCAACCACTTCCAGCCGACGCGGGTGCTGCTTGTCGCCGACGCCGCGCCGCTGCGGCGCACGATTACGGCCGATGGTCCCCGGTTGTTGGAGCGTATGTGGAAGGTCGCCGACGCAATCATCTCGCCGGAGGGGTTGTCTGCCGTCGTAGTGGCACGGAGACAACGCCGCTATACTGAGCATCGCTATCATGAGAGGCACCGTCGCTACGCCTCGCGATGATGTGGCTCGCCGGCTCAGTCTGCATCGCCGTCGCCGCCGCTCTCGTGGCATGGCTCATGGGTGACGAGGAACGCAAACCGGTTAGTCATCCTTGGCTTGATCCGCCGCCCTAGTGGGGATGCGCGTCGTGCTTATCCGGTTGACGCCCACTACCCCTTTATCTTGAGTCATGCGGCCCTCCGGCTTTCGTCTCCACGACCCGTAGCACTCCGGGCGAGAATATTCCGGGCGGCGTTTACGTCGCGGTCATGGACCGCTCCGCATCCGCTGCACGTCCATTCCCTTATTCCAAGCTCTGCGATACCTTTAGGGCCGCAACGCGCACCGCACGTTGAACAGAGTTGGGAAGTCCATCGTTCATCAGCCTCTATGTACGTCGCCCCGTGCCTGCTGGCCTTGTAGCGGAGCGCCGACCGGAACGAAGCCCAAGAGGCGTCGAGCACGGATTTAGCCATCCGCGTTCGGGCCATCTGTGCCGCGTTCACATTGCCGACGACGATCAGGCGATTGCCCGCAGCGATGCGCGCCGTCGCCTTATGGATGTGATCTTTTCGGGCGTTCACGATCTTAGCGTGAATTGCCTTGACGCGCTTGCGGTTGCCCGCGCGCTGCGCCGTGCCAAGTGCCCGTTCGTATTGGCGGTAATGGCGAAGCGCTGGAACCGAAGTGCCGTCGCTGCACGCCGCAAGAGTTTTTAGCCCAAGATCAATGCCGATTTCGCCGTTGCCCATCGGCAAGTCGGCGACTTCGACATGGAAGCACACGTACCAACGTCCGCGCGCATCCTCAACAAACATGCCACCCTTGGCGTTGTCCGGCAATGGCCGCCTCTTGCTGCCGAAGAAACGGTAGCGTTTGCCGAGGTAAGTGATCGTGTTTGCCGATACCTGACGGCTCTGACCCTGAAACGGTATCCAGCCCAAAGCGCGCGATCCGCGCCAACGCAAAGAATGCTTCGTCTTGTCGCGACTCCGCGCATATTGTTCGCACACAGAGCCGACCGTCTGCGCATGAATGCCCAAGTCCTTCGACGTACCTTTGGTCATCCGCTGTAAATCGAAATGCGACGGCCATTTGCGTGGCCTCGCCCCAGCGCGGTAGCGCGCCTCAATATCGTGCTGCACGGCATTACAGTAGTTCCACACGACGTTGCAGGCGTGCGCGTGTTTCCGCAAAGTCTTTTTCGCGGAGCGGTCTTTTACCCGATAGCGATAAGTCAAGATCATCTGGATTTAGTGTCCGTGGGTGTCAACCGGATGCGCGCCATAATCTCCATCGCTCTATCGAGATCGCGCGCTCGTTTGGCATCTCGCATCGCCGTGATTTCCGGGTCGCGGATGTCGGGATCGTAGTCGCCGCGCTGTCCGATACCCGGATCACCGAGCCTATAGGGTCTCAACCACGGCGGGAGATAACACCAGCGTTAATTCTGGCGACAAAAAACAGCGCCGCAAAATCGAAGATGATTGCCGCCGCAACGATGATGACGAACGCTGCCGGATCGACTTGCATCCGCAAATTGCTCGCCGCAAAAATCTCTGCGGTGATCGCTGCCGCTAGAGCAACAATTAAAAACAGCGTAAACAAAAATCTAACCAAGTGTCTCATCGGGGTTTACCTCGTTCCTCGGAGAGCCTTAGATTGCTTGCGCAGTTCGGCGACAGTTTCAGCAGGGAGCGGCGGCGGCAATGGCGCGTCCCTGGTTTTCTTCATGCGCGCTTTCCGGTGCTGGTGAATAGTAACTTTCTCGACGTGAACGTGATCTTCGCCATTATTGTATTGGTCGGCGCGGGCCTGAGCTATCTTACGAAGCCAGAATACAGGAACCTCGCGGCTGAAAAGAGCAAGTTTGTTGCCGCGATTCTCGATAACCGCCCAAGCCTCGATCCCGTTTGAACTGCGGTTTCCGACCATCGGACGTTTTCCTACAGATTTGACGTATCGAGAGCTACAGATCGGGCAGCGTTCGGTCATCGGGCCTATCGTGACACGCGGTCACGCTCCTGTTCAATGATTGCTCCAACTTCGTTTGCCATGATCGCGCATTGTCCGGCGAAGCTGCCTTCCTGCGGCATGACCTGACTCCAAATTGTGAGAGCCGCAGCGATGGCTTGCAACGGGCCGCCAAACGTCTGAGCTTGCGCATCAAACATGCGTCGCTCGTCTGGATTTTCCGGCAAGCGATGCTTCACGGGCCTCGGCAGTCTCCAATTCTTTGATGTTCTTTCTCAGTGCAGACAGACGCCGAAGCAACTCACTTTTTTCGTATCGCAGATTGTGCAGGCGATCCTGCCGACGCTGCTCCGGCGTCCGCTCGTCGTGATTCATCCATGGTTCGCAGCGCATCGGCCTTTACCTCGTTCCTTGCTATCAGTTCTTTGGAAGGCAAACAGCGGCATCCCATATTCCGCCGCCTAGATCGCCACTTTTCGGATGCCGAGCTATCGCCGCCGCCTGCTCGCAGGTCTCCTTAGAAGAAAAACCATCAATAGCCTGCGACGTGTAGCCGTCTCCCATGATGATGACCAAGACCCAGACTGCTGCTGTTGGCACGGTAGCGTTCTCCTACAGGTTGAGTTCAAGGATGCGGATAATCGTGTTCGCGGCATTGGCAAGTTGTTCAAGTTTTGTTTCCGCCTTTTCCGCGCGGTGACGCAATTCAGCTATTAGCTGCTCGTCTGCCGCTGTCCGCCGGTATCTTTTGCGCTTCATGGGCATCGGCCTCTACTGACTTTCTGCGAGGACGCGCTCGCCGATTGAAGAAAGAGTCAACTTCCAGTTATCGCCGGACGCTTCTTGGTAGATCAATCCATCATCGAGGTGATCCTTCAACGGCGCGGGCCGTCTTGCGTTAAGCGTTCAATCGGAAACTCTAGTTCGGCCATCCATCGGAACGGATACGGCCCGCGATCCATCCGCCACGCCCCGAACGGATAGGCGTGACCATCAATATGCGCCCACCATCCGCCGCGCTCGCCACGGAAAACGCAAAAGCGTTTTCCCGGTTGGTCGGGCTGAACGATAGCAGGTGGGCAATCTAGCGGCATGGCGGCCTATTCCTCGCGATTGACACGCTCGACGCAAAACTCCGCGACACCGAGCGAGAGATTGGCGGCGACGTTATTTCCGAAACGATCAACGATGTGACCGCGCGTCGGATCGGTTCGGTGCCTTTCGACTGACCATGGCAAACCGCCTTTCAGGCGGTCCAAATAGCCGCGCACCGCATCCGTTTTTTGTCGCGCAAGGTCCATCGGGGTAATCCTACAGGTTGTCGCCGTCACGATATTTTGCTGCCGGGACGGCTTTGAAAAACTCATCATCGACGCCTCGGCGTATGACCGCCATCTTAATGTATGCCTCGGCGTTCTCGGAAGTCATGTTGCGATCCATGATCCGCACAGTATGCGGCGCTTTGATTTGCACGGCGATTACGTCGAACATCGGGGCTATGAATCCATTCTGCGGTTGAGAAGTTTGCGCATCAGTCTGACGCCAAGATCGCCGATGCACAGCTTGTCGGTTTCCTTAGCCGGAAGCGCCAGCAATTCGTTCGCGCCGTAAGCCTCGGCGAAGCAGCGGCCATGGAAATAATGAAGCGTGTAGTTGCTGCGCACCATACGAGCGTTGTCGCCGATCTCATCGCAATGAGGGCATCGACAGAGGCGACGAATATCGTGCGCCTTTTTGATCTCGATCAAGTTCTCAAAGGGCTGTTGGCCTTGTTCTAGTGCCTGCGTGTTCATGTCCGTCTCCCTTGTCATGGTGAATAACGTAATCGCAGCTATTTACATTGTCAAGTAACCGATGTAATAGTTTCTGGCAATGGTCAAAAAACCCGACACTGCAGAGCCGAAGCCCGACATCCGGTCATGGTACGCGGAACTGTTGCCGAATTATCCTGCGGCAGCGCAGACGCCCCGCCTTAACGGCATTCCCTATACGTGGGGCCGTGATGGCAAAGGCCGCCGCAAACTCATAAATTCAGTGCGCCCTGGCTCAATTGTCGAGGTTGTGGATGCCTTTCTGATTGCTCTAGGCACTGGCCGCACCGATGTGCGCTTCCGCGACCTTGTTGCCGTCATGGACGAGATCGAGGAACGCGACGGCATCATCCGGGAATTGTCCACAGGCCACGAAACGCCGCGCAATCGGAAGGCTATGCGCGAGCGGGCGCGGCAGATGATTATCAATCACGCGCGTCGTCCCGAGGCCAACGGCAAACTATCGACTGGAGCGCCGAGGACTTATCCGCGCGAAGGCCACGACTTTGAAATCATGTGCACGATCCAGCACAGCCGGCGTTACGATAACGACGACGAGCGCGAGGTCGCCATCGAGAAACGGCTCGGCTATTGTCCGAGCCGGAATTGGTTGCGCCAGTTCTGCGGCGGCCCGCATGACAAGCAACAGAGCGACAAGGCATAGGAGGAATTTCCGTGACTGACATCGGCCGAAACATTGCAACGGCTATCAATGGGCACCTGAAAGCCCTTCGCCATTTGTCGCGCAAGGAGACGACGGTGGCCGATGTCGCCGAGGCTCTTGGGCTACCGGATGCAATTGTGGAGCGGGCATTCAGCGAGTTCAAGATGACGCGAGCGAAGATCAAGACTGGACATACCAGAAACTTTACCAAGGCGCACATGGTCATGTCGCCGGTAATTGAACTTGGATGAGCAGGAGGCCAACCGCATGACGGAAGCTAAAACCATCTTCGACATTGAGCTTGATCGCTTCAAGGAAACAATGCAGTGG
>JBAUYV010000400.1:0-1883 GCA_049584975.1 Xanthobacteraceae bacterium | reverse complement strand
GATCATGCCTTCGGGCGTCTCGCCGTCTCCCATGAAGACGAGCGTCTTTAAGAACCCGAGTTCGCGCTTGAGTTCGACGGCCTGGCCCAGGAAGCTTTCGTCAACGAAGAGGACCGGAGACCGCGAGTCCTTCAGCGCATAGGCGTTCTCCGCTGGCGACCAGCGGATGTTCAAGGGCGCGAAGGCGCCTCCCGCCCAGGGAGTCGCAAAAAAAAGTTCGACATACAGATCGGAATTGAAGGCAAGCGCGGCCACAAACTTTCCGTCGGCGATCCCGAGCTTTCGGAGCGCGGCCGCGAGCCGCGTGACCCGATCCCCGACTTCGGTCCAGGTGCGCTTACGATCGCCGGAAATGGTGGCGATCCCATGAGGCTGACAGGCTACGGCCTGACGCAAGAAGCGGGTTCCCTGCATCTTTCTCGTCCGGTTCAGACGCCTACGCATGTGGCGGCGCAAGCCGCAAGGCCATTCAAGAGGTTACGCCGAGCATTAAGCCATTCGCTATCAATTCGGCGTTCGACTACATCTTGCACCCCGGGCTGACCGGCGGCTCGGCCACGTCCCGGCGAATGGTTGAGGGGGCCTGATCTCGACCTTCCCTTGCCAGCTTGCGTCGCCTGGACGACCACAAGAGAAGCAGCGGGACAATGAAAAGGGCAGCCCAGAAATTGAGGCGAGCCGAAGATGCGAGATAGGCGCCGGGCATAAACATCGCGCCATGCGCGAAATTCATTACGTCGCGAAGGCCGAACACGATGGCAAGTCCGGTCGGAGCGAGGCCAGGAGAGAAGGCAGCGCAAACGCGTTCGCCAGTTGTGCGAAACCGAGGATCTGGCCAAGCGCCATGCTCAGAACCAGCCGTCGACGCAGTTCGGCCGGGACTCAGCCACGCTTGCTGAGCGCATGAATTCCTCCCTGACGGCTCCTCCAGGGGAAGGACCGTCGACTTTGTTGCAGCGCCAGCGCCCTCTCAGCGCCGCGCCTGACAAAAATAATACGGGTGCGTACGATACGTGTCAATACGATCACTTGAGGATCGCCGACACTTAATTGAGTTCCCTCGGGGAATAGCCCAAAATCTCGCGCGCGATGATCAGGCGTTGCACTTCGCCGGTGCCCTCATAGATGTCGAAGATGCGAGCGTCTCGGAAAGCCTTCTCGATGGGATGGAGATCGGAGAGACCGCAGGCGCCGAGCACGTCGATGCAGCTCTGCGTCACTCGGCGCGCAAGGCCGCCGCCCATCACCTTCGCCATCGAGGATTCGATCTTTCCTGGCCCCTCGTTCTGCTCAATCCACTTGGCCTGCAGAACCGTGACCCAGGTCGCTTCCCATTCCGCCTCGAGACTCATGAGGCGGTCGGCCGCGGCGCTCGTTTCCGTAGGGCCCTTGTCGTAGTCGGGCGCGATTCCGATCTCGGCGAGGCGGCCCAGGTAAAATCGAGAGCGGCGCGCGAGACCCCCAGCGCGTAAGCCGCGACGACCGGGCGCGACTCGCTGAACGAGCGGAGCATCGACTTCAAGTCACCGTCGATATGGTTGAAGGCGGGCACGCGGCAACCGGACAAGGCTAGCGGCGCTGTGTCTTCGAACCGGATGCCCATCTTTCGGAACTGCCGCCCGACGGTGAACCCGGTTGTTCCTTTTTCGACCATGAAGGCCGAAAGACCGCGTCGTTCCGGATGGACGACCCGCGCGAGAACCAGGACCGCGTCGCAGCTCTCGGCGTAGGTGATAAAGATTTTTTCCCCCTCGATTACCCATTCGCCAGCAGCCACGTCCCAGGTCGCGGTCGTGCGGGTGGAGGCCGGGTCGGAGCCGCCGCTCGGCTCGGTAAGGCCGATCGCGATCGTCCGATCGCGCCACCGTTCGTATTGCTCGGGC
>JBAUYV010000399.1:0-3744 GCA_049584975.1 Xanthobacteraceae bacterium | reverse complement strand
CCGGCTCCGGGCTGCGCCGCATGGCGCACCAGCGCCTCCAGCGCCTGGAACCAGCCCTGCGCCAGCGCGCGCACTTCGGCTTCGCCGATCAGCGCCGGCGCCCACGACCAGGACGCGCTCAGCGTCGCGCCGTCACGGCCATCAAGGGTGAGCGCATTGACCGCAAGCGGATGTGCAAGCCGCATCGCCGGATCGCCGCCCGAGCCCAGCGCCGCCGCCTCGCTCGCAACGCTCCAGTCCGACGCCGCCGCAGCCGCAAAGCGGCCCAGATAGTTGAAGCCCAATTGCGGACGCGAAAGCACACGCAATGATTGAGATGTTTGCGCGTTCAGATAGCGCAACAATCCAAAGCCAAGACCGTGGTCCGGCACCGCGTGCAGTTGTTCCTTGATCAGCTTGAGCGCTCGCCCCAGCGCCGGGCCGCCGGCCATCGCCTCTTCGACATCGAGTGGACCCGGATCAAGCCGCACCGGGTAAAGGCTGGTGAACCAGCCCACTGTGCGCGACAGTTCAATGCCGGGGAAAATCTCTTCGCGCCCGTGACCCTCCACATCGATCAGAACCGCATTACTGGTGCCACTGTTGCCGTTGGTGCCATTGTTGGTGCTCTGTCCGTGCCGCCGGCCCCATTGGGCAATCGCCACCACCAGTCCGGTCAGCAGTACCTCGTTGATGCCGGCATGAAACGCCGCCGGCACACTCGTCAGCAATGCTCCAGTTGCCGATGCCGGGAGCGTCATGGTCAAATGGCCGGCGCTGGCCGCAACGTCGCGGTCGCTGTTGAGTGCGCCATCGATCAACGACAGCGACGGCGCGCTCAGCATCGCGTTCCAGAAGCCGAACTCCTGCATGCGCACCGCATCGGTTGCCGCTGCCGTCAGCCATTGTGACCAGCGCCGCAACGAGGTGCCGCGCGGCAGCAGCTCAGGCGCACCGCCGCCCGCAATCGCCGCCCAGGCCGCCGCCAGATCCGGCACCAGGATGCGCCACGACACTCCGTCCACTGCCAGATGATGAATGGTCAGTAGCAGCCGTCCTGCAGCCTGCGGCCCGGCATCGAACCACACCGCTTGCAGCATTACCCCAAACCGCGGCGCAAGCCGGCCCACCGCGCCGTGGGCCGCTTCGACGATGCAGTCACGCAGCGCCGCCGCATCAAGTCTGCCGATGTCGACCCGCTGCAAACAGTTCGCCGCCGCAACCGACCCAGGCTCTGTGATCTCGAGGCCCCACTCGCCAAGTTGCTCTGCCGCGACGACGCGCAGCCGCAATGCATCGTGATGATCGAGTACAGCCTGCAGGGCCGCAATCAGCTCTCCCTGCTGCCTGCCCTGCGGCAACCGCAGCAGCATGGATTGGTGGAAGTGTTTGACCGAGCCGCCCCGCTCCATGAGCCAGCGCATGATCGGCGTCGGCGCCAACGGCCCAATGGCGATGTCGGGTTGCGTCGTAGCGTCTGTCTCCTGCGCAAACTGCGCGGTCGCCGCCAAGGCCTCCACGGTCTGATGCTGGAACACCGCCCGCGGCGTCAGGATCAGTCCGGCCTGTCGCGCGCGACTGACCAATTGGATGGAGACGATGCTGTCGCCGCCCAACGCGAAGAAGTTGTCATCGATGCCGACCTGTTGCAGGCCCAGCACCTCGGCGAACAGGGAGCAGAGGATCTCCTCCTGCGGGGTGCGCGGGGAGCGTAGCACCGCAGGGGCGATGTCAGGGGCCGGGAGTGCCTTGCGGTCCAACTTCCCGTTCGGCGTCAGCGGCAAGCGGTCGAGGACCATGAACGGCGACGGCACCATGTAGTCGGGAAGGCTGCTGCCGAGGTGCGCACGAAGCTGGGCTTGATCGACGGTCTGACCGGGAGCGGCAGTCACGTAAGCAACCAGCCGCTTGCCGCCCGGACCATCGGTGCGTGCGATCACCGCGGCCTGCGCCACTGATGGATGCTGTGCCAGTGCCGCCTCGATCTCGCCGGGTTCGATGCGGAAGCCGCGGATTTTTATCTGCTGGTCGGCACGGCCGATGAAGTCCAGCACCCCGTCAGCGCGCCAGCGCGCCAAATCCCCGGTCCGGTACATGCGGCTGCCCGCAGGCCGGAAAGGGTTCGCGATGAACCGCTCCGCAGTCAGCCCGCGACGGCCCAGATAGCCGCGCGCCAAGCCCGCGCCCGCAATGTAAAGCTCGCCGACGACGCCCGCCGGAACCGGCTCTAGGCCTTCGTCCAGGACATAAGTGTGGGCATTCCAGATCGGCTTTCCGATCGGCGGCGCAAATGCGCCCGCCAACGCCTCGCTCATGGTGGCGCAGACCGTGGTCTCCGTCGGTCCGTAGGCGTTGATCATCCGCCGGCCGTTCGACCAGCGTCCCACGAGATCCGCCGAGCAAGCCTCTCCGGCCACGACCAATGTCTGCAGCGGCAGGTCCTCGCTCAGATCGCCCAGCACCGCGGGCGGCAGCGTGGCGTGAGTGACGCCTTGTGTTCGGATCAGCCGCATCAGATCGTCGCCGCCGCGCTCATCGGCCGGCAACACCAGGGCGGCCCCCGACATCAAGGTCGTCACCACCTCAGAGATCGCCGCATCGAAGCTTGAGGAGGCGTATTGCAGTACCCGTGCAGCCGTGGTGATGGCAAAGCGATCGGTCTGAGCGGCCGCAAGATTGGGGATGCCGCTGTGAGAGACCATCACGCCCTTGGGCGTGCCGGTCGAGCCTGAGGTGTAGATGACGTAAGCGGTGTTGGCGGGATGCAGATTATGGGGCGGAGCCGTTGTGGGCCGCCGCGCAATCGCCGGCCAATGGTCATCGAGACGGACGATCCGGGCTCCTTGGGCCGGCAGCTTTTCGCGCAGCGCCGATTGGGTCAGCAGTACCGGAGCCGCGGCGTCTTGCAGCATGAAGGCAAGACGCTCCGGCGGGTAAGCCGGATCGAGCGGCAGATAAGCCCCGCCGGCCTTGAGAATGCCGAGGAGCCCCACAATCATGTCCAGCGAGCGCTCGACACAAAGACCCACCACAACTTCGGGACCAACGCCGAGACTTTGCAGGTGATGCGCCAGCTGATTGGCCCGGGCATCGAGCTGCGCGTAGGTCAGCGTCTCATTCGCGAATACCACCGCCACCGCATCGGGGCTCCGGGCCACCTGGGCGGCAAATAGGTCGGGCAGGATCGCAGATGGAACGGCGCGCGCCGTGCCGTTCCATTCGCGCACAATGGTGTGGCGTTCCGCGGCCGACAAAATGTCGAGGCTGCAAATCGGCTGCTCGGGACTTGCCGCCGCGGCCGCCAATAGCCGGACGAGCCGTTGCGCCAGCGCCTCGACGGTTTCCCGATCGAACAAGTCCGTGGCGTATTCGATAACCCCGTTGATGCCCAACGGTGTCCCGTCCGCCCCGCGCTCCTCGCCCAGGCCGAGCCAGAGGTCGACCTTCGTGCTCGCCGTGGTAACGGGCTCAATACTTGAAAGCAGTCCCGGCAGTTCGACGCTTGCCAGCGGATCGTTCTGCAACACCAGCACGATTTGATAGAGCGGATGCCGTGACAGCGATCGCTCGGGGTTGAGCACCTCCACCAGCCGCTCAAACGGCAGGTCCTGATGCCCATACGCCGCAAGGTTATTGGCGCGCACTCGGCCGATCAGTTCGCGCAGGCTCGGATTACCCGACGTGTCGGTGCGCAGCGCCAAGGTGTTGATGAAGAAACCAACCAGATCGTCGAGCGCACTGTCGGTGCGCCCCGCGATCGGGCCC
>JBAUYV010000398.1:0-2076 GCA_049584975.1 Xanthobacteraceae bacterium | reverse complement strand
TATCGACGGTATGTCCCGCCTCCTTGAGGCGAAGACGGGGATATTGCAGTTCGAGGTCTTCGTAGATTTTTTCGACGAGGATTGCGATTTTAGCCATGACGGAATTTTGACGGGAGTGTCAAAGAATGACAAGCCCCAGGCTCGCATCCGCGCGGCTTGGGCGTGAGCGTTTTTCCGGGCGATCCTAATTCATTTGCGCCGCGAGGTTTGTCCAATACTCATTCCACAGATTGCTTTGATGCAGGGTCTCCAGCGCGACGACCGCCTCGGCGTTGTCGGCGTCCCATCGTTTGCCCGATCCCTTCACCCGATGCGGAGCGGCGCCGCACTCGCTTTCGGTTGTCGAGCTGCTGATCCGCCACCCATGCCGTTCGCACTCGTCGTATACGATCATCTCCTTGCGCGAGGCGACATAGCTCAGAAGTTTGTCCGCCTCCTTGCGCTTGCCGCCGCGCTGTTTGCCGCGCCAATCAACCAGTTGATTCCAGAACGGATCGTATCCGGCGTGCCTGGCCTGGTGCATGGCCTGTGCCGCCCACTGCTTGCCCGGCTCGCTCTCCTCGCCGAAGGTTGCGCGTTTGCCTTCATTGACGTGCTGGCCGAGGTGCCAGAAGTCCAGGCACCACGCCGACAGCACCACCGTCCAGTTCATCAGGAGGTTGAGGATCCACGGCCCGCCGTCGATGTTGGCGATGCGCTCGTCGGCCTCCTCGAAGCCGATGCGCCGTGCATCGCGCCGCATGATCCGCCCGGCCTCCTCACAGGGCTTGCGCGTCACGGACACCAGCCGACGTTCCATGCTTTCATCGTGATACTGCACCAGCTTGAATTCCTTGTACCGCTGGTCCGTTCCCTTCTTTCGGCGCGGCAGCGGCGGGAGCTTGGGCTTGTCTGCCGTTCGTTTGGCCCGTGCCGCCACCACCTTCTGGCGTCTCTTGAGTTTCTCCACTTCAGTCAGCAGCGGCACCATGAACCCGTCGATCCCCAAGTACGCGCGCGACACCTCTTTGCCTTCAGGTGTTTTCACTTTGCAGTCCTTCGCCTGCCACCGCGGCGCCAGCGAGCCCGATTCGCTTGCCGCCAACACCCGCTTGCCTTCGGCTTCCACCACCTGGCGCAGCAGCGTCTCGCCCAGAAACAACTGCGCCGCGTGCTTCAACTGGTCCACCGTCCGGGCGAAGCTCTTGCCCGTCGCATTGAGCCGGCAGCACAATTCCCGCGCCCCGAGGCTCACACTCGCCTCCGCCGCGTCCAGCAGCGCGTCCACCGGCATCACGCCCCCGCCGACTCTGGCCTGCCAACGCCGCCGGCCGATGCTCACCCGGCCGTTGCTGGTCAAGGTGCTCCGCGGTTCAACTCCCTTGTTTTCCAACGCTTCGCCGCTTGCCGCGTCCACCGGGGGAAAAAGCCCCCTCCACCGCGTCAGCCCTCATTTGCAAGGCTTTCTCGAAGATTCGTCTCCGGTATTCGGCCATCCGATCGCGAACTTCGTTCTCGCTGGCATTGATCCACGCACCATCGGGCGCCCGGTTCACCGCCGACATCACATCCCTAAGCATCTCTTCCGTCTCCTGCCTCATTGCTTCGACGAACACGTCTTGGGGAACCTGAATCTGACTCATCTGGCCATCCATGACCGACTCCTTTCAAAGATGCCCTCAACATCCGTGTCAAGGGCGGAAAGCTGTATAGTACCCGGAAAAACGCCGTCCCGGAAAAACGAGCACGCTCGTGTTTATTAGTCATGGTTTGGAGGGATTGATTCTACACAATAGGATGTGTAGCATCAGGAACTGGAGGTTTTTGATGCCCACGAACTTGGCACTGGACGATCGTCTCATCAAGAACGCCGTCAAATTGGGCGGTCATAAGACCAAACGCGCCGCAGTGACCGCAGCGCTGGAGGAATACATCAAATCCAAACGGCGGCTCGGCATTCTCGATCTATTCGGCAAGATCGAGTTCGATCCTGCCTGGGATTACAAGGCGGCCCGAAGGCGCGGGAACAATCGCGTTCCGAAGGGATGATCCTTGCGGGTGATTGTCGACACGCCGGTCTGGTCCGCAGCCCTTCGC
>JBAUYV010000397.1:0-35145 GCA_049584975.1 Xanthobacteraceae bacterium | reverse complement strand
ATACGCTGCTGCGTCGGCCAGCGACGGCAGCAAGTCCTGATGCCGTGCGCGCGAGCGTTCGCACGGATGCCGGCGCCACGGCAGCGGCCTCCCAGCGTCCGCCCTCCGGGAGCGAGCGCGATCTGCGGCTCGATCTGTTCCGCGGCATCGCCCTGTGGCTCATCTTTCTCGACCACATTCCCGAAAACGTGGTGAACTGGTTCACCATCCGCAATTACGGTTTTTCCGACGCGACCGAGATCTTCATCTTCATTTCCGGCTACACCGCTGCGTTCGTGTACGGCAAGGCCATGCGCGAGCGCGGCTTTGTCGTCTCCAGTGCGCGCATCTTGCGGCGCGCCTGGCAGATTTACGTCGCGCACATCTTTCTGTTCACGATCTTCCTGGCCGAGATCGCCTACGTCGCGGCGACGTTTGAGAATCCGCTCTACGCCGAAGAAATGAACGTTCTGAATTTTCTCAAAGAGCCGGACGTTACGATCTTTCAGGCGCTGTTGTTGAAGTTCAAGCCCGCCAACATGGACGTGCTGCCGCTTTACATCGTGCTGTTGCTGCTGTTTCCGCCGACGCTGCGGCTGTTGCTGTGGCAACCGGGCGTCGCGCTCGCGCTCTCGGCCTTGGTCTACATCTTGGCCTGGAGCTTCCATTTGAATTTGCCCGCCTACCCGAACGGCGTCTGGTTCTTCAACCCGTTTGCCTGGCAATTGCTGTTCGTGTTCGGCGCCTGGTGCGCGCTCGGCGGCGCGCAGGCGCTCTCCGGACTGTTGCGCTCGCGCATTGTGCTGGCCATCGCCATCGCCTACCTGGCGTTCGCCTTCTTGATCACGTTGACGTGGTACCATGAGCCGCTCGCGCGCTACGTGCCGCTTTGGCTCAGCGACCGGCTCTATCCGATCGACAAGACCAATCTCGATGTGCTGCGATTCGCGCACTTTCTGGCGCTGGCGGCAGTGACCGTCAGATTCGTCCCGCGCGACTGGCCGGCGCTGAAATGGCCGATCTTGCAGCCGGCCATTCAATGCGGCCAGCACTCACTGGAAATCTTCTGCCTGGGCGTTTTCCTGGCATTCGCCGGGCAATTCATCATCAGCGAATGGTCGGGCGGACCATTCATCCAGACGGTGATCAGCCTGTTAGGCATCGCGATCATGATTGCTATAGCGAGCCTGCTGACATGGTATAAGCGCATGGAGGGACGAAGCTCCCCTGCACGCGTTAAAGCATCGGACGCTGACCTCGCTGGAGGCGAGGCATGAATTTCAAGATTGCGCTGGTCGCGGCGATGGCGCTCACGAACGTTTCGGCGTTCGCGGCGGAGGAATGTGAGGTGCCGCCATCGTTCATAGCGAGCGACAGCGACCTCACGCGTGTTGCGATGTCGATCAAGAGTCAGCACCGGTTGGATATCGCCGTCGTGGGCACCGGATCGTCGGCGCTTGCCGGCCCCGACGGGGAGAAGTTTGCCTATCCGGCGCGGCTGCAGGAGGCGCTGCAGCGCTTGCTGCCGGGCAATGACATCAAGGTGGTCGCGCACGTCCAGCCGCGACAAACCACCGCAGAGATGGCTGCCGGGCTGAAGAAGATCTTGGCCGAGGAAAAGCCGGCGCTTGTTGTTTGGCAGGCCGGGACCTTCGACGCCGTCAGCGGGATCGATCCGGACGACTTTCGGACCAGCCTCGCCGAGGGGGTCGATACGATCAATGCAGCCGGGGCCGACGCCGATTTGATGAATATGCAGTTCAGCCCGCGCACCGAAACGATGCTGGGCGTGGCGACCTACGCGGACATCATGCGCTGGGTGGCCCAGGAGCACGGGGCGCCGTTGTTCGACCGGCTCGCTATTATGCGTTTTTGGAACGAGCAGGGCACGTTCGATCTCTATGCTGCCACAAAGGAGTATGATATGGCCCGGAAAGTCCATGATTGTATTGGACGGGCACTGGCGTCTCAGATTGTCAATGCGGCTCATCTGACGCCTTGAGGATGCAAGCAAAGCATTGATGTCTGGGGGCGGAAAATCGGCGTTCGGTTGCGGCTTGGCTGGGGCCGCTCTGGTGCTCGTTGGCGTGCTCGTCCCGGCGCAAGCGGAAGCGCCTGTCGGCACACATTCCCCGACGCCCGCCGCGATCCCTGCCGCTTCCGCGGCCACGCCAACCGCAATGCCGGGCATCTTTGCTCCGGCGTCGCAGTCAGCGAAGCCAGCCGCGTTGCATCCTACGACCGCTCCGGTCATGCCGACGCCGCCGGCTTGCAGCGCGCCGTCGCTACTGGCGCATCTCGATCATCCGCTGCTCCACACCGCGCGGCGTCTCGCCACCGGCGAGCCCCTCGTCATCGTCGCCATCGGCTCTTCGTCGACCGCCGGAGCCGGCGCGAGTTCGCCGGCGGCAAGTTATCCGAGCCGTCTTGCCGTCGAGCTCAAAAAGCTCTTCCCCGGGCACGACATCACGGTGCTCAACCGCGGCGTCAACGGCGAAGAGACCCAAGACATGATGGCGCGGTTTACTACCGGCGTGATCGCCGAGCATCCGCAACTCGTGCTCTGGCAGGTCGGCACCAATTCAGTGCTACGCGATCATCCGCTCGACACGCACGCGGCCGAACTGCACCAAGGCATCGAGCAACTGAAAGCGGCTGGCGCCGATGTCGTGCTGATCGATCCGCAATACGCGCCCAAGGTTCTCGTCAAGTCGGAGACGCCGGGCATGGTCGATCAGATCGCGCTCACCGCCAAGGATGAGCACGTCGATCTGTTCCGCCGCTTCGCCGTCATGCGCAACTGGCACGACGTCCAGCACGATTCGTTCGACGTGTTTGTTTCGGCGGACGGGCTGCATATGAATGATTGGGGCTATGCCTGCTGGGCCAAGCTCCTCGCCGGGGCGATCGCCGAAGCGGCCAACCCGCCGGTCGCATCCGTGCGGTCTTCGCGCTAAACCGTCAACCAACAGAACCTATACCTGGTCCATCGCGGCGAGCACGTCCTCGACGATGTCGTCGGGATGTTCGAGGCCGACGGAGACGCGCACCAGGCCATCGCCAATGCCAAGCTCGGCGCGCTGCGCCGGCGTCAGCCGCTGGTGCGTTGTCGTTGCCGGGTGTGTGATGAGGCTCTTGGCATCGCCCAGATTATTGCTGATGCGCACGAGCTTGAGCGCATCCTGGAAGCGGAACGCGGCCTTCTTGCCGCCCTTGATCTCAAACGCGACGAGCGTCGAGCCGCCGCGCATCTGCTTTTGCGCGATGGCGGCCTGCGGGTGATCGGGCCGCCCCGGATAGATCAGCCGCGCGATTTTGGGATGTTCGGCGAGCGCCACCGCCAGCGTTGCGGCGCTGTCGGTTTGCCGCCGCACTCGAACGGCGAGCGTCTCGAGACCCTTGAGCAGCACCCAGGCGTTGAATGGCGACATCGAGGGGCCGGTTTGGCGGATGAGCACATGGATTTTGTCCATGATGAATTTCTCCGAGGCGAGCACGACGCCGCCGAGGCAGCGACCCTGGCCGTCGATATGCTTGGTCGCCGAATAGACGACGCAATCGGCGCCGAGCGCGAGCGGGCTCTGGTACAGTGGCGTGGCGAACACGTTGTCTACCACCAAGGTCGCTCCGGCCGCATGGGCGATCTTGGCCACCTCCTCGATATCGATAATGTCGAGCGCTGGGTTGGTCGGGCTTTCAAGAAAGAACGTCTTGGTGTTCGGCCGCACTGCATTGCGCCAGGCGTCGAGGTTGCAGCCGTCGACCAGCGTCGAGGCGACGCCGAAGCGCGGCAAATATTCCTCGATGACGTAGCGGCAGGAGCCGAACATGGCTTTCGAAGCAACGACGTGATCACCGGCCTTCAGTTGCCCGACGAGCGAGATGGTGACCGCCGCCATGCCGGTCGCCGTGGCGCGCGCAGCCTCAGCGCCTTCGAATGCCGCCATGCGCCGCTCGAACATATCGACGGTGGGGTTGGCGAAGCGGGAATACTGGTAGCCGGGATCCTCGCCCTTGAAGCGCGCCTCCGCCTGCGCGGCGGTGTCGTACACGTAGCCTTGGGTGAGAAAGAGCGCCTCGGAGGTCTCGCCGAACGGCGAGCGGATTGTACCTGATTGGACGAGGCGCGTTTCCGGACGGTAGTTTTTCTTTGCGGACGCGGACATGCGGCCCTCCCTTGGCCAAAAACAAAACCCGGCCGGGAGGAAATCCTCTGGCCGGGCTCAAGCGTCCCCGGCCTTTTAGCAATTTATTTTACGTGGCTGCAAGCCGGCCGGCTCAAATGACCACGGGATAAACGAGTTTATACCGCGTGGCCGGCTTGGCGTCAAACCGGCCTCGGGTTAGATCGCACTTTGTGCCGCTCTCATTCAAACCTTCGGAGCAAGGCATCCTGCCCGACCGCATGATCGCGGCGCTGGCGGAACAGGGAGCCATTGCGCCCGCCTATGCGTTTGCGCCGGACCAGATTCAACCGGCCAGTCTCGATTTGCGGCTCGGTGCCGTCGCCTACCGCGTGCGCGCGAGTTTTTTGCCCGGCCCTGGCATCACGGTGGCGCAGCGCATCAAGGAACTAAAGCTGCATGAATTCGCACTTGCCAACGGTGCGGTGCTGGAAACCAACTGCGTCTATATCGTGCCGCTGATCGAGCGGCTCGCGCTTCCGGCCGACATCGCGGCGGCCACGAATCCGAAAAGCTCCACGGGACGGCTCGACGTGTTCACCCGCGTGATCGCGGACGAGACGCGTGGCTTCGATCGCGTCGCCGGCGGATATCACGGCCCGCTCTACGCCGAGATCAGCCCGAAGACCTTTCCGATCCTCGTACGCGAAGGCACGCGGCTGTCGCAAATGCGGTTGCATCGGGGCGATGCGGCTCTCAATGCCGAGGCCTTGCGCGCGCTGCATGCGCGCGAGCGGCTGGTCGATCGCGCTGAAGCGGTCATGGGAGACGGCATTGCTGTCAGTATCGATCTCTCCCGCCAGCAAGGTGGCATCGTCGGCTATCGCGCCAAGCGCCACACCGCCGTGATCGATGTCGAGCACCGTGCCGCCTACGAAGTCGCCGATTTCTGGGAACCGATCGCGGCGCGCGCGGACAGGAGTCTGATCCTCGATCCAGACGAGTTCTATATCCTTGCCTCCACCGAGGCCGTGCAGGTTCCACCCGACTACGCGGCCGAAATGGTGCCGTTCGACCCATTGGTCGGCGAATTTCGCGTGCACTATGCGGGCTTCTTCGATCCGGGCTTCGGCTATGCGGGGGCCGGCGGGCTTGGTGCGCGCGCGGTGCTGGAAGTGAGATCGCGCGAGGTGCCGTTTATCCTCGAGCACGGGCAAGTCGTCGGCCGCCTGGTTTTTGAAAAAATGCTGGCGCGCCCGGACCAGCTCTACGGCACCGGCATTGGCTCCAACTATCAGGCGCAGGGGCTCAAGCTATCGAAGCACTTCCGAGCCTAAGTCAGAGCGCACAGGCGCTTGATGGCATTGCTGTCGCTATCGAACCGCAGTGAAGAAGCGAGAAGGCCGAAATCCGGAGGGCCACTCCCAGACCGGCTTGTTTTTGGCCGCCAGATCCCACGAGCCAACGAGTGCATCCACCCGACCGACGAGGTCGCCCACGGGCAGGAAGCCCACGCCGCCCGCGCTGACGGCGACCCGGCTGTCCGCCGAGTTGTCGCGATTGTCGCCCATGACGAATAGATTGCCGGGCGGCACAACGGTTTCGGGCGTGTCGTCGAGCGGATCGAACTCGTTCGATTTGAAAATCGTGTGTTGGCGGCCCCCCGGAAGGGTCTCGGTGAAGCGCGCGACCGTTTGATGGGAACCATTCTCAGTTTCCATCTGGCCTAATCCATCGGCCTTCAGGCCGATGGGTACACCGTTGATCCAAAGCTGTCCGTCGCGCATCGAGACGCGGTCGCCGGGAAGTGCAACGACGCGCTTGACCCAAATCTGCGACCGATCGCCGGGCCAGCGAAAGACCACCACATCGCCGCGGCGCGGCAACGCGCCGAAAATGCGCTGTGTGTCCGGAAGCGTGACAAACGTCGGCAGAGAGGAGGAGCTGTAGCCGTAAGGATATTTGGTCGCGATCAGCTCATCACCGATCTCCAGGGTCGGTTCCATGGAGCCGGACGGTACGTAGTACGGTTCGGCGATAGCCGTCTTGGCGGCGATGACGACCAACAAAACCGTGAGCACGTCGGCGATGGATTTGGTCCAACGCGCCACCCGAGAGGGCTCGGCCGACGGCTGGCTATATCGAGATACACTCATGACGGACTCGCTTGCTCATCATTCTCTTGGGTGCTGTGTCAGCCGGTCCCGCCCACTGTGATGCGGTCGATGCGCAACGTCGGCTGGCCGACGCCGACGGGAACGCCCTGGCCGTTCTTGCCGCAGGTGCCGATGCCGTTGTCGAGCGCAAGGTCATTGCCGACCATGGAGACGCGATGCAGGTCCGTCGGGCCGTTGCCGATCAGCATGGCGCCCTTGATCGGCGCGCCGACTTTGCCGTTTTCGATCCGATAGGCCTCGGTGCATTGGAATACGTATTTGCCCGATGTGATATCGACCTGACCGCCGCCGAAATGCACGGCATAAATGCCGTCCTTGACCGAGGCGATGATTTCACCGGGCTCGCGATCGCCGGCGAGCATGTAGGTATTGGTCATGCGTGGCATCGGCACGTGGGCGAAACTTTCGCGGCGGCCGTTGCCGGTCGGCTTCATGCGCATTAGCCGGGCGTTCTGGCGATCCTGCATATAGCCGACCAGGATGCCGTCCTCGATGAGTACGGTGCGGCTTGTCGGCGTGCCTTCGTCGTCGATCGACAGCGAACCGCGGCGCAGCGCCATGGTGCCGTCGTCGACGACGGTAACGCCTTTGGCTGCGACCTGTTGCCCCATCAGGCCGGCGAAAGCCGATGTCTTCTTACGGTTGAAGTCGCCTTCTAGTCCGTGGCCGACCGCCTCGTGCAGCATGACGCCGGGCCAACCCGGGCCGAGCACCACGTCCATCTCGCCGGCCGGCGCCGGTACGGACCTCAGATTGATCAGCGCCTGACGTACCGCGTCGTCGGCCGCGCCCTGCCATGCGTCGGTCTGCAGAAATCCCTCGTAGCCTTCGCGGCCGCCATAGCCGGCGCTGCCGGTTTCCTGGCGGTCGCCCTCGCCAACCACTACCGAGACGCTGACGCGAACCAACGGCCGTACGTCGCGATAGGTCTCGCCATCAGCCCGCAGAATTTCGACGGCCTGCCAGGTCGCCGCTAGACTCGCCGTGACTTGGCGCACGCGCGGGTCCTTGGCGCGGGCGTAGGCGTCGATCGTTTCCAGTAACCGCGCTTTGGCCTCGAAGGTGGGGCCGCCGAGCGGGCTGTCCTCGCCATAGAGCTTGGCATTGGTGCGCGCCGGAGCCGCGGCGTAGCGCCCCGAGTAGCCGCCCTTGACCGCGCGCACGGCGTCGGCCGCCCGCTCGATCGCCGCTTCCGATAGGTCGGAGGCGTGCGCGTACCCGACCGCCTCGTCCTTGACGGCACGGAGCCCGAACCCTTGCGACGTATCGTAGGTCGCCTGCTTCAGGCGGCCATTGTCGAACATCAGCACCTCGGCCTGACGATATTCGAGAAAAAGCTCGCCATCGTCGGCGCCGTCGAGGCCGCGCGAAATGATTTTGGCGAGCCGCGGCCGGTCCAGCCCGGCGCGGTCGATCAGGGAGGTGGCGGCATTGCTCATGGCAGCATCCTGGTGCTTGTCGACACCTAGATAGTTGCTTCCGCCGTGCCTGGCGAGGGGCCCACTCAGTTACGCGCGAGGCCGCCAGATTGTTCAACGATTACGTGGAATTTCGCGGCGCCAGCCCCTGTTCCCGGGTTCGGATCAGGGCAGCTTGTCGAAGCCTTCGCCGAAGCCCTTAAGGCTCATGGGGAAACCAATGCCTTCCTCGGGCGACTGGAAGATGATGAAGGTCGCAGTCTGGCCACTGCGCAGTTGACTGATCAATTTGTCGTCCATGTTGATTTCGGCAAGGCAGCCATTCGGCAGGCATTTGACGAAGCCGGCGCGTCCGACGTCGGCATTGTCGATCTTCAGGCCCAGTCCCGACGGCAGGATGACGCCGAGCGGCGCGACGACGCGCATTAGTCGGCTCTTCAGGTCGGCAATTTTGAGCACGAGCACGGTCAGCCCGACATTGGGTCGATCCTCCGCCGTCACACTCTGCATCAACGCGCATTGCTCGCCCTGCGCGCCGGGCGGCGTCTCACAGCGGATCTGCCAATCGCCCGAGACCGAGCGGACGACTCCCTGGGCGGCCGCTTGGCCGCCGCCAGCCGTCATGGCCGCGAGCAGGATGGCAGCGCCGGCGAGCGCCGAAGCCATGGCTCGCACCAGGGTCCGCGGCAGCCGTCCGAGATCGCGTATCGCCATTGATGTCGTTTCCCTCGCCAGCCGCCCCTGAAGACGCCCCCGGCAGGTTGGCTGTCACGAATCACAGGGGCGGCCTGTCCGCCGCGCGCGCCTGCGTACATGCTGACCTCACCGTGTCAAGGTTGGTCGAAACCACGGCATTGTGGCCACGCCAAGGTCACGCCGGTTCCCCCGGCCGCCCCTGTCGGGGGTCGCTTATGCTCGGCGGCAGGCTGGGTCCTTTAACGGCGATCAGTGCATTGCAGCAGGCCCCGATTTGTGGTTTGAGGAACTGGGATTCCCTCAAGTCCCGCCGATGCCTGCAAGGAATTCAGACCCTCTCGCTTCCTCTTCGGCCGTTTCCCCGCGGACGCAACCGGGAGCTGGGCCAAAGGCAGGCAGGTCAAACTGTCGCGGTCTGCGCCAAATGCTCGTGCGCACTTCGTCCACAGTTATGGCCGAGCTCAAAATAGGGAGCATAGAGACAGATGAAGGTGTTCTCACGCTTGGCCGTTATTGCGGTGACAGCCGCTGTGCTGCTCTCAGGCGTAAGCGCGGCGCTCGCCGGGCTAGGCCAGCCGTCGCCGTGGGAGATTGGCCTGCAGGATTCGGCCACGCCGATCATGTCCGACATCACGTGGTTTCATAATGTCCTGCTTTGGATCATCGCCGGAATTTCGGGCTTCGTTCTGATCCTGCTCTTGATCATCATTGTGCGCTTCAACGCGCGCGCAAATCCGACGCCCACGCGCACCACGCACAACACGGTGCTTGAAGTCCTTTGGACCATCGTGCCGGTCATCATCTTGGCGACGATCGCCGTGCCCTCGTTCCGGCTCTTGTTCATCCAGCTCGATGTCCCGAAGCCGGATCTGACCGTAAAGGTGACCGGCAAGCAGTGGTTCTGGACCTACGTCTATCCCGACAACAACAACCTCGAGATCAATTCGGTGATGGTTCCCGACAAGGAGCTCAAGCCCGATCAGCCGCGCCTGCTGACGGTCGATAACGAGATGGTCGTGCCGGTGAACAAAGTCGTACACATCATCATAACGGGCGCGGACGTGATCCATTCTTTCAATGTGCCGTCGTTCGGCATCAGGATCGACGCCGTTCCCGGCCGCATCAACGACACCTGGTTCAAAGCGACGACCGAAGGCATGTTCTACGGCCAGTGTTCCGAACTGTGCGGCAAGGATCATTCGTTCATGCCGATTGCGGTTCGGGTCGTGAGCGATGCCGACTTCGCCGCTTGGCTCGCAGCCCAAGCGCATCCCGCCGAAAACGAGACCGGCCCGCGAACCGCAGTCGCGGCGGCCGGGGTCCCGTCGCACTGAATGAGCTTTGATCCGACCACACAGTCGGCCGCCAACGAAGGAAGTAAAAATGGATACGATGGCACACGCGGCGCACGGTGATGAGGGCGGCCACGAGATTCCGCATGGCTGGCGCCGTTTCGTCTACTCGACGAACCACAAGGACATCGGCACGATGTATCTTGTGTTCGCGATGATTGCCGGCCTGATCGGTGGCTCGCTGTCGATCGCGATCCGCGCTGAGCTGATGTATCCAGGCATCCAGATTTTCCACGAGACGCACATCTACGACGTGTTCGTCACTGCGCACGGACTGATCATGATCTTCTTTGTGGTCATGCCGGCGATGATCGGCGGCTTCGGCAATTGGATGGTTCCGCTCATGATCGGCGCGCCCGACATGGCGTTCCCGCGCATGAACAACATATCGTTCTGGCTCTTGCCGGCGTCGTTCGCGCTGCTCTTGCTCTCTATGCTGGTCGAGGGCGAACCCGGCACGCTGGGCGCCGGAACTGGCTGGACGATTTATGCGCCGCTATCAACTTCCGGCCATCCCGGCCCGGCGGTGGATTTCGTCATCCTGTCGATCCATCTTGCCGGCGCCTCGTCGATCCTTGGCGCCATCAACTTCATCACCACGATCTTCAACATGCGCGCGCCCGGCATGACCATGCATAAGATGCCGTTGTTCGTGTGGTCGATCCTGGTGACGGTGTTCCTGCTCTTGTTGGCGCTGCCGGTGCTCGCCGGCGCCATCACCATGCTGCTCACCGACCGCAATTTCGGCACCACCTTCTTCGATCCGCAGGGCGGCGGCGATCCGCTGTTGTTCCAGCATCTGTTCTGGTTCTTCGGCCATCCCGAAGTCTACATCCTGATCCTGCCCGGCTTCGGCATGATCAGCCAGATCGTCTCGACCTTCTCGCGCAAGCCTGTGTTCGGCTATCTGGGTATGGCCTATGCGATGGTGTCGATCGGCGGCATCGGCTTCGTCGTCTGGGCCCATCACATGTACAACGTCGGCATGTCGGCGACCGTGCAGGCCTATTTCATTGCCGCCACGATGGTGATCGCGGTGCCGACCGGCGTGAAGATCTTTTCCTGGATCGCCACGATGTGGGGTGGCTCGATCGAGTTCAAGACTCCCATGCTGTGGGCGGTCGGGTTCATTTTCCTGTTCACCATCGGCGGCGTGACCGGCGTAGTGCTGGCCAATGCCGGCGTCGATCGCGAGCTGCACGGCACCTATTACGTCGTCGCTCACTTCCATTACGTGCTGTCGCTCGGCGCCGTGTTCGCCATCTTCGGCGGCTGGTACTACTGGTTCCCGAAGATAACCGGCTACATGTACAGCGAGCCGATCGGCAAGCTGCACTTCTGGCTCACCTTCATCGGAGTCAACGTGGCGTTCTTCCCGCAGCACTTCCTCGGTCTCGCCGGCATGCCGCGCCGCTACGTCGATTACCCGGATGCATTCGCGGGCTGGAATTTCGTCTCCTCGATCGGCTCGTATATCTCCGGTTTCGGCACGCTGGTTTTCTTCTACGGCTTGGCGCTCGCCTTCATGCGCAAGGAGCGGGCGGCAGCCAATCCTTGGGGGCCCGGCGCGACCACGCTGGAATGGACGCTGCCCTCGCCGCCGCCTTTCCACCAATATGAAACATTGCCGCTGATCCGATGAGCATCACGCTGGCGCGCGCTGAGCCCTCAATTGCGGGCGTCGGCGATTACTTTGAGCTGATGAAGCCGCGGGTGATGTCGCTCGTGGTATTCACCGCGCTGGTCGGGCTCTTGATCGCGCCCGGCCATGTCCATCCGGTGATCGGTTTTGCCGCCCTGTTGTGCATCACTGTTGGCGCTGGCGCTGCCGGCGCGCTCAACATGTGGTACGACGCCGACATCGACGCGCTCATGGGGCGTACTGCCGGCCGGCCGATACCGCGCGGCCGTGTCACGCCCGGTGAGGCGGCGGGTTTCGGCTTCACGCTGGCGGTTTTCTCGGTCGTCACACTGGGACTGCTGGTGAACGTGCTCGCCGCGGCGCTGCTCGCCTTCACGATTTTCTTTTATGTTGCGATCTATACGGTCTGGCTGAAGCGCTCGACCCCGCAGAACATCGTCATCGGCGGTGCTGCGGGAGCGCTGCCGCCGGTGATCGGCTGGGCGGCGGCGTCCGGGACGCTGGCGCTTGAACCGATCCTGCTGTTCCTCATCATCTTCTTTTGGACACCGCCGCACTTCTGGGCGCTGTCACTCTACCGTGTCGAGGATTACGTGCGCGCCGGCATCCCCATGCTGCCGGTGGTCGCCGGCGAGCAGGAAACGCGCCGCCAGATTTTACTCTACACGCTGATCCTGGCGCCCCTTGGCGTTACGCCCTGGCTGATCGGCTATGCGGGGGCGACGTACGGGATCGCCGCGTTGACGCTCGGCGCCTGTATGATCGCGCTGGCGCTACGCGTGTGGAGAGAGCGAAGCGGGCATGTGGCCAGCAAGCAGCTGTTTGGCTTCTCGATCCTCTATTTGTTTGCGCTGTTTGCCATGCTGCTGGTCGACCGTATGTCGGGAGGGCTGTTAGGCCACTTCGCGGCATGACGGTAGTGAGCGAACTCATGAACGATGTCGACAAACCGGGCACCCACGGGGAGACCGGCATCAGGCTGACGGAGCAGCAGCTCCGCGCGCGTCGCGCGCGTTCGGTCGCGATCGCGCTGGCGCTCGGGGCCTTTGTGGTCCTGATATTCCTGGTGACTCTCGTCCGGCTCGGCTCCGGCGTGCAGACCAGACCTATGTAGTGCAGCATCCAGGGCAATCCGGCGAACCAGCGACCATGAATGAACCGACCAAACGACAAGAACCGCAGCGGGCAAGAAGCCGCGACTTCCTTGTCGCCTTCCTGTGCGGCGGTTTCGTTGCGGTGATGGTCGGCGTGTCGTTTGCGGCGGTGCCGCTTTATTCCTGGTTCTGCCGCACCACAGGCTTTGGCGGCACCACCCAGGTGGCAAAGTCGCTCCCGAAGCAGCAATCCGCGCGCACCATCACGGTACGCTTCGATTCAAACGTGGCCGGCGGGCTGCCGTGGCGTTTCGAGCCTGAAAGGAACACCATCGACGTGCGGCTCGGGCAGGTGGTGACCGTCTACTACAAGGTCATCAACGAAGCGGCCCGAGTCACCGTCGGGCAGGCCGGTTACAATGTCAGTCCGCCGACCGTGGGCATCTACTTCGAGAAGATCAATTGCTTCTGTTTCACCCAGCAGACCATGAAGCCCGGTGAAACGCGCGACATGGCGGTGGTGTTCTACGTCGATCCCAAGCTCGCTAAGGATTCCGAACAGGACGGAGTCAGTACGATCACGCTCTCCTACACCTTTTATCCGGTGCGTGAGCCGGAATCGCCGGTGACCCAAAGCGCGGCTCAGGAAAAATCTGGCCGTATCTGAAAGATAAACTGGAGACGATGACGATGGCCGATGCCGCGCATGCCAAACCGCACCACGACTATCATCTGGTCAATCCCAGTCCGTGGCCCGCGATCGGCGCCACCGGCGCCTTCATCACCGCGCTCGGTCTTATCCTGTGGATGCACAATTTGGTTCCGTACGCGTCGCTTATTCTCGGCGTTGGCCTGATCGGCGTGGCCTACACGATGATCGGCTGGTGGCGCGACGTTATCTTCGAGGCGGAGGTCGAAGGCGATCACACCCGCGTCGTCCAGATCTCGCACCGCTACGGCATGATCCTCTTCATCGCGTCTGAGGTCATGTTCTTCGTCGCGTGGTTCTGGGCTTATTTCAACACCGCCCTGTTCCCCGCCGACGTGCAGGACTACACGCGTGACATTATGCTCGGATGCGGATTTGGCAGCTCGGTCACCCAGGGCTGCCCGACCCCTGGGACCTGGCCGCCCCATGGCATCGAGACATTCGATCCCTGGCATTTGCCGCTGCTCAACACCCTGATTCTGCTCACCTCGGGCACGACGGTGACCTGGGCGCATCACTCACTGCTCGAGAACGACCGCAAGGGGTTGATCCAGGGCCTTATCTGCACCATCGCGCTGGGGCTCACGTTCACCTGCGTGCAGGCCTGGGAGTACGGGCACGCAGCATTTCATTATTCGGGCAATATCTACGGCGCCACGTTCTTCATGGCGACGGGATTTCACGGCGCGCACGTCATCATCGGCTCGATCTTCCTGATCGTCTGTCTGTTCCGCGCCTTGGCCGGTCAATTCACGCCGACGCAGCACCTCGGCTTTGAGTTCGCGGCCTGGTACTGGCACTTCGTCGACGTAGTCTGGCTGTTCCTGTTTGCCTGCATCTATGTGTGGGGCCAGGGACCAGTGGGCGGGTAGGACGTCCCAATTCCGTCATCCTGAGGTACGAAGAGACGAGCCTCGAAGGATGAACGGCCGATGAGCTTGCGGGCCGCCACCTTCGAAGCCCGGCGTTTCGCGCCGCGCATCGGGGTGATGGAAAGAGCATGAGCCAAGATACGATCACGACGCTTTCCGGATCGATCCGCGCCGGCTTGTCATGCGCTTGTCCGCGCTGCGGCAAGGGGAAGCTGTTCCAGGGATTCCTGACGTTGCGGCCGCGTTGCGATGTCTGCGGGCTCGATTATGGGTTCGCCGATGCCGGTGACGGCCCGGCCGTGTTCATCATGTTTTTCGCGGGCTTCATCGTGGTCGGCGCAGCCCTGGTGACGGAGGTTCTGTATAGCCCGCCGTACTGGGTCCACGCGGTGCTGTGGCTGCCTTTGATTTTTATCGTCACCCTCGGGCCGTTACGGCCCATGAAGGGGCTGATGATCGCGCTGCAGTACTATCACAAGGCCGAGGAGGGGCGTTTCGGCGGGACCGGCGCGCCATGAGCGCGGAGGGAACGCGCCGGCGATCGTGGACCGGTTTGTTGGTTCCGGCCCTGCTGGCGTTTGTGGTTCTCATCGGCCTTGGAACTTGGCAGCTGCAACGCAAGGCCTGGAAGGAAGCCTTGATCGCGACGCTGAACGCGCAGCTTGCCGCGCCGCCGGCCGTATTGCCGCCCCGTGCCGCGTGGCCAAGTCTCGATCAGAAAGATAACGAATATCGCCGGGTGATACTCACCGTCGCCTTCGACAATACAAAGGAGGCGTTCGTCTTCGCCGCGCCTTCCGCGTTTCGTCCCGACGTGTCGAGCCCCGGCTACTGGGTCTTCACACCGGGGCGGCTGGCCGATGGCGGCATCGTGATGGTCAATCGTGGCTTCGTGCCTGAAAACCGGCAAGACCCGAAGTCCCGCCCCGAAGGCGAGGTATCGGGTCCGCTTCAGATCATGGGCGCGATGCGCTGGCCCGACACCCGCCATTGGTTCACGCCGAACGATGAGCCGGCGAATAATCTGTGGTTCTCCCGCGATCCGCAGGCGATCGCCGCCGCCAAGGATCTTGGGACGAGCCTTGGGCCGGTGGCGCCCTTCTATGTTGAAGAGGAGAGTCCGGCGCCGCCGGGAGGATTGCCGCAGCCGGGGAAGTTGGTTGTGGAATTACCCGATAACCATCTGCAATATGCTCTGACGTGGTATGGTCTCGCCATCGTTTTGGTAGTGATTTTCGGTACTTGGGCTTTCGGATCTGCCCGCGACAAGTCGGTCGAAGCAGCAGCGTCGCCGCCACGGCGGAGCGTTTCACGTTCCTTGTGAAAGCATCGGCTTTTCTATTAGTGTGTCGGTCGCAAGCGCTGGGCGGCTCCTTTGTCGTCCAGAGATAATGCAGTTAAATCAATAACTTAACAGGGGCGCCGAGGCTCGCATCGGCGCGCGCGGAAGACCCCAGTGCGTCACGTTTCCACGAGGGGCGAGGCCAAGTCGCCTGGCTTTGCCGAGGTGATGCTCGCGGGGCTGGCCCGCGACGGCGGCCTCTACGTGCCGCAGACCTGGCCGCGGATCGAGCCGCAGACCATCCTGTCCTTCGCCGGCCGTCCCTATGTGGAAGTCGCCGTGGAGGTGATCCGGCGGTTTGCTGACGATTCGATCAGAGAGGCCGATCTCGCGCGCATGGTGCGCGAGGCCTATGGCAACTTTCGTCATCCCGCGGTCGCACCGCTGACGCAGCTCAACGTCAATACATTCGCGCTCGAGCTGTTTCACGGGCCGACGCTGGCGTTCAAAGACATAGCGATGCAGCTCCTGGCGCGGCTGATGGATCATGTTCTGTCCGCGCGCAATGAGCGGCGCACTATCGTGGTGGCCACATCGGGCGATACGGGCGGCGCGGCCGTCGAAGCGTTCCGTGACCGCGACCAGGTCGACCTCATCGTCCTGTTCCCGCAGGGGCGCATTTCCGACGTGCAACGCCGGATGATGACGACGGTGAACGCCGCAAACGTCAGAGCGGTCGCCATCGAGGGCACGTTCGACGATTGCCAGGCGCTCGTGAAGGCGATGTTCAACCACGGCGACTTTCGCGATCGGGTGCGGCTGTCCGGTGTCAACTCCATCAATTGGGCGCGGATCGTGGCGCAGGCCGTTTATTATTTCACCGCCGCGGTGGCGCTGGGCGCGCCTTACCGCAAGGTGGCCTTCACGGTGCCGACCGGCAACTTCGGCGATGTCTATGCGGGTTACGTGGCGCTGCGGATGGGCTTGCCCATCGACCGGTTGATGATCGCCACCAACGTCAACGACATCCTGGTGCGGACGTTGGCGACCGGCACTTATGAACTGCGCTCTGTGGTCCCCACCACTTCGCCGTCCATGGACATCCAGGTTTCATCGAACTTCGAGCGGTTGTTGTTCGACGCCTATAACCGCGACGGCAACGCCATACGGGCGCTCATGGGTTCGCTGGCGCAGTCGCGGAAGTTCACACTGTCGGCGCGGGCGCTGTCGCAGATTCGCGCCTTGTTCGCTGCCGATCGTGCCGACGAGGATGAGGTCGCCGCGACGATCCGCGCGGTCAAGCGCGAAACCGGCAACTTCATCGATCCGCATACGGCGGTAGGCCTCGCGGTCGCCGAGAAGGAGGTGCGCGATTCGGGCGTGCCGATGGTGGTGTTGTCCACCGCGCACGCGGCCAAATTTCCCGATGCGGTCGAGGCCGCCTGCGGCGTACGGCCGGTCCTGCCGGAATGGTTGTCCGATCTCGATACCCGCGAGGAGCGCGTCACCGTGCTGCCGGCGGACCAGTCAGCGGTTGAGCGTTTCGTCCTGTCGACGAGCCGTGCCGCACAAGAAGGAGCGGCAGCATGAGCGTTGCGGTGACGACCTTGAAATCCGGCATCGACGTGGTGACGGATACGATGCCGCATCTTGAGACCGCCTCGCTCGGCGTATGGGTCAGCGCCGGCAGCCGCGATGAACGGCGGGACGAAAACGGCATCTCGCATTTGCTCGAACACATGGCGTTCAAAGGCACGCGGCGGCGCACCGCGCGCCAGATCGCCGAGGAGATCGAGGCCGTCGGCGGCGATCTCAACGCCGCGACCGGCGCGGAGACCACGGCGTTTTACGCGCGGGTTCTCAGAGCCGACGTGCCGCTCGCGCTCGACGTGCTGTCCGACATTTTGTCCGAACCGGCCTTTGACCGCGACGAACTCGCCCGCGAGCAGAGCGTCATCGTGCAGGAGATCGGCGCGGTCGCTGACGCTCCGGACGATCTCATTTTCGAAAACCTGCAGGGCGTCGCTTTTCCGGATCAGCCACTCGGCCGCTCCATTCTCGGCACCGCGAAGACGGTTCGGTCGTTCGACGCGACCAAGCTGCGCGAGTACCTGACGAGGAACTACCGTGGCCCGGAGATGGTGGTGGCTGCGGCCGGCGCCGTCGACCATGAGGCGGTGGTCGCCGAGGTGGAACGGCGTTTTTCGAGCTTCAATGGCCCTGCAGGCCCGCTGCCCGAGCCCGCGAGCTTTGGCGGCGGCATTCACGTCGAGGAGCGTGACCTCGAACAGGTCCACATTGCGCTGGCGCTTCCCGGCGTGCCGTTGAAGGATCCCGCGCTATACTCACTGCAGGCCTTCACCAATGTGCTCGGCGGCGGAATGTCGTCGCGGCTATTCCAGGAGGCCCGCGAAAAGCGCGGGCTGTGTTATTCGATCTATTCCTTCCACATGCCGTATTCTGACGTCGGCATGTTCGGTCTCTACGCCGGTACCGACGCGGCCGACACTTCCGAGTTGATGCGTCTCATCGTCGAGGAGATCGCCAACACGACGGAGACTCTTTCGGAGTCTGAAATCGCGCGCGCCAAGGCGCAGATGAAGGCCGGGCTCCTGATGGCGCTGGAAAGCTCCGGCGAGCGCATCGGGCAACTCGCACGTCAGATGATGACCCAAGGCCGGCCTATTCCGACTGACGAACTGGTCGCCAAGATCGAAGCGGTCACGTTCGAAAGCGCCCGCGCCGCTGGACGTCGGTTGCTGGCATCCGGCAAGCAGGCAACAGCCGTGCTTGGCCTCGGCTCGGGGCTTGCAAGCGCGGCCGCGATTGCCGAGAGTCTCACGCGCCGTGCCGCATGACGCCCTGAAGCCCAGGCGCCGATAGTCCCCCAATGGCGTTTTTCCGCACCATTAATTTTTCCGAGCCGCTGGCCTCGATCGGCGGCGAGGGCGTCACGCTGCGGACGCCGCAGATGACCGACTACAACGAGTGGGCAGCGCTGCGCGAGGCAAGCCGTGCGTTTCTCATGCCCTGGGAACCCACGTGGCCGGCAGACGATCTCACCCGCGGTTCGTTCCGGCGCCGGATAAGGCGCTATGCGGAGGATCTACGGACCGACCAGGGCTACGCATTCCTCATCGTTCGCAACACCGATGGCGCGTTGGTGGGCGGATTGACGCTCGCCAATATCCGCCGCGGCGTCGCCCAGGCCGGCAATCTCGGCTACTGGATGGGGCGGCCGTACGTGCGCTGCGGCTACATGACCGCGGGGGTGCGTGCCGTGATTCCGTTCGCGTTCGCAACGCTGCGGTTGCATCGCTTGGAAGCGGCTTGCATTCCGACCAACGCGGGCTCCATCCGCCTTTTGGAGAAGACCGGCTTCGTACGCGAGGGCTACGCGCACGAGTACCTGTGCATCAACGGCATCTGGCAGGACCACCTGCTTTATGCACGCTTACAGAATGTGGCAAAGTCTTAACCAAACTGTCTTAGAGGGCGCGAAGTAAGGCGCCTTGGGATGGTCACGGTTCGTTTGGTATCATCCAGGGAGTCGCGCGTGGCTTAGCCGCGATTTGGTGCGGTTTAGCCGCAGTTTGGCAGTGAGCGGGACATGCGCGGGGACGGTAATTCCATGCGTTGGTGCGATCGATTCGCGATCGCGGCTTTGCTGTCGCTCTCCCTTCTTGCGTCGGGCTGTGGCGGTGGCAGCATCTTTGGCGGGCCTGCCGCGTCGGCCCCACCGGTGGCTGGCGGGTCTTCCGGTCCTGCCGGGCCGGTAGCCGGCGGGTCTTCGACTCCGCCCCCGGCCGGGCCTGTGGCGGGGGGCTTGTCCTCTCCCGGCTACCTGGCGAACTTCTTTTCAGGCTCAACGGCAAATACGCCGCAGGCCGTGGCCGGAGCACCGGCGGATGTCGAGTGCCCGTACATCCAGATCCGCGAAGGCGCTGCAACGCTGGTCATCGGCGAAGGCGGCGACAACACCGGAGCAATGGCGCTGAAATATCAGGGCACCTTCGTGCGCGCCGCACGCCAATGCTCGGTGGTTGCCGGGCAGATGATCATGAAGATCGGCGTGGAAGGGCGCATTATTCTCGGACCGGCGGGCGGCCCCGGCAATATCGATGTGCCGCTGCGCATCGCCGTCGTGGACGAATCGCCAGCGGGGGCTAAACCGATCGTCACCAAGCTGATCCACATTCCGGTGACAGTGCAGTCGGCGAACGATAATCCAACCTTCGCCCATGTGGAGGACGGACTGAGCTTTCCGCTGCCGCCGTCTTCCAAAGTGCTCGAGCACTATATCGTCTATATCGGCTTTGATCCGCTTGCGGCGGAAGTCGACCAGAAGCCAAAGCCCAAACCTGCGCGCAAGCCGGCACCCAAACCGGCGCCGGGCACGGGGTAGGTTATTTCGTATTAGGACCGTGTGCCTGCACTTCACAGCGTTCGATGATGCTGGCCCCTACCAACCGCGCAGGCTGGTGATCGTGCCGTGCAGGTGCCGCATGTCCGCCACGATGGCACGTGCGCCGGCGTTGGAGAGTTCGCCGGCAAGGTGGCCTGCCGCCTCGCTGCCGCCCACAAAGGCGATCGGCGTCATTCCCGCCGCTGCGGCCGCGGTGATACCGGGTACGGAATCCTCCACTACGATGCACTGCGACGGGGGCACCTGCATTTGCTGAGCGGCAAGCAGGAACAGGTCGGGGGCTGGCTTGCCTCTCTTGACGCGGCTCGCCGAAAACAAGCGGCCACAGAAGAAGCCTATGAGGTCCGTGACTTCCAGGCTGAGCTTGATGCGGTCGAACGGTGAGGACGACGCGACCGCCTTCGGGCCGCGTATCCACGTCAGCGCCCGCGTTACATAGGGGATGGGACGCAACTCCGTGCGCAACCGGCGCAGGACTTCGGCCGCAACCTTGTCACCGAAGTCCTTCGGAAGTCTCCTGCCCGTGGTTTGTTCGATGGCGTAGAAAATATCTGATGGACGGCGTCCGCTAAAGCGGCGCGCCAGTGCCTGCGGCGGCGCCTTGATGCCAACGGACGCGAGTGCCCTAGAGAGTACCGCGGTCGCTATCGGCTCGCTATCAACGAGAACGCCGTTGCAATCGAAGATGACCACTGGTCCCTCCGATGCTTGGGCCGAAATGGTGAGCAACCGTCCGGCTTTGCGAGGACTCAGCAGTATGACGATAATGGACAACGGCGGTATTCAAAGACCGTAGCCGGGGCTAGGCGGCATTATGCACAGGAATTGGCGCAGCCTGTTGATAGCTTAGGCGGCAGCGCGGGGGTTTTGCGCTGCATCATTCGCACTGCATCAATTGAATTTCGATTTCACGTCCTCAATGCCCCGCACGAGCAGCTCCTCGGCCACCTTGCCTTTGGCGGCGGCGGAAAGGATTTTCTCCGCGGCGGAGACGGCGGCATCGGCCGCGGCGGAACGCACATCGGCAAGCGCCTGCGCCTCGGCCTGGGAGATCTTCGCCTCCGCCATTTTGGTGCGGCGCGCCACGAAGTCTTCCATGCGCAACTTGGCTTCGGTAGCGAGGCGTTCGGCTTCGGTCTTGGCGCTGGCGATGATGGCTTCGGCCTCGCTTTCGGCCGCGCGTCCTTTGCGCTCGAAGTCGGCGAGTAGCGCCTGCGCCTCATCGCGCAGCCTTCTGGCCTCGTCGAGCTCGCCCTTGATGCGCGTCTGGCGCTGATCAAGCAACTTGATCACCTTGCGGTGGACGCCGAGATAGGCGAGCAGGCCTAGAAAGCACAGAAAGGCGATGGCGACCCAGGCTTCCGGTGCGGGCATAGATGGGTCCTCAGCGCTTCATGATTTCGCTGACCGCGGCAGCGATGTCATGTGCGGCCGGCGCCTGACCGATCAGACGTTCGACGATTGCCGCAGCGGTGTCGCTGGCGATGCTACTGACGTTGCTCATCGCTGCCGTGCGGCTTGCCGCGATCGACTGCTCGGCTGCAGCGATGCGTTCGTGCAACTGCGCTTCCAGCTGCTTATTGGTCGCCTCTGCGGCCGCCGCTTGCTGCTCGCGGGTGGCGTTGGCGATCGCCTGGGCGCGGCCGCGGGCATCGGCGAGCGCTTTTTCATACGCCGCATGAGCCGCGTCCGACTGCTCCTTCAAACGATTCGCCACCGCAATATCGTCGGCGATGCGCTTGCCGCGGTCGGCGAGGATTCCGGCGATCCGCGGCAGAGCGATCCGCGACATCAGCGCGTAGAGCAGCACGAACGTCACCGCCAGCCAGATGAGCTGGGACAGGAAATTCTCGCTCTGGAACGGCGGAAATCCGCCATGTCCCCCGGGAGCTTCGGTGCTGGTCGTCGTTGCGGCCATGGCGAGGCGTCTTGCCGGCTAAAGCGTCAGAGCGCGAACAGCAGCAGCAACGCGATGAGCAGTGAGAAGATGCCGAGCGCTTCGGTGATGGCGAACCCGAAAATCAGGTTGCCGAACTGGCCTTGCGCCGCGGACGGATTGCGCAGCGCGGCCGCCAGATAGTTGCCGAAGATTATGCCGACGCCGACGCCGGCGCCGCCCATACCGATGCAGGCAATGCCGGCCCCAATGTACTTTGCGGCGGTCGGATCCATGGGAAAGCTCCTTTTCGGGGTTGTGGTAGCGGGCCGTCAGTGGCCCGGGTGTATCGCATCGTTGAGATAGATGCAGGTGAGGATGGCGAAGACGTAAGCCTGCAGGAACGCGACCAGGAGTTCGAGCGCGGTCAGCATCACCACCATGACGAACGGTAGCAACGCACCGAACCAGCCCAGCACTCCTGCGCCCGCGAGCATGATGATGAAACCGGCGAAGACCTGCAGCGTGATGTGGCCGGCCAGCATGTTGGCGAACAGACGCACGCTGTGAGAGACCGGCCGCGAGAGGAACGACAGCACCTCGATGGGCACGATCAGCGGCAGAAAGAACCAGGGCACGCCCGACGGTACGAACAAGTTGAGAAAGTGCAGGCCGTGGCGCCAGAAGCCGTAGCCGACCACGATGAAGAACACGAGCAGCGCCAACGCCGCGGTAATGATGATCTGGCTCGTCACCGTGAACGAGTAGGGAATCAGTCCAATCAGGTTGGCGGCCAGCACGAACATGAACAGCGTGAACACAAAAGGGAAGAAGCGCATGCCCTCGGTGCCCGCGGAGCTGCGCAGCGTATTGGCGACGAACTCGTAGGACAATTCGGCGACGGATTGCAGCCGTCCAGGGACGACCGCGCGTGGCGCCGTGGCGCCAATGAGCAGAGCAGAGACGCCGCCAACGACGATCAGCATGAACAGCGCCGAGTTGGTGAACGAGATCTCATGACCGCCCAAGGTCGTGATCGGCAGGAAATTCCTGATCTCAAATTGTTCGACCGGATTGATCTGCATCGCTTTGATCTTCGAGCGCCAACGGCCTGTCAGGTGTCCCGGTCCCTTGCCGCGCCGTCATCGAAAGTGTTGCGCGGTACCACTCCCGCAGAGCGCATCACGTTGAGGACGCCGGCAACAAAGCCGAGCAGAAGAAATACAATAAGCCCCCACGGCGAAATCCCGAGCAACCGGTCGATCAGCCAGCCGAGGCCGGCGCCGACCAGCACGCCTGCAACAAGTTCGCTCGAGAGTCGGAAGCCTCTCGCGTAGCCGGATGCAGTCGTCGCCCGATCCTCACCAGGGCTATCGGAAGGCCGGCCCGCCTGATCGCGCGCAAGCCTTTCGCTCAGCCGCTGGAGCCTCGCGGAGAGAGCGGCCTCATCGGTGTGCGCCTTGCCATGGTCGCCATCCCCGCGCGCGCCGTCGCTCATGCTTCCGACACTCGCGGCTTTGCGGCGATCACGGTAGGCCCGCCCCTCGAAGCCGGGCGGACCATACTGACACGATTCTGTCGAGTCAAGAAACGCAAGACTAATCGTAATCCCTTGAATCTACGATAGATATGGCCTTTTCGCTGGCCTTTGCCAACGGTTCTGCGGCAGGCGATTTGGCGCTGCACAAGCCGGCGCCACCAGGCCGGCGCGGAACGATCGCTGCCGGCGGAACATTGACCGCCTCCCTTGCCTTCGTGATGAACGCAGCGACAATGCAGGTGTTCGGTTGCGCCAGGAGATGACCGTGATCAGCAAGGGATTCGCCATCGTCATCGCGGCCTTGGCTTTGACCGCGACCGCTTGCGCGGAGGACGCGGTGCCCCCGGATGCCGACCAGTCGCGTTACAGCTTCTACAAAGTCGATGAGGGTTTCCTTCGGCTCGACCTGCAGACAGGCCAAGTCGCCCTGTGTGGCAGGCAGACCGTAGGCTGGGCGTGCCTGGCGGTGCCTGAAGACCGAACCGTGCTCGAGAATGAGATCGCGCGGCTGCAGAAGGAAAACGCCGCGCTCAAACAGGCCCTCCTGTCGCACGACCTGCCGCTGCCGGCCGGTTCGGCGCCCGAGCCGCCATCCCCCGGCGGTGACAAGCCTTTGATTCTGCGGCTTCCCACGACCGAGGACATCGACCGGATGGTGACCTTCGTCGGTCAAGTGTGGCACCGGCTGGTCGAGGCGATCGCCAATGCGCAAAACCAAATCCTGCATAAGGGCTGAGCTACCAAGGGCGCCCCAGGTGATTTTGTCTTGAGCCCCCTATCGTCCATCCAGGTCGCGCGCGCGGACGCCATGGCTCGCGCGGTGCTGACGGTAGAAACAAGCGGCGAAGGTTTTTTCGAGATCACGCGCGAGGTCGCCCGCTTCCTCGAAAAGATCGCGGCGCGAGACGGCGTGCTCCTGCTGTTTCTGCGCCACACCTCGGCTTCGCTGGTGATCGAGGAGAACGCCGATCCAGACGTGCGCGTCGATCTCGTCACGGCCCTCAATCGCATCGCGCCGGCCAATGCCGGATGGGTGCACGACACCGAGGGACCTGACGACATGCCGGCGCATATAAAATCCATGATCAATGGCGTGACGCTGCACGTGCCGGTGGTCGACGGCAAACTCGGGCTCGGTACGTGGCAAGGCATCTACGTGGCCGAGCATCGCGAAGCGCCACATCGGCGCGAGGTGATACTGCAGTTTCTCGGCTCGTGCGCTCAACAGTGATCGCAAGAGTGATGCCCGAAAGAAACGGAGACTGGCATGCAAAAGACCGTCACACTCGCATACGTGCTCGCCACACTCCTCATCGCCGAGCACGCCACAGCAGGCGAGCGCATCGCCGCCGACTTACACGTGGTTCCGGCAGCTCCGGGGGGACTATGCGCGCAAGTGATTTCCTGCGGCACAAAAAACGGGCAGCGCAAGGAATATCCGACCCCGTGCGCGGCGAAGGATGACGGCGCAACCCATATCGCGCCGAAGAGCGGCCCGACCTGTTAGGATATGAAATGTCAGTGCGCCGCCAATAGCCGTGGCTAGAGCATGATCCGAAAAAGTGGCTGGTTTTCCGAAAAGATCATGCACCAGCGAAGAATCTAGACCGGGCGCGCCCATCGGCAGTAACATTGAAAATAATTTGGGCTGCGAGCCGACGGCTTCGCAAGCTTGCCGGGCGCGCGCGACCGAGTGGGACATCGCATTGAGCGAGGCCGAGCTTCATCGTCTGGTGATCGCCGACGATCATCCGCTGTTCCGCGGCGCCCTGCGCGAGGCGGTCTCCGGCCTGTTTGCCGCTGAGATCGGCGAAGCAGGTACGTTCGAGGAGGTGATGGACCTGCTCGAGCGCGGCGGCGAGGTCGATCTGATTTTGCTCGATCTACGGATGCCCGGTGTGCGCGGCTTTTCCGGTCTCATGTACCTGCGTGCGCAATATCCCGGCGTTCCTCTCGTCGTGGTTTCGGCCAACGACGATCCGGCGGTGATCCGCCGTTGTATCGAGTTCGGTGCGTCGGGTTTCATACCGAAGACGCTCAGCGCCGACGCGCTGCGCCAAGCTATTGCGCGCGTGCTGCAAGGCGAAGTGTGGACGCCGCCCGACGTGGACCTGACGCCGGCGTCCGATGCCGAGGGCACGGCGATGATTGCGCGGCTCTCAACGCTGACCCCGCAGCAGGTCCGTGTGCTGATGATGCTGTCGGGCGGGCTGCTCAACAAACAAATCGCTTATGAGCTTGGCGTCTCGGAGGCGACCGTCAAAGCGCATGTCTCCGCGATCCTGCAGAAGCTCGGCGTCGATAGCCGCACCCAGGCGGTGATTGCCGCCGGCCGCATCGAAGCCGGCCAATGGCCCCAGGTGCCGGCGCGCGGGTCATGACGGTGTTTATTCGGCGGCGACGCGCTGCACCTGCCATTGGGTAATGAGCGCCCGCAACGATGCCGGTTTGACCGGTTTGTTGAGCAGATGAATCCCGGCGGCTCGCGCCTCGTCGCGCACGTGGGCCGAACGGTCCGCGGTAATCAGGATCGCCGGGACATGGCGGTTTAAGCGACGGCGCAGTTCGGCGATCGCCACTACGCCGTTGCTGCCGTCGAGGTGATAGTCGACCAGAAGGCCGTCAGGCGTGCCGCTGCTCGCCTCTATCGCCGCGAGCGCCTCGGCGACATCGGGCGCCTTGAGCACGCGGCAGCCCCAGCCGCCCAACAGCGCCCCCATGCCGTCGAGAATGGCGCGGTCGTTGTCGATGCACAGTACGACCGTTCCGGTAAGGCTTCCGGCATCGGGCCGAGCCATTGGAAGCACGGCCGCCTGACCCGCAATGGCCGTCGCGCGTGGGACTTCTACAGAGAAGCGCGATCCGCGCCCGAGGGCGGATTGCAGCAAAACCTCGCAGTCGAGCACGCGGGCGATGCGCTCGACGATCGACAGGCCCAGCCCCACGCCGCGCGCCGCCCGCGCGCCTTGGTCGAGCCGGTGAAACTCCTTGAACACCGCACGACGCTTGGAATGTGGAATGCCGATCCCGGTATCGCAGACGTCGATGCGCAGATCTGTTCCCCGGCGGCGGCAGCCGACCAGTACGCGGCCTGCGGGCGTGTATTTGATGGCATTGGAGACGAGGTTCTGCAGCAACCGTCCCAGCAGCCTGCGATCCGAGCGCACGCTGAGCGAGCACGGCATGAAGACAAGATCGAGACCCTTTTCGCGTGCCAGCGGCGTGAACTCGACTTCCAAACGTTGCAACAGTTCGTCGATGCGAAAATCGGAGAATTCCGGTTTCATCACGCCGGTGTCGAGCCGAGAAATATCCAGCAGCGCGCCGAATATTTCCTCGACCGCATCCAGCGAGGCGTCGATGTTGTGCACCAGATCGGCATCTTCGCCCGAACGCCGGCGCTCGATCAGGCTGGTGACGTAGAGGCGCGCGGCATTGAGCGGCTGCAGGATGTCATGGCTTGCTGCGGCGATGAATCGGGTCTTGGAGACATTGGCGTCGTCGGCCGCGGCCTTGGCGCGATGCAGCTCGCTGTTGAGCCTGGTCAGTTCTTTGGTGCGCTCGCGGACGCGGCGCTCCAGCGTTGCATTGGAGCGTTCGAGCGCCTCCGCCGCCTTCACGCTCGGCGTGATGTCGGTAAACGTCGTGACCAGGCCGCCATCCGGCATGCGGTTCGCTCGCACTTCGACCACCAGTCCGCGCTCGGCGAAGCGTTCGAGGAACGGCTCATCTTCCGCCGTGTACTTGGCGATGCGTTCGCTGATGAACCCGTCGGCATGCGCGGCATCGTCCTCGCTCGGCTGCGCCAGGTGACGAAGAACGTCGTCAAGTCCGATGCCGACCCGGGTCAATTCGTGCGGAAGGTCGAGTATCTCGCCGAACTGACGGTTCCAGCAAACGAGGTTGAGCTCCTTGTCGAAGACCGCAATGCCCTGGCGGACGTGGTCGAGCGCCGTCTGCAGGATTTCGCGATTGTAGTGGATGGCCGCGTTGGCATCGTCGAGCAGCTTTAGCGCGGTTTTTGTTGACAGCGTGCGCTTGCGGATGAGCAGAGACAACACGAGCCGCGAGGAGGAGGCGCCGATTGCCGAGGCCAAAAGGTACTCGCCATGCTGTAACAGCTGAATGTCAGCCTCTGCCTGCGGATCAAGGCTGAGGCGGCGCGAAGCGGCAAGGTTCTCAAAAGATTCGCGCGTGCGGTCGTCGCCGAGATAGCGGGCAATCGTGGTGACGAGTTCGTCGACGGTGACTGAGGCGCGCCAAAAGCGGAAATTCGGCGAGCGCGACGCGAGAATGGGAGAGAGCGTGGAGGGGACAAACAAATCCGCCTGCACGCGTTCGATCGCCGTCGGCCTGCGGCTGAACGAGCAGGCGATGAAGCAGGCGATGTTGAGGGCAAGGCTGAGCAGCACGCCGTGGACCAGCGGCGGCAGATCGATACCGAACAGCGCCTGCGGCCGCAGGTAAGCCAGACCCCACGGCCCGTCGGTCAAGATGCTCGCGCTGACAATGCCGGCGTCCGACAGGCTCGGGAGCAGCAGCGTATAGAACCAGACCAGGATGCCGCTGCTCATGCCGGCGATGGCGCCGCGCGCGGTGCCGCGTCGCCACACCAGCCCGCCGAAAAAGGCCGGCGCGAACTGCGCAATAGCCGCGAACGAAAGTAGACCGATCGAGGCGAGCTGTGCATCGCCGGCGAAGCGATAATAGGCATAGGCGAGAAACAGAATGACGAAGATGGCGATGCGGCGCGTGGTCAAGATGCGGGCGCCGGCGTCGCTCGGGCGGCTGCCGAGCGTCGGGCGCCGCTTGAGCAGGAGCGGCACGACGATGTCGTTGGACACCATGATGGCGAGCGCGACCGATTCGACGATCACCATGGCGGTGGCAGCGGAGAGACCACCGATGAACGCGATCAGTGTTATCAGGCTTGAATGGGCCGCGAGCGGCAGCGCCAGCACGAACATGTCGCCGTCCACGTGGCCGAGTGGAAAATTCAGCAAGCCGGCGGTCGCGATCGGCAGCACAAACAGATTGATGAGCACCAGATAGAGCGGGAACAGCCAGGCGGCGCGGCGGACTTCCGCCTCGCTGCGGTTTTCCACCACGCTGACGTGGAACTGGCGCGGCAGCAGCAGGATCGCGAACAGCGACAGCGTGGTCATGGCGAGGAAACCCGCCAGCGGCGGCGCGTGGGTGAGCACCGCCGCGGTCTTCGGCTGCGCCAGCGCGCGGGCAAAAAGCGCGAGCGGGCCGGGGAACATGACGAAGGTTACGAAGATGCCGACGGCCAGAAACGCGACAAGCTTGACGATCGACTCCGTTGCGATCGCCAGCATCAGGCCGTCCTGATGCTCGGTGGCGTCGATGTGGCGCGTGCCGAACAGCACGGCGAATGTGGCCATGAACAGCGCGACGAACAGCGCGCTGTCGCCGAGCATGGGCGCCAATGCGCCGGCCGGCGAACCTGCCGCCATGATCGTACCGACTGAGGCAGAAACCGCTTTGAGCTGCAGGGCGATGTAGGGAACCATGCCGACGATGGCGATCAGCGCCACGGTCGCGGCCACCGCCTGGCTCTTGCCGTAGCGTGCAGCGATCAGGTCGGCGATCGAGGTGATGTTCTGCCCCTTGGCGAGGCGTACGATGCGCAAGATAAGCGGGTAGCCCAGCCCGACCATCAGGATCGGGCCGATATAGATCGTGAGGAAATCGAAGCCGGTGCGCGAGGCAAGCCCGACCGAGCCGAAAAACGTCCACGAGGTGCAATAGATCGCGAGCGAAAGCGGATAGATCCAAAGCCGCGAGGAGGCCGACAGCGTCCGCGTGCGGTCGCCGTAGCTCGCTACCAGGAACAGGAATCCGATATAGGCGAGCGCGATAAGGACGACGACCCATCCCTGCAACACGGCGTTCCCTTTACGGCTGGCGGCGCTCTATTTGGTCCTTTTCTTGACGCAAGGTCACCATAGTTTGCCGGGGCTGTCCATCGGGTCGGAAGTAAAAAGATACTCCCCGCGCGGATTTGACTGAGTTCCGGAAGGGCGTTTTTAGATCGCCGCCGCCCGATACCTCAGCTTGTGCGCGGGCAGTGCTAACTTTGTTCCGGCGAATCATTTGCATTGAAGTGCAGTTTGAGGGCGCGATGAGCGAAGTTTTCATTGTCGACGACGACCCTTCGGTCCGCTCTGCGCTTTCGATCGTATTGAACGCCGAGGGCTTTACGACAACGGGCTTTGCTGACGGCGAGTCCTTTCTTGTGGAGGCGCGAGCCCGAACGCCGGCGTGCGTGCTCATCGATGTGCATCTGCCTGGTTGCTCGGGCATCGATTTGCTGAAACAAATCGATGCGCACCACTATCCGGCGCCGATCCTCATCATTTCCGGCCTCGGCGATATTCCCACCGCGGTCGAGGCGATCCGCAACGGTGCGCTCGATTTCATCGAAAAGCCGTTTGACCCTGCCGCCGTTGTGGCGCGCGTGCACGACGCGATCCGCGGCTGGCAGAATATGGCCGCCGACGAGAGCCTGCTCGCCCACGACTTCCCGGGCCGCGAGCGCCTGACGGCGCGCGAACTCGAAGTCCTGGGACGCATCGCGCAAGGCGCCTCCAACAAGGAGGCGGGCCGGGAACTCGGCATCAGTCCGCGCACGATCGAGGTGCATCGCGCCCGTATCATGGAAAAGCTCGGCGCCAAGAACGCCGCCGATCTGATGCGCGTCGTGCTCGGCAAAGGCCGCGGCCAGCGAGCCAAGGCAACGGCTGGCCGCCACCATTAACGCCTGCCGCCCTCCGCTATGCGCGCTGCTGAAGCGTGAGTTGCGTCACGTCATTTGACGGCGCCCCGCGCCGGGGGCATTCATGGCGGGCCGATGTTGTTCGCCCTCCCGCCACGGCGCACTCTCCTCGAGATTGCCGAAACGCTCGCGATCGCGCTCGCCGGTGCGCTGTTTTTCGCATTGCTCGGGCTTCCCGCAGGACTGGTTTCCGGCTCGGTGCTGGCGGTGACGACGGCGGCTCTGTTGGGCCGCCCCGTCAAGGTGCCGCTGGCGTTTGCGCGCGTTTGCTATGTCGTCGTCGGTATTTTGCTGGGCTCCGTGGTCACGCCGGAAACGCTGCGCGGCGTGACCACGTGGCCGGCGAGCATCGGGCTCCTGATTCTCTCCTCGCTCAGTATGATGTCCGCCACCTCGCTCTATCTGCGCGTGGTGCACCGGTGGGACCCGTTGTCAGCGCTGATGGGCGCCAGTCCGGGCTCGCTGGCACAGGTGATTGCGCTGTCCACGGAGCTCGGGGGCGATCTGCGCGCCATTGCCATCGTGCAGACGGTGCGCATCTTGCTCCTCGTCATCGGATTGCCGAATGGCCTGGCGCTGTTCGGGCTCGTTGTGCCGGCGGTGGCGGCCGCGCGCGGGCCGGCCGGCATTTCGGTGTTGGGCGAAATGATCCCGCTGGCCGTGATTGCGAGCGTGTTTGCCGTTGCGTTCCTGCGGTTGCGGTTTCCCGGCGGGCTCATGTTTGGCGCCATGACTGGGTCCGCGATTCTGCACGGCACCGGCCTTATACACGCGGTCCTGCCGTGGTGGATCGGCTCCAGCGCCGTGGTCGTGCTCGGCGGGTTTGTGGGCTCGCGTTTTGCCAACACGACCTTTCGCGTGCTCTTGAGCTTTCTGGGCGCGGCGTTCGGCTCATTTGCGGTGTCGATGGCGGTCGCAACTTTTTTTGTACTGCTGGTAGCGCATTTCTTTGGCTTTCCGATTGCCAACATTGCCATCGCGTTTGCGCCTGGCGCGCAGGACACCATGATGGTGCTGGCACTCGCGCTGCACCTCGATCCGGTCTATGTCGGCGCCCACCATCTGGTGCGCTTTCTCGTGGTCACTTTCGCTGTGGCCTTTGGCGCGCGGCGCATCGCCAAGGACTTGCCGCCGCGCGATCGGAAACTGCACGGATAGCCGTGTGGCGCTTGTCGGATGCGGTTCCGCTATCGGGTCAGAGATTCTGGCTTATCAACTTCGGCTCGCTCAGCCGCTTGTGCACGTGCACCATGAACGCCATGGCGAACAGCGGCGTCGCCAAGTTGACAATGGGGATGGACACAAAGGCGGTGATGAGCAGGCCGCCGACGTAAACCGTCGCGGCGTTGTGCTTGCGCATTGCCCTCGCTTCCGCCGGCGAGCGAAAGCGCATAGCGGCAAGTTCGAAATACTCGCGCCCGAGCAGCCAAGCGGTAGCGAGGAAGAAGATCACGGCGCCCAGTCCGGCGAACAGCAGGAACGGCGCGGCGAACACGTAGACGATGATGGCGAGAAGCGCGGTCTTCATGCCCTCCAGAAGCGCGCGCCAGAGCGGCAGCGCTATCCCGGGTGTCTCGGCTGGGTAGTTCGTGCGCTCGACCTCCTCGGCGATCTGGTCGGCGAAGAAGCTCGCCACCACCGCGGTCACCGCCGGCATGAGCATGACGCTGCCGACGACGATGCCGAGACCGGCGGCGACCGAAAGCAGCCAGGCAATGGCTTCCACCGGCCAGTGCGCGTGAGGCCCAAACGTAGTCTCGGCCGAAATGCTGCCGGTGCCGACCAGCCACACGATGAGCCGGTAAAGCACGGTGGCGACCACGACGATGAGCGCAAGCGCTAGCGCGACCGATTTCCACAGCACCGCACGCAGTGGCGGCGAGAACATCTGCACGATAGCTTTGACCGCGGCGTCGAGCATGTGTTCCTCTACGGGAACGCAGAGGTAGCGATCCCGCCCGGCCAGCACAAGGGACCGTCCCGCTACTAAAATTCAACTGTGAGGTTTGCCGGCTGTGCGCAGTTCGGGCAATCTGCGGCGAGGCCGCAATGCCATCGAAACCATGTCGCGACTGAGCCGCCGCTCGTTCCTTGCCGCCTCTGCGGCCTCGGCCGCGTTTGTGGCGCGCCCGGCGATCGGCGCACCCGCGCCGCGCGCAACGGAGACCGACGTCGTCATTGTCGGGGCCGGCGCGGCCGGGATCGCCGCTGCCCGTCGCATCGCGGCAGCGAACCGGCACTTCGTGATGATCGAGGCGGCTGATCATATCGGCGGCCGCTGCGTCACGGATACGCGCACCTTCGGGGTTCCGTTCGACCTCGGCGCCCATTGGATCCATTCGCCCGACGTTAACCCCATCACCAAGCTCACGCCGCGCCGCGGCATCGAAATCTATCCGGCGCCGGCGAGCCAGAAGGTGCGCATCGGGCTGCGCAATGCGCGCGAGGGTGAGCTGGAGGACTTCCTCGCCGCACAGGTGCGCGCCACCCGTGCGATCGTCGACGCTGCGCGCAAAGGCGACGTGCCTTGCGTGCAGGCGCTGCCGACCGATCTCGGCGATTGGCGCTCCACCGTCGAGTTTGAGCTAGGACCTTTTGCCTGCGGCAAGGATCTGGCGAAGCTGTCCGCCGTCGACTTCGTGCGCATCGCCGACCGCAGGGCCGACGCTTTCTGCCGGCAGGGCTTTGGCGCGTTGCTCGCCGGTCTCGCGGCCGGCATCCCCGTTCAGCTGTCGACGCCGGCCACTTCGATCGACGTCGGCCGCGGAGTCGAGGTGCAAACGTCGAAGGGCACCATCGCGGCCCGCGCCGGCATCATCACGGTGTCAACCAACGTGCTCGCGTCCGGCCGTATCCGTTTCACCTCCGAATCGCCCCAGCGTGTGCTCGACGCTTGCACTGCTCTTTCTCTCGGCAGCTACGATCACATCGCACTCGAATTCAGTGGAAACCCGCTCGGCCTCGACAGCGATGAACTTGTTTTTGAGAAATCCGCGGATACGCATACCGGCGCCATTCTGGCGAACGTGTCGGGGACTTCGCTGTGCTTGATCGAAGTTGCCGGCTCGTTCGGGCGCGATCTCTCGGCGCAGGACCAGGCCACGATGGTCAACTTCGCCGGCGAATGGCTGGCGAAGCTTTATGGCTCGGACGTAAAAAGGGCGGTGAAGCGCGCAATTGCCACGCGTTGGAACGCTGACCCGTTGACGCTCGGCGCCATGTCGGCCGCAGGGCCCGGCGGGCAGGCGGCGCGCCGCGTCCTATTGGAGCCGTTGCGTGATTCCGTTTGGTTCGCGGGCGAGGCGGCGCACGAAACCCTTTGGGGAACCGTCGGCGGCGCTTGGGAATCGGGTGAACGCGCCGCCGAGGCGGTGCTGCGCCGGCTCGGCGGGGTGCGTGAGCCGGTGGTCGAAGAGCAGAAGCCTCCGTCGCGCAAGCGCAAGGCGGTTCGCTAGCCTGCAAGCCTGTCAGGTCCGCAGCACCCCGCCGGTGCGTTTGCCGACCTCGGCGACGATCTTGGCGGCGAGCGCCTCGATCTCCGCATCCGTCATGGTCCGCTCGCGCGGCTGCAGGGTCACCGCAATGGCGATCGACTTCTTGCCGGGCGCGATACCGGTCCCCTCGTACACGTCGAACACGGTCACGCCGGCGATGAGTTTGCGGTCGACGCCGGTCGCCGCGCGCACGACGTCGGCGGCCTTCACGTTGCGTTCGACCACGAAGGCGAAATCGCGCTCCACCGGCTGGAATGGCGACAAGTCGAGCGCCGGCTTGGCTCGCGTTGCCTTGGCTTTCGGCTCCGGGATGCGCTCAAGGATGACCTCGAAGGCGACGAGCGGACCTTCGGCATCGAGCGTTTCCAGGGCGCTCGGATGCAGTTCGCCGAAATGACCCAAGATATTTTGCGGGCCGATCTGGATCGTCCCGGAGCGACCGGGATGGAACCAGGGCGGGCCCCCCGGCACAACCTGCAGCGCCTGGGGCGGCGCACCGGCCGCAGTCAGCACGGCAAGCGCGTCTGCCTTGGCGTCAAAGGCATCGACTTCGCCATCGCGTTTGCTCCAATGGCGCCCGACGCCGGACGGCTTGGCCAGCGCGCGGCGGACACCGGAAGCGGCCGTGAACTGATCGGAAGGGGCGTCGCCACGAAACACCTGGCCGACCTCGAACAGAGCGACATCGGGAAAACCACGATCGGCGTTCCTTTGAGCCGCCGCGACCAGACCGGGAATGAGACTCGGCCGCATATCGGAGAGATCGGCCGCGATCGGGTTGGCGAGCGCAAGCTCCGGCTTGCCGCCGCCAAACAATTCCGCCTGTTTCTTCTCGATGAACGACCATGTCACCGCTTCGACCAAATTGCGCGCGCCGAGCGCACGTTTGGCCTTGCGGGTGCGAAGCTGGATCGGGGTGAGCACTGGCTTGCGCGGTGCTTCACCACGGTCGAACGCCGTCGGCGGCACCCGGTCCACGCCGACGATGCGCATGATTTCCTCAACGATGTCGGCCTTGCCGAGCACATCGGCGCGCCACGACGGCACCATGGCCTTGATGCGTTCGCCCTCGCCGGACACTCCGAAGCCGAGGCTTGTCAGCACGCGGCGCGTCTCCGGCGGCGACACGTCGAGGCCGGTGAGCCGTTTCATCTCCGATGCCGGGAAATCGATGATTCGCTCGGGTAACTGTGCGTTGCCGGCGACTGTGTTTTCTGACGGGGTGCCACCGCACAGGTCGAGCACCATGCGGGTGGCAAGTTCCAGGCCAGGCAGCATGAAAGCCGGATCGACGCCGCGTTCGAACCTGTAGCTGGCGTCCGAATTGATGCCGAGCTTGCGGCTGGAGCGCGCGATGTTGAACGGCTCCCACAGCGCCGATTCGATCAGGACCTCGGTGGTCGATTCCGCGCATCCGGTTTTTTCGCCGCCCATGATGCCGGAGAGCGACTCCACGCCTTCATCGTCGGCGATGACGCAGATGCTGTCATCGAGAGTGTAGGTCCTGCCGTCGAGCGCCAGCAGGGTCTCGCCCGCCCGCGCGCGCCGGACCGTCAGATTCCCACGCACCTTCGCGGCATCGAAGACGTGCAGCGGCCGGCCGCGGTCGTAAGTGATGAAGTTGGTGATATCGACCAGCGCATTAATCGGGCGGAGTCCGATCGC
>JBAUYV010000396.1:0-6781 GCA_049584975.1 Xanthobacteraceae bacterium | reverse complement strand
CGCTACCGGCGTCGTCTAAGAAGGACACCTTACTGGTCGTCGGCCTTGCGTCTCGCACACACAGGGTACGGGTGAGGAGATGTGGGTGCAAGTCCCACCGTCGAGACCAATTCTTGAAGACGAGGGAGTTCAATCTTGGCCCAAACATTGCGCGATACTCTCGACCAAACGACATCAACTCTACGAATGTTAGGGACCGCAAATGCGACCGGCGCTCTCGCGGCAGGCGCTGCGTTTCAAAGCTTCGCTGCTCACCCAGAAATTCAGATGTCGATAAAGATCGCGCTCTTGGCGTATCTATTCGGCATTGTCCTTTTCGCACTGTCTTATGTGATATTGCTAGACGCGTCGATAGAAGCGGACTTTTTCACCATGGCTTCGGAAGAGCGCGTAAAATGGGAAGAAATTTTTTGGTTATTGAAGAAAAATCCCGGAGTCTACGCGAAGTCCGCCAAACGAGCTTTTAGCGCCGCGCTTCTTTTTGGTGGAGCTTCTGCCGCGTGCTTTTTAGGAGGGCTATTGTATACAATCACTTTGGTCATTCGCTTTTGAGTGGTCATAGACGATCAAATTCCTTTACTGCCTCCTTCGACACGTCCAATAATTCCGCCACAGTCATCGAAGCGGCCGACCGCAGGGGGCGCCAGACGGCAACGGAGGAGCACGGATGCAGAATTTGCGATGAGTGCTATAGTCCAGAAACGTCAACCGCAATCGCATTATGTCTCGGGGCAGTCTTATGTTCGAACAAGCATTCAAAAACATTGACGACGTGCTTCGGAAAGAGGCGGGTTGCACCACCGAACTCGATTACACCGAGCAAACTTCCTGGCTCCTATTCCTCAAATATCTTGACGGACTAGAACAGGACAGGGCGACAGAATCAGCGCTCAACGAAAAAAAATACACCTACATCCTAGACAAATCGTATCGCTGGGAAACTTGGGCTGCGCCCAAGCGCAAGGACGGCAAGCTCGACCACAACGCTGCGATGACCGGCGACGATCTCTGCGATTTCGTTAATCAGAAGCTTTTTCCCTATTTGCACGGGTTTAAGCAAAAGGCCAGTGGCCCGAACACTATCGAGTACAAGATCGGAGAAATCTTCGGCGAGATCAAAAACAAGATTTCGAGCGGCTACAATTTACGCGAGATCATTGATCACATTGATGAATTGCGGTTCCGCTCACAGACGGAGAAGCACGAGCTGTCGCACCTCTATGAAGCCAAGATCAAAAATATGGGCAATGCCGGGCGCAACGGCGGTGAATATTACACCCCGCGCCCGCTCATCCGCGCTATGGTGCAGGTGGTGGCGCCAAAGATAGGGGAGCGTATTTACGACGGCGCCTGCGGCTCGGCCGGCTTTCTCTGTGAATCCTTTGATTACCTCAAACGGGAGAACCCCAAGCGGACCACCTCGCAGGACCGCATCCTTCAAGACCGCACCTTCTACGGCAAGGAAAAGAAGTCGCTCGCATACGTCATCGCCATCATGAATATGATCCTGCACGGGATCGAAGCGCCCAACATCATCCACACCAATACGCTTAGCGAAAATCTCACAGATATTCAGGAGAAAGATCGCTATGACGTGGTGCTGGCCAACCCGCCCTTCGGGGGACAGGAGCGGAAGGAGGTGCAGCAAAACTTTCCTATCCGCAGCGGGGAGACGGCATTCCTTTTCCTCCAACACTTCATCAAAATCATCAAGGCTGGCGGCCGCGGCGGCGTAGTCATCAAAAACACGTTCTTGTCGAACACCGACAATGCGGCGGTTACTTTGCGCAAGCTACTGCTCGAAAGTTGCAAACTCCACACGGTACTCGATTGCCCCGGCGGCACGTTTCAGGGCGCAGGCGTGAAGACCGTGGTGCTTTTCTTCGAGAAAGGCGCACCAACGCGCAAGGTCTGGTTCTACCGGCTCGACCCCGGCCGGAATCTTGGCAAGACGAACCCGCTAAACGACGACGATCTTGCAGACTTTGTGAAGCTGCAAAAAACATTTGGCGATAGCCCCAAGAGCTGGAGTGTGGACGCTAAGACTATCGACCGAACGACCTTCGATCTCTCGATGAAGAATCCGAACGGCGGCGAGGAAATCACGCACCGCAGTCCAGAGGAAATTCTTGCTGAAATTGTCGCGTTAGACGCCGAGAGTGCGCAGGTGCTGGGGGACATCAAGGCGCTCCTATGAAGGACGGGTGGCAGACAAAGACGCTCGACCAGATTTCAACCAATCTGGACAGCAGGCGTGTGCCAATCACGAAAGGTGTCCGGGCGAGCGGTAAGTATCCCTATTACGGTGCGTCTGGGATTGTGGATTATGTAGCCGACTACATCTTTGACGAAGATACGCTCCTTATTTCGGAGGATGGCGCAAACCTGCTGGCGCGCTCTGCGCCCGTTGCGTTTCCAGCGTCCGGAAAATATTGGGTAAATAATCACGCCCACATCTTGAAGTTCGAGAATACAACGACTCAGAGATTTGTTGAGTGGTATTTTGAGAGCATTCCGCTCGACGACTACATAACTGGAGCAGCACAACCTAAGCTCAATCAGAAGGCATTGAACTCGATTCCAATTCCGGTCCCTTCGCTCCCCGAACAGCGGCGGATCGTCGGCGTCCTCGACGAAGCGTTTGCGGGCATTGCGACCGCGAAGACCAACGCTGAAAAGAACCTGCAAAACACCCGCGCGCTTTTGCAAAGTCACCTCCAAACTGTATTTACGCAGCGTGGCAGGGGGTGGATGGACCGAACACTTGACCAAGTGTGTATCGTCGAGCGAGGCAGTTCGCCTCGACCGATCAAAGAGTATTTCACCACCAGAGCTGATGGCGTGAATTGGATTAAAATCGGCGATACGGAAGAGGGTGGAAAGTATGTCTACTCCACGGCGCAGAAGATCACGCCGGAAGGGGCTAGACAGTCGCGTTTCGTCAAAGAGGGCGATTTCATCTTAACCAATTCAATGTCGTTTGGTCGGCCCTACATTATGAAGGCAAGCGGTTACATTCACGACGGTTGGTTCGTTTTGAGGCTCAATACAGCGATAGACACGGACTATTTTTACTACCTACTGTCGTCGCCGGTCGTCCAATCGCAGTTTGCTTCGTTGGCCAGCGGTTCAGTTGTAAAAAACATTAGCGGCGATCTTGTAAAGAAGGCTGTCCTGCCGATAGCGCCGCTGGAACAACAGCACGTCATTGTCGAAAGGCTATTGGGAATGTCCTCCGAAATCGACCGCCTCGCGAGTATCTACGAGCAGAAGCTCGCCGCGCTGGAGGCGTTGAAAAAATCACTGTTGCACGAGGCCTTCGCCGGCAATCTGTAGAACCCTATGAACGAAGCCGAGACCCGAGCTGACCATATTGATCCCGCGCTGAAAGCGGCCGGTTGGGGCATAGTTGAAGGCAGTCGCATCCGGCGGGAATATCCGATCACGCTCGGCCGCCTTGAAGGTCTCGGTCGGCGCGGAAAGGCGCTCACCGCAGATTATGTTCTCATCTATCGCAACACCAAACTCGCCGTCGTGGAGGCCAAGGCGTGGGATGAAGCACTGACCGAAGGAGTGGCGCAGGCTAAAAACTACGCAGGTATGCTTGCAGTTAGATTCACCTACGCGAGCAACGGGCAAGGCATCTACGGTATTGACATGAAGGAGGGGACCGAGAGTGAACTCGTCTCCTATCCGACGCCCGATGAACTCTGGAACCTGACCTTTGCCACGCAGAATATTTGGCGAGACCGCTTCGCCGCTGTGCCGTTCGAGGACAGAGGCGGCTACTTCCAAGGACGCTACTACCAAGACATCGCCATCGAGCGGGTGATGGAGGCGATTGCGGAGAACCGGCAGCGCGTCCTGCTCACGCTCGCGACCGGTACGGGAAAGACCTTCATCGCGTTTCAGATCGCTTGGAAGCTGTTCCAGAGCCGTTGGAACCTGAGCCGCGAGCCTTCCCGTCGGCCACGCATCCTTTTCCTCGCCGATCGCAATATCCTCGCAGACCAGGCCTACAACGCGTTCTCCGCCTTTCCCGAGGATGCCCTTGTGCGTATTGAACCAGGGGATATTCGCAAAAAGGGCAAGGTGCCAAAGAACGGCAGCCTGTTCTTCACCATATTCCAGACCTTCATGAGCGGGCCACCAAAGGATGGCCACCCGTCGCCCTACTTCGGTGAATATCCGCCGGACTTTTTTGATTTCATCGTCATCGACGAATGCCATCGCGGTGGCGCGAACGATGAGAGCAACTGGCGCGGCATCCTCGATTATTTCGCGCCGGCTGTGCAGCTCGGCCTCACTGCCACTCCCAAGCGCAAAGACAATGTGGACACTTACAAATATTTCGGCGAGCCCGTCTATGTGTATTCGCTCAAGGACGGCATCAACGACGGCTTCCTGACGCCCTTTCGAGTGAAACAGATTTCCACGACACTCGATGAGTATGTGTATACCCCCGACGACAAGCTGGTCGAAGGAGAGGTCGAGACCGGCAAGCGCTACACCGAACCCGACTTCAACAAGATCATCGAGATCAAGGAACGAGAGGCACATCGGGTAAAGGTGTTCATGGAGCAGATAGACCAGCGCGAAAAGACGTTGGTGTTCTGTGCGACACAGGATCACGCGCTAGCGGTGCGGGACCTCATCAACCAGATGAAGACGAGCAAGGACCCGAACTATTGTCAGCGAGTGACGGCCGAAGACGGCGCGCTCGGCGATCAGCACCTGCGTGACTTCCAGGACAACGAAAAGACGATCCCGACGGTTCTTACGACCTCGCAAAAATTGTCCACCGGCGTTGACGCCCGCAATATCCGGAACATCGTGCTGATGCGTCCGATCAACTCTATGATCGAATTCAAGCAGATCATTGGTCGTGGTACGCGTCTCTACGACGGCAAAGACTACTTCACGATCTACGACTTCGTGAAGGCGCATCACCACTTCAACGATTCGGAGTGGGATGGGGAGCCGATAGAGCCGGAGCCCAAAGCTCCCAGGCCTGAGCCTGCGCCGCCCGGAACACCCTTCCCGCCGGGTCCGGGCCCAGAACCCGGCCCGCGGCGGCAGAGGGTCAAGATAAAACTGGCCGATGGCAAAGCACGCACTATTCAGCACATGATGTGCACGACGTTTTGGCATCACGACGGAACGCCCATGTCCGCGCAACAGTTCTTGGAACTGCTCTTCGGTAAGCTTCCTGAGTTTTTCAAGAATGAGGCTGAACTTCGCGGAATATGGAGCGCTCCCGATACGCGTAAGAAGTTATTGCAAGGACTTGCGGAGAAGGGTTTTGGCCGCGATCAGCTCGCCGAGATGCAAAAGATTATTGATGCGGAGAAAAGCGATATGTTCGACGTTCTGGCCAATGTGGCTTACGCTATGCCGCCATTGACGCGCGAGGAGCGGGCGACAAGAGCCAAGTCGGCTATCAGTACCAAATTCAACACTAAGCAGCAGGCCTTCCTCGATTTTGTTCTGTCGCATTACGTGAGCGTCGGCGTAGATGAGTTGGATACGGAAAAACTAGCTCCGCTGCTGCGTCTTAAATATCACGACGCTATCGCTGACGCTGTGGCCGATCTCGGGCGGCCCGAAGAGATAGCCAAGGTATTTTCTGGCTTCCAAAGGTTTCTATATCAGCCGACGGCGTGAGGGGTAGTGGGTGTATCGTGGGGAAGCGGTATAGTGCTTCTCGCAACTTAGGTGCTGAGCGTCACCTGGGTTACAGTAAAGTTATTCATTATGGATCACGGCGCACACTTCCGTAAATGCGATTTTCAAGTTCACACCCCCCGGGACGCCGGATGGAAGGGCGGTGATGCCGTAACCGACGCGGAAAGAAAGACCTATGCCGAGGAGCTAATTTTGGCCTGTCGGGGGAAGGGCCTCGGGGCGATCGCGATTACCGATCATCACGATTTCGCTTTCTTTCCGTACGTGAAAAGAGCTGCACAAGTTGAACTAGACGAGGACGGACAGCCGGTCAAAGATGAACAGAGGATCGTCATTTTTCCCGGAATCGAGCTAACCCTGACCGCTCCAAACTGCCAAGCGTTATTGATCTTGGATGCAACCTTTCCAGAGAATCTTTTTCAAAGCGTCCTGACTACCCTCGCGATCACGCCCGCTCCATCGGGCGGTTCCAGGCACGCACCCGTTCAACGCGTACCTCAGAACGTCGTGAGCGATCTGAGCGATCTATATGGGAAGCTCAATAGTCACGAACATCTAAAAGGCAGGTTTATCGTTTTTCCGAACGTGAGCGACAGCGGGCACGGAACAATTCTTCGGTCTGGATTTGCAAATTTTTACAAAACTATGCCGTGTGTCGGCGGATACACGGATGGATCAATCGCCAGTTTTGGTGACGGCAACAAGGCGATAGTGAGCGGCAAGAACAGAGAATATGGATTTAAATCGATAGCTGTTTTCCAGACCTCGGACAATCGCAGACGCAATCATTCCGATCTCGGTAAGCATACAACGTGGGTCAAATGGTCTGAACCAACGGCGGAAGCCTTGAGGCAGGCGTGCTTGGCGAAGGAGTCGCGCCTATCGCAGGGCGACCCGCAGCTCCCGAGCCTCTGGATCACCTCTCTAAGTGTATCGAACTCCAAGTTTCTCGGGAGGTTGAACGAGGAATTCAATCAGCAATACAACGCAGTGATTGGCGGGCGCGGCACCGGGAAATCGACAATACTAGAATACTTGCGTTGGGGGCTGTGCGATCAACCGGTCGAGAATACCGATTCGGATATTGCCCCAGTAC
>JBAUYV010000395.1:0-9460 GCA_049584975.1 Xanthobacteraceae bacterium | reverse complement strand
GCGCGGGCTTCAGCCTCGGCATTCTGCGCCTTCGCCTGCGCCTCGACACGCGCCGTGTGCTCGGCGATGAGCATCGCTTTGAGCGTCTCGATGTCATTCGGCAGAGAATCAAGGGCGAGCGTCATGAAGCAAATAGCAACACAGATCGCAGCTGTTGTGATCCGCAATCAGCATTATGAGTCACAACGTCGCACTCAGCCGGCCGCTTGCGGTCGCCACGTGTGTTGCGGCATCCGCCAGTCGATCCCTTCAAGAAGGTAGCCAAGCTGACCGTCACCGGATTGAACACTGCGGGAATCTGTGTCCGCTCACAAAGCTGCTGACGCCAGCGGAACAATTGGCTGCTATGGATCCCGGCCGCGCGCGCCACTTCAGAGGCAACCGCGCCGGGCTCCAGGGCGGCCGCAACAATCCGCTCCTTCTCCGCCCGCGACCAGTGCCGGCGACGCTGGACCGACGTGATCACCTCAACTTGCGCCTTGGTCATAGGACTAGCCCTAGGATTTGCACTAGGACTTGACCAAACAACTCACTTCGGCAAGGCGGCCTTCACCGGACGCGTACCGCGCTCTAGCCGTTTTGCGTTTGCGTCTTCAGCCGTCGTGTTGGACGACCGCCGCAGGTATGTCGTCGCAAATGCGTAAGGTACGAACCAAATAGGCGCGCTCGATTGCTTGCGCCCTACCTGGCCTCCTGGAGGGGCATCAGGGAATAGGCCTTGCCGATGAAAGGCACTTGGGGAAACACGCTATAGCGGACCCCTACGATTTTACCTTCAACATCGCCGGCAACGACGGCAAAGGTCTTTTTCTCGCGTCGAAAAGGAAAGAAGCGATCGCCAACATTCGCCGCAATCGGTCCGGGATCGGTTTTGCTCAAGAGACCACGCTCGGCGATACGAGCGGCCATTTCTTCCTGCGCTACTCCTGACGCCACCTGATTGAGGAGAATGTAGACGTCGAGCACAACGCTAAGCAAAATAGTGGATGCAAGCATCACGCGATGATGTTTTCGCGGTAGCAACATGCTAAGATAAAAGAAAGGAATCACAAAGAGCAAATAGCGCTGCGCCGGCCTACTCAAGGACAGCGCTAACAAGAAGAATATGATCGCCGCCTCCAAGCCCAGAAGGCGAGCCCCTTTCGCATTGAAGATAGATCGATCCCGCCCTACGGCGAGGCAGGTAGCGCAGACTACGCTGAGCATTACGAGAAAACCGTTTGCAGCATGTTTATTGACATAGGAATCCAATGGACCCAGGTTCATTTCTCCGTTGTCCGAAAGCAAAAAGAAGCCTGCCGCAAAGGCAACCGTAAGACCCAACACTGACACCGCGACCCAACCCAACCGAAGCTCCCGCAGCCACCGCCAAGGCACCGCAAAGGAAAGCGGAAATGTAATCAGCGCCAGATAACCCATGTAGCTCACAAAGTTGTCAGGTGCGGCAATTAGATTGAGGCCGAGCTGCCGCTGAAACGCCGGCGGCGTAACCCAGAAGTCGAATTTGATCCTGACGATCAACAGATAGGCGCTGACGATAAGAATCCCCGGAATCGCCGAGGCGGCAGATTCCAAGACCATCCTGCCATACTGCCACCGGCGGCGAATTGCGATCTCGGCCACGACCCCAGCGAGGAGAAGCATCGCGTGATACTTCAACACGGCGGCAAGCCCGAGAACTGCACTTGCCAACATGCGCCGCCAGATGCCTTGCTCGTTGGTCTCGTCGCCGTCCCAAAACAGCGAGAAGGCAAAGACGGCAAGGGCCGCGGGAAGGAAATCGGCCGTGCCGCGGCCGGAGTACGTCCACACCAGCGGATTGAGGAACACGATCGAAATCAGCAGGGATGGATTTGTTCCTTCCAATAGCTGCCGGTTAATGCGCAGCAGCCCGAAAGCAAGCAACGGAACCCCTAGATCCGTCAGCAACCGCGGAATGTGATTAATATCGAGCGCGGGAACCAGCCAGTGGATGGCGAAAGCAAGCCACGGTATGGCCAAGGTGTTTGCCTCGCTGTCAAAATACTCATCCAGATATAGCCGATTGCCACTGGAAAAATATTTGGCAGCATCGCTGAATGCCCACTCCATATTGACGGACGGCAGGTCGAGCAAAAGCAAGTGTGCGGCTGCAAATGCCATAACCAAACAGACCGGGACGGCAATCGTATGCGCGTGGGGGGAGGTTTTTGCGACACCGACTGACTGCATGGTTCCCCTCGTCCTATTGCTTAAGGCCACACCCGCCTGCCCGGGGTCAAGTTCAAATTGTGCTACTCTGAATTCGGACCGGCACGCAGCGGCGTTGACTCTGCGGACCGCATGATGCTCGATCTGGGAAGGGAGGTCCGCACATCCGTGAAAAGTGAGGAGAGTCCTGCCTAGCCTGGGCCGGGGTCCGCTCCGCCATGCTCGTGTTCAACACACCGTGTCGCATGCAGCTAAAACGTTCTTTATGAGTGAAAAGCTAGATCCTCGTGCACTGCCCGACCCGGCTGCTGACGCGACCAGCGGAGGTAGAATACGGCTGACCATCCTTTGCCCCTGCTATAACGAGGAGGCAGTGGTGCCACTATTCTTCAACCGGCTGTTACCTGTTATCAAGGGGCTTTCGGCCGAATACGATGTTCACGTCGTTTTTCTCAACAATGCGTCGACGGACAACACGCTTTCTCAAATTATTTCCCTCCGTGAAGACTGGTCGCAGGTTTACGTCGTGACTTTCAGTCGGAATGTCGGTTATCAGCGGTCGGTCGAAGGCGGACTGCGCAACTCCGACAGCGATCTTTATGTCATTATCGATGTCGATTGCGAGGACCCGCCTGAGCTGATCCCTCTTTTCCTGGAGAAATTCGAGCAGGGATTTGACATCGCTTACGGCGAACGAGTCGACCGCGAGGAGCCGGCACCGATCAAAGCGGCAAGGAAACTATTCTATCGTGTGCTCCGGCGCCTGGCGGATGAGGAGATCATTCTAGACATGGCAGAGTTTGCCCTGTTTACCAGGGAAGTTCGTGACGCGATCGTACAGGATAAAGACTCTTTTCCATTCATTCGCTCTTCGATTGGTCGTGTCGGATTCAGGCGGATCGGCATTCCTTTCAAACGCCAGCAACGGATCGGCGGCAAGACCCATTATAATTTCGCCGCTATGTTGGTCTTCGCCATCGCAGGTCTTCTGTCGGCGTCGACGCTGATGCTTCGGTTGCCGATCTACATTTTTCCATTCTGGTTAGCAGTTTTAGTCGCGCTCGGCATTGGGTTCGCCTTGACTGGAGCAGGCTGGGCAGCCGTAGCCGCTATGCTTTTGTTCGCTGCCTATGTCGGGCTCACACTGGCTTTCATGTCCCTTTACGTTGCGCGCAGCTACAAGAACAGTCTTTCCCGGCCCAACGCATTTATTGACCGACGCATGAGTCGTCTGCCGCCCAAAGAGCGTTCGGCGGCTGAGACTCAAGTCGACCAGTGAGGCGAATCTCGGCATGCCAATAGAGCAATGTTGGCCCGTGGGCGCTTTTGAAACGCGCACCCTGCGCAGCTTCGACGGCGGCGCTATAGGCTCGTGCAGAGTGTATCGACCAGATCGTTACGCCGTGTTCCAACAGAAATCCGCGGCGTCAGAACCAATCATCGCACGAGGAAGCGGCCTCTCGTACGCCGCTGCGGCATTTGTCAACGGCGGAACGACTGTCGATATGCGACAGTTCGATCGCATTCTGTCGTATGATGACGACGCTGGACGCGTCGAAGTCGAGGCCGGGATCACGCTCTGCGCGCTCTATAATTTCTTGATAGCACGCAACAGATACCTTGCCGTTCAGCCGGGTCACGGGAGCATAAGCGTGGGCGGCTGCATCGCGGTCGATGCGCACGGCAAGAACCCGGCGAAAGATGGGACGTTCTCCACACAGGTGCTGAGCCTCCGCCTTTATCACCCCACCCACGGGCTGATCGAGATCAGCCGCGAAAAAATGAGTGACGTCTTCGACGCCACATGCGGTGGCTATGGCCTCACCGGCGCCATCGTCAGCGCTCGACTCGCCACGGCACGCGTTCCGGCAGATGCGCTGCTTGTCCGTGCGCTGCCCGTGGACGATCCAGCGCAAGGAGCTCTCGTTCTGCGGGAAGAGAATGCAAAAAGCGACCTGACGTACTCCTGGCATGACTTTTTTTCAAAAACCGGCAAGGGCTTTGTCTTTACCGGAAGCTTTTGCCAGGCCGGAACCAAACAAACTTCCGGACGTCACAGCCGCCTGTCCGCTGAACGACGAGCGTGGTTGCCGTTTGGGATCTATGGCGCAGCAGCCGGGCGCATACAGAACAGACTCTTTTACGCACTGCACAGACCATGGTCTGCGGGTCGCATTATTGAGCTGCAAAAGGCCATCTTTCCGATCCATGGCATGGAGGCCTATTTCTTTGCATACGGCGCACCGGGTTTTCACGAGCATCAGGCGATCGTGCCGGACACGGCCTTTCCAGCGTACATCGCTGAGGTGAGGCGCCTTGCCAAGACTCATGGTGCAGTTCCGATTGTACTGGCCTCGGGAAAATGCTTTGCGGGTGACTCCGGCCTCTTGCGGTTTGCTGGAACCGGAACTTGCTTTGCTGTCAACGTGCCACGCACCCGCGAGTCCGCCCGCCTGCTCGACGATTTTAATCGCCTCGTTGTCGAAATGAAGGGGCGGCCCAACATCATCAAGGACTCAACACTACGCCGAAGTACCGTCGAGGCTTGCTATCCCGAATACGGGAAGTTTCGGGATATCCTACGCCAATGGGACCCGCAGCGTTTGTTTCAGTCTGAACTGTCGCAAAGGCTCGAACTGTGAGCGCTTTGATTGTCGGGGCAACATCCGGTCTTGGTCGCGCCCTTACCCGCGTTCTAGCCGAGCGCGGCGATGATTTGGTGCTCGTCGCGCGCGATCCCACCGATCTCGAGGCAGAGGCAAGTCACCTGCGTACGGTTTATGGCGTTACCGTTACGACCATCTCCTCTGACGCTGCGGCGCCCGACGCGTTCGTCGCTACCGTTAGCGGCACCGCGGCCGACTTTGGCGACATCCGTAGTGTTCTTTTACCAATCGGATTGTCGCGTTCGAGCGACCTTGGCGCCTGGCCCTTGGCTCAGACGCAAACGCTTCTTGACGTCAATTTCACATCCGTTGCAACTCTGGTCGAGGCTTTGTTGCCACGACTAATTGGACGTGACAGCGTGATCGTCGGTTTTGGATCTATTGCTGCCCTGCGCGGCAGGAGCGCAAACGTCGTGTACTCCGCAGCCAAGCGCGCGCTCGAAAGCTATTTCGAAAGCCTGCGCCACCGGCTTTCCACGACAAAGGTTCGGGTTCAATTCTATCGACTGGGGTACCTCGACACACAGCAGAGCTTTGGCAAGCGGCTCTTGCTACCAAAAGCTTCACCTGAACGAATAGCGCGCGCCGTCGCGCGTAACCTTGATCGGGATCTAGGCATCACGACGAGGCCAAGATTCTGGATCGTCGTATCATCGATTGTGCGGCGGCTGCCTTGGCCGCTTTTCCGAAGATTGGACTTCTAGCATGAGAATCTCGGCGAAGTGCCGCTAATGCCCTCATTGTCGCGCCGGCGCCGGGTAAGCCCGCATTCCTCGCTGCGGACATAACGAAGGTCCGTGACCGGCTGTCGTGGTCGGCACCGACGGACGTTCGTCACGGGCTCGACGAAATTCTCAGGGGGGCAGGGCTTAAATTGCTGCGTGCGGCGTCCCAGACAGTAAGGCGTTTGCCGCGTCCGCTTTCTTTTTGGATGCGCTTTGCTATCTGCTGCGTGTAGATCGCCTCGGTTGGCGGCTCCGTTTTTAGACTGCAGATGCACACAGGTGAGGAACAGAAGGCGGCACGCACTGCCGGCTGCGACGATTACGTGCCCAAGCTCTACAGTCCGCGCCGATTGCTAGCGAAGATTCGGCATTACATCCCCTGATTGAGGCGGTGATGCTGCGGTGCACTGGGGTCGAAAGTGGCCCTCAACCGCCGCGACGGGCGCGTGTGTCGGTTATGGGAGGCAAAGCTACCGGACCATCCGTCGTCGACTAGGATCGCGCCGCCGGACTTAACTCGGGTTGCCTCTGACCACTCGTGCGCTATCTTTAAACGCACGCGCGCTTCGCGCCGCGACCCACGCCGATTTACAGTCAGGTGGACGCCAGGCTGATTATGCCGTTCCCAAGATTCAGTTCGCCTGACAGCCCTCTGGCGTGCGGCATTAAAGTGGAATCTTCGGTTGATCCTGCCGCGGAACTGACACGTTGCTTTTTACGTCTTGCCAATCTTCCTAACTTCGCACTTGACCGCCTCAGTAGATACGAGGCCACGTTATGGCGCCAAGCCGGCCAGGTTCTCTTCACCCTTGATGCCTTGGACCGCCGCAAACCGCAGGAGAGAAAATTGCGGTTTCCCTGGTAGCCGAACACCCCCGTCGAGGTTCCGCTCAACATCGCCGGCACATCACTGCGAGAGTGAAAAAAGCACAGGGATTGATCCAACCCGCTGGCTCACGACCAATTCGCTGCAGGCCCTTATGGAGAAGACTGTCCTTACCCTCCTCAGTTACCTTCGAACGGTTCTAGCCGCGATGATACTACCGATCTTGCGCAAGCCGCGTCGAATCGGTACGGCGCGCTCGATCGTTGTCATCAATTTCCTGGAAAGCTTCATGTGTTGGGTCTGGTCGGCAAGATCGCGATGGACGGCATGGAGTAAATCGAGGCGCTCGGCCTCTATTGGTGGTGCTTTCTTCTCCCGGTCCTTCCTCAACAACACGATAAATTCGCAGCCGGCCGTCTTAAAGAGCCGCTCGACGCGAAACTCGATCAGCCCGATGTAATTGAGTTCAAAAATGAGAAGCTTGAAGCTCGACGGAGTAAAACACCAAGCATGACAATCCACATATGGGTCGGACTCCGACGCGCCGGCCGCATCCACATTGGTCTTCGCCCACACGAGTTCCCCGGCCAAACGTAGGTTGACGGGATCGTATTGGTCCCAAACGAACCGCTTGCCGTTATTGGCCTGATAGGCAAAGTACTCGAAAAGATTACGCCGCGAGTGCCTGACAGATCTGCGTTCGAAGGCCTCGATCCACGCCGGCGCCAAGGTGAGCGGACGGAAAAAATCAAAGCAATAGCGCTTATCGGGCACCGCCAACGACACAACGCCGTCTGCGGTCAGCAAGCAATCCAGCGACTTAAAGAATGTTATCGGATCGGGTACGTGCTCGATGACGTGACTGGCAATACAGGCGTCGAAGCACCCATGCAGTTGCGCCGGCACAGCGTCCTGAATCGATCCCCCGGTCCAGATAAAGTCGACCGGTTCAATTTTGTCGCAGGCAACGTTGACGTCTGCGTATTTCGTTTGCAGTTCGGCTTGAGACGCGTGATCGAGGACGTAGGTCTGCCAGCCCGCGGCCTTTGGGGCGGCGGGGTTGTATGACGGACCGATTTCCAGAATTCGCGCCTTGCGGTCGATCGCGAACAGAAGCTTGTCGAAGCGATCCATACTATGAACTCATGCGCAAATCGCTGATGCTGCACTTTCAGGCGTTATCAGAGCCAGCCTTCCCCGACGAGCCTTTGAGGTTCGATCGTAAAGCGCCTGCAATTGGCTATCCCACGCCGGCGATCGCTCCCGCCATCCCGGCTCATGAGATCCGGGAAGGCCATTCTTGGCGCATCCTGACCATCCTTCGCCTTTCATCATTCTATGTCTATCCCAAGTTGGCGGCACGGACAGCGCCATAGTGTGTACCCCCCTTGGCGGATATTGGTGGATAACTACGTCTTCGCTCGGAGACGGTATGCAGCGGACAATGATACTCTGGGCACCAGTGAGAAGCGGATAGCGGAGTTTCGTCTAGTATCAGCAGCGCGAAATCGACGGGGGACATGGATCATGTATGGACCGAATGAAGGCTCGGCCCATGGTTCCCCTCCGGCAGCTGCACCGGTTCTAGCTCCCGCAGTTTCCTCGAGCTTAAGGGCGATCCGCAGCCGTGTCAGGCGCGCGATAACGAAAATCAACGTCATCGAGGGTTTTGCGCGACGACCCCAAGAGCACAAATTCGATTTTATTTCTGAGTTTCCCTTGTTCACTCCCGGCAGCTTCGGAGACGAGGCATCGTTGACGCGCCTGACGGTTCTGGCAATTCAACAAACCATTGATCGTCTTGGCGAGCTCGCCGAACAGGTGACCGAAGACAAATTTGCCGTCACAACACTGAGCGACGTGGCACTCGACGCCGAGGAAAAAGCGGCTTCCGAGAAGCTCCGCGCACTCTTTCAAAGTTACGGCAGCGACAAGTCCACAACTCATAATTACGAGATACTCTATGGCAAATTGCTCGCTCGCGGCGCAAAACAAACAATTCTCGAAGTTGGATTGGGCACAAACAACCTGGACGTCGTGTCCAGCATGGGGCCGAATGGTAAGCCAGGCGCCTCTTTGCGGGCATTCAGGGATTTCACCCAAGCTCAAGTGTTTGGCGCCGACGTCGATCGGCGAATTCTGTTCCAAGAGGAACTGATAAATACGTTCTATGTCGACCAGACAGACAAGAACTCCTTTAATGAATTGAGGCGCAGTGTGCCCGATGGCTTAGACCTTGTGATTGATGATGGACTTCACGCTCCGAACGCAAACCTGACGACGTTCGCCTTCGGTCTCCAAAAAATCCCCAAAGGCGGAGCTGTCGTAATCGAAGATATATCGCCACCGGCGCTTCCATTGTGGAAGGTTGTCAAAGCTATCCTCGGCGATAAATACCAGAGCGAACTACTTCAGAGCCGTGGCGGAAGCTTCGTCTTTGTGGTCAAAGACGTGGGGTGAGGCAATTTGGCGAGAGGCGCGCTGAAGTTCGTATAAGCAAGCCATCAGCGTAACCCTAAATAGCGCCACCTGAAGATGAAGCATTTCGCATGTTAAAGAGCATTGTGAAGAGCTCCTTCGAAGCAGCCGGTTTCAAAATCTCGAGACTTCCGAACCGGCGCGACGTGCCGCCTTCGCCATCCGTTCATCATAAGGTGGAGCTTATTTTCGACGTCGGCGCGAATACCGGGCAATACGCAAAAAAGACCAGGAGCGAAGGATATCGCGGCAAGATTGTTTCATTTGAACCATCGCCGGACGCTCACGCAGCCCTAGTCGAAAATGCGAAAAGCGATCCGTTATGGGTCGTTCACAAAAGAGCGGCAGTCGGTTCTGAGCCTGGAGAGGCGGAAATCAACATCTCAAGGAACTCGGAAAGCTCCTCCATCCTCCCGATGCTCGAGGCTCATTCATCCGCGGCCCCAGCTTCGGCGTACGTGGGGAAAGCGCGGACAGAGGTCATAACGCTTGACTCCGTCTTCGACGATTATCGAGGCCGCAATGAAAGAACTCTTTTAAAAATAGACACGCAAGGCTTTGAAGACAAAGTACTG
>JBAUYV010000394.1:0-1832 GCA_049584975.1 Xanthobacteraceae bacterium | reverse complement strand
GTGCGCCGTCGCACAGGCTTCCAGCCCAACTAGACATGATGGAATCCCGGCAAAGAACACAAGCACTTGGCCGCGTCGCAGCCGCTTACGCACCACCACGTTGCCCGCCGCATCGACTGCATGAACCTGGAAAACGTTCTTTGCGAGATCAAGACCAATCGTTGTAATATCGCCCATGGATGGCTCCCGTTGCTGGTGATCTTTGACGACCACCATTTTGGCACCTAGATGCCGTCAGGGGGCCATCCACCCCATCAGTTGGCGGCCTCGTCATCTTCGCCTGTGCTGCCAATGATTTTTCTTGGCGACTTCTCGCCAGTCACCGCCGCGGAAACTGTACAAACTATTTGACGCGATGGAGAGGGCGGCGCAAATGCCACCCATTTCATTTGGTGACCAGTGGCTTTATCTCGCTATGTTGTTCAGGGTAAAGGCACGCGGATCCGCAATGCCTAATTTGATTACCGTGCCGGAGTCCTTCTTTATCGTCACCTGGATAGCAGAGCGGCTCATAGCCACCGCATCTACAATAGGCGCTCCTTGGCCCACAGCGGCTGCGATCTTTTGCGTGATCGTCAGGACAAGCGCAGGAGCGGCCTGTCATCTGGCGATATTGCTCTGGCGTGACGGATTGTCGAGCTAATGCGCCGGTCGAGATTGTGACTGCAATTGCCAAAGTGAAAACAGCGCGCTTCATGGCTTCTCCCAAATGGAGAAAGGGGCGGCCCTGCGCTCGTCGGCGGTCCCCAGCCGTCACCGTTTCTTCCGCGACGCACCATTAAGCTTCGGGACGGGCGCGCCCTCGAAAAAGAATGTAATCGGGACGTCCAGAACATGCGCGACGTGCAGTAACCGACCGGCACCGATTCGATTGGTGCCTAGCTCGTATTTCTGCACCTGCTGGAAAGTAAGGCCGAGCGCCTCGCCAAGCTTCCCTTGACTCATACCGACCGCGCGCCGACGCGTCCGTATGCGCCTGCCGACGTATTTGTCAGCCGGGCTGGGGCCCTTCTTGCCCATCTTATTACTCCGATAATCGGCCGCCACTAGGCTTGCCACCCTTGCTGTCAGTCTTACCTAAGCGGCCCCACGTCGAGACTGGTAGTATCGGGCTAAACAAGTCGTTATGACCGGCTCCCTCATGGATGCCCGTAGCGATGTTGTCGTGACGGTAGAAAAGGCACCCTAGTTTTTGTGCAGTGTGCAACGCTCGTTTCACCATCAGGACCATTGAGCCCGCCAATGTGTCTGCGGAGTCCGAATGCACGCCAAGGGGCGATGTGGCTCGCTTGTTTACAGTTACGGGTGCCCCGCATCCCGGGCAGGCTTCAACATTATCTGAGATTTCACATCCGCATTCAGAACATTTAACCATGGCACTCACCCTGCAACGACACCGGCAGCCCTTGTCAAGCAATATAGGCTCGAATTTCTCCGTACTGAAGTGGCAAATGCGCGGACTGTTGTTTGATAGATGTCCGGATGGTCGTCCTAATCGTCGGCGACAACAACCCAGCCGTCCGCCCGGCTCGATTACTGGCAAGACCGGCATCAGCATCGCCGGGCGCGATCATCGGATTGATCGTTTTTGGTAACACATTCCGGCTATAGACCGTGGCGGCCAGGTAATTTGTATGAGTCCTGGCTGCGTAGGGGAGCCTCGGTCGTGCGCGACCGGGGCTTCTTTCCGAGGATCGGGCGCAACTCATGACGCTCGCCCTTGATTCTCTGCCGAATGACATCGAGACGCTCAAAGCGATGCTCATCGCCGAGCACACGGCGCGTGTCGAGGCGCAGGCGAAGGCGCAGAATGCCGAGGCTGAAGCCCGCGC
>JBAUYV010000393.1:0-11529 GCA_049584975.1 Xanthobacteraceae bacterium | reverse complement strand
TGCTGGGACCTCAATCTCAGGACGCCGCACGCGTCTCCGCTATCGTCATTCTCTCAATCTGCCTACCAACCTATCGGCTCAAGCACCCGCCTCAGCGGGCTGTCGCGCAGCGACTTTGTGCAGTGGCGCGTTTCGTCACTTAGTGCGACGCAGCAACATGTCTGAAATTAGGGCGAAGCGGAAGTCGCCCGAACACCGCGGGTGTGCTGCGTTTGACCCTGAGCGACGATGGCTGTGCAACTTCGGTGCAATGCGGCACGGCAGCGTGCAGCGCGGCCACTTGGCAGGGTTTGTCGTTGGCGATTAGCCGCGCCTGCCGATTGCTTTCGGCCGCAACCTAGATTTGGTCATACGGCCTTCGAAATCGGTTGCGCACCGGCATGCGGCATTGCCTCACCGCGCCAGAATCCATAGCCGGAGCGGGAGCGCTTGGCGTTGTACATCGCCGCATCCGCGCACTGCATCAGCACCTGGAAATCTTGATCGGTGGCGCTCAAGGCGATACCGATGCTGACGCCGACATGCACGCAATTGCCGTTGATCTCGAACGGCCGTCCAATGGCGCCGAGCACGCGCTCCGCTGCCTCGGCGGCGAGCGCTTCGGTACTGCGCGGAACCACGATACCGAATTCATCGCCGCCAAGCCGCGCGACCACTGCGTGTGAGCCCGCTTGCGCGACCATGCGCTTGGCGATTTCCTGCAAGAGCGCATCGCCGGCCTGGTGACCCAAGGTGTCATTGACCGGTTTGAAGCCGTCGAGATCGCATATGAACAGCGCGAGCGGTGCTTCGCCTGGGCGGGTGTTCTTCAAGGCCTGTTCGAACGCGTGGCGGTTGGCCAGTCCGGTCAATGGGTCCCGGGTTGCGATCAACCTCATCGATTCGAATTTGGCGTGCTGCTCGGTGATGTCGCGAACCGTGGCGACCCCGATGGTCGTTCCGTCACCGGGGACAGCCCCCACCGCAAGTTCCAGGTGACGCTCGATCCCGTTCTCGCGAATGATCGTTCGCACCCGCATTTGCCGAGAGTCGCGAACCGCAACCATCAACGCGCGAGCCTGCAGCCCGAGCATCGAGGTGAGCGAATACTGATCCAGATCGTCCTTGCCCTCGATGCCGAAGAGCTGCCGGGCGGCCGTATTGATCGAAAGCAGCTTGCCATCACGGTCGAACGTCAACAGACCGTCGGAGGTGTTTTCGAGTGCGCGTGCAAGATGGACGTCGACGTTCGCCAATACCGTCATCACCGCGTCTCTCACGCGCTGAAAGGCGGGATGGACCGCGACCTGCGCGGCGCCGTAACCGATCAGCGACGCCGCCACGGCGCCGGCCGCAGGCACGGTCTGGCCAACTAACGTTTGTAACCCGACGCCAAGCCCCAATGCGTTCAGCACCGCGCCCGCACAGAGTCCGGTACCGGCGAGCGCGCCAAGATGCGCGCACCAAAAAGCCATCACTGCGGCCAGGAGGATGAGCCCGACAGTGCAAATCGGGCCGGGAATCGATCGCAATTGGCGCCCAAGCCCAAGCGTCTCGGCGCCAAGCGCCGTGATCTGAGGTAAGGTCAGCTCACCGTATCGTGGCACCCGATATTGACCGCCGGTCGGAGGCGTGAAGCCGGCAATAATCACATTCGCCCCCGACAAATTCATGCCGGCCAGGTTTGCTTGCAGCATCGACACGGCATCCAACTGCGGAATTTTTTGCAGATCAATGCCAAAATCGATCCGGAAATTACCGGGATCAGACCTGTCATTGTCCGCGTCCTTTGCCGCGCTGAGCCAAGCAGGAGCGGATATCAGATGCCGAAGTCCTGAATCCTTGATGCCGAAATTGCGTATCTTGCCGTCACCGTCGAGGGCGAGGTCGGACGCCGTGCGGGCCGCATGGTGTCCAAATCGACCGAGCGGGACAGTCCGGTGCCAAGTCGTCTGGTTATTCGACAGAACGGCGATCGCCGGGAGGGCGACTTTCGGTCCGAGCTCAGTGAGGACGCGTTCCAGCAATCGGTCGTCGGCTTCGTTGGGCTGGTCGGACAAGCCGAACTCGATCAGGATACGAGAGGCACCTGCGGCATCGAGTTTCAGCAAGAGCTCCGTGAGGTCGCCGTGCGGAACTTGGTTGGTATAAGCGTACCGTGCGGCGCGGTGATTGAAAGTCACCAGCACGGTTCGTCCGCTTGGCGCAATCTTGCCCGCGGCAAACCATGCATCCGAAAGCCGCTGTTCGGCTCCGTCGGTCATGCCAGTCAGCAGCACCACGGCCATCACGAACGCGGCGGCGGCCGCGGCAATCAGGCTGGGCTTGCTTCGCTCGAAAGCCTGCAGACCCGCCGCGAAGCGGGAGCGCTGGTTGCTTTCGGGTGCAGCCGGCATCGGCGGGTTCGCCTGCAGCTTGTTCTGGGGTCAGGCGTTTCAGCCCGCGATATCCAACTAATAATGGAAGTAATATGAGTTCAAATTTTAGGATTGCGTTCTTGCGCTCATGCAGTTTGATTCAATTCGGGCAGGCCAACGCTAACCATCCCGATCTGATGCTTACAACGAGGCCCTAGGCAACGACCCACGGAGCCTGCAGCACGCCTGGCGCCGCGACATTCAGACGCCGATTGCGCCCACGACAGCGCCGATGAGCAGAAGCACCACCAGCCAATTTCCGGCGTCGATCAGCAACAGGCGCGTGCTGCGGCCGGCGAATGTGTAATTGACCGCCATCGTCGTAAGAATGAATCCGAACCACAGGAATGCGCCGGAGATCAGGCCGTTGAGCAGGGTCACTTGGCCGGGGCCGAGGTGACCGAGCACCCCGGCGAGCATCCAGGCGATGATGATGTTGGCAATGAAGGCGTAGATGAACGGCAGGAATGCGCCCGGCTTGCTGCGCTCCGCGTGCATCTGCTCGGGCGTTTTGCCGAGCGCCGCCGTCCACACTTTGCCCAAGCTCATGTACCACGCTGCGCTGGCGAGCCAGCCGGCCACAGCCGCAACGAGTACGGCCCAATGGTTGATCCCGCCGAATGTCATGACGCTACCCCCTGTCTTCGTCGCCCCCGCTCCGAGTTTACCGCGAAAGCCGATGGCGCGTGAGCCTTTCACGATGCTCCCGCAATGCGTATAAATGACTTTCCCGCCGCCAAGCAGTAGCAACACGCAGCGATGTGACGATGCAGCCTGTACCCGCGTTTCGACGCGTTCTCTCTAGTGCAGCGGGCAAGGCTCTAGCTGCAATTGTCGCGGTTCTGATTTCCGCGGCGTCCGCCGCGAGCCAGGAAACGGTGCTGCCGATCTTGTCGGCCTGCACACCCGCTACGCCTCCGGCACTGCCGCAACGATGGCATGCCGTCGGCCTGATGCTGCCCTTCCTTCGCCAGCAGCTTGACGTCGGCGAATTCACCTATGACGGCTCGCTGCCGGCAATGCGCGCCACCGTGTATGGACTCGAATCGGGCGCGGTCGATTTATTGATTACAAACACGGAGACCTATCAGCTCACGGGCCCACCGGATTCCCCCGACGGCTGCGTTGCGCTCGGCCACAAGTACAGTCCGCCGGGCGGCGAATGGCTGTCCGACAAGTCGGTCTGCGAGGGTGAAGCACCGCTCGGAAACGAGAAAGCGCAATGGTGGAAAGCACCGTCAGCCGATGGCCGTGCTATTCTGCAATGGTACGCCACCGACACAAAGTTGCCGTGGCGCGTGATGTTTCCCACGCGAACATCCGAACCGGCCGTTATCGGCGATTACGGCGTTACGTATTTTCCGACATTCACGCCCGTCACGGAAACGAAGCTTACGCGCTTACGTGACTTCTGCATCGCCAAGGCGCGTAAGGCGAGCGACGCCGCGGCAGCGGCCACGACCGCGCGCGACCTGATGGCCTTGGGCAATGACATCTCAGAGGCCGAGCGCGCCAAGCGGATTCAAGCACTCATCCCCGGACTGAGCCGCCAAGCCTGTTCGGCCAACGGCAAACCGCCGCAATGGCCGCACCAGTTTCTCATGACGGCGATTTTGTCACCCATTCAGTTCCGGTGGACGCCGTTGCCGACCATGCTCTACTACGATTGGGACAACGCCGGCACGCTTGTCGGATTGATGCACGAAGCGCGAACCATGCCGCCGGCGCTCGAACTCGAAGCGGTGCTCACCAAAGGCGTCGGCTACGGCATCGAACGCGGACCGAGCGGCGCCTTCGCGTGCGCGGCGGCGACTCCCGGCGCCGTGCGGCCCGAATGGATGACGGTCGCCAATTGCGACTGCAAAGGCGTCATCGACCACAATGCCGCATTTGGTCCGAACGAGACCAGCGTCATCCGCGCCTGCCCGGTCCGCGGCGAGGGCCTGCACGTGAATTGGAGTTGGTACACGACCGACGGGCGTCCCATTCTGTTCATCGAGCCGGAGGCAATGGGCTTAGGCCTCAACGTCGCCGATTATCTGCGTTGGGCGCCAGGCGCGACGATGGACAAAGACGCATTCGAACTGCCCAAGCTGTGCACGGCTGCGGGAGCCGCGGAAGCCCACAACCCGCCGGTCGGTGACGGGCTTCCGCCGGCGGTTACCGACAATTGCTCCGATTGTCACACCACGACGCGGCCATGAAACTCATCAAAAAGCTAGAGGAAGGCGGCAGTTACGACTTTACGCCGCCCATTTTGCAAACCAGCTTCCACTCGCTGTCGGCCACCGGCTGCACCGACAAGCGCGAATATTTTACCAGCGCCATGTCTTTCAGCTTCGATTCGGCCTTTATGGCCGCGAGCGTGACCGGTTTCGGCAGTGGCTCGACTGCTCCGGTGGTCACCGCCACCCAGGGCTCGCCCTCTTTGGCGGTCGGATCGTGATAGGCGTCGCGGATGACTTCGCCGATGCCGACCACCTGTTTCTCATCGCCGGTGTGATAGAAGAAAAACTTCTCACCCTTCTTCATCTCCTTGAGATGCCGCCGCGCGGTGAAATTGCGAACGCCGCTCCACGCTTCGCCCTTGGAGCCGCGCTTGACCTGATCGTCCCAGGAAAACTCCTCCGGCTCGGTCTTCAACAGCCAATACGCCATAGCTATTCCTCCGCCCTCAACGGTCGCGTCAGCAGCGACTCGATTGCTTCGCTCACGCTTAATTTTTCCGCCAGCAATGCCGCGACCGCAGCGGAGATCGGCATTTCGACGCCGCGGTCGCGCGCCATTTCCAGAAGGACCGGCGCGGTGAAGACGCCCTCGGCCAGGCCGCCATGGATCTCGCCGGGCTTCTGGCCGCGGCCGAGATTGACGCCAAAGGAAAAATTCCGCGACTGCGGGCTCGAGCAGGTCAGCAACAAATCGCCGAGACCGGATAGTCCCATCATGGTCTCGGCCTTGGCGCCATAGGCCCGGCCGAAGCGTGCAAGCTCGGCGAAGCCGCGCGTGGTCAGCGCCGCCGCGGCGCTGGCGCCGAGTCCGCGGCCGGCGACGATTCCGGCCGCGATGGCAAGCACATTCTTGGCCGAGCCGCCGATCTCGACGCCGCGAACGTCGGTGGAGTGGTACGGCCGGAAACTCGCCGAGCCGATCGCCTGCGCCAGGTCGGCGGCGAGCTTGCTGTCGCGCGCCGCGAGCGTGACCGCGGTCGGCATGCCGCGCGCCACGTCGGCGGCAAAGCTCGGCCCGGACAGAATCGCCGGCTCCACCCCTGGCGCGCACTCGGCGATGACCTCGGTCATGAATTTTTTTGTTCCGCGCTCGATGCCCTTGGCGCAGACGATGACGGGCGTGCCCGCGGTCAGCAAAGGCGACAGCGCGGTCGCGGCGCCGCGCACGGCTTGCGCCGGCACCACCAGAAGTAGCGCATGCGCACGCGCGGCGCCGGCGAGATTGGCCGCGATGCGGATGCTGTCGTCGATGCGGACGCCCGGAAGGAAGAGGCTCTCCCGCTTCTTTTTCAAACTTTCGGCGTTGGCGGCGTCATGCTCCCACAGCGTGACGGTGCGCCCGGCGCGCGCGCAGGTTAGCGCCAGCGCGCTGCCCCACGCTCCGGCGCCGATCACCGTGATGCTATCGAAGGCCATGGTCGCGACTATAGCAATTCGCCGCGCAGCAGCTTGGGAACTTCGCCGGCGAGGCCTGCCGCTTCGCGAATGAACAAGCGCTTGAGCCCCGGCAGGCGCTCGACCATCCCAAGGCCGACATCGCGGACCAAGCGCAGCACGTCGGAGCGGTTGGAGAACAGGCGGTTAAGCCCGTCGGTGGCGAGACCCATGGTCATCGTGTCGAAGCGCCGCCAGCGCTGATATTGCTCGAGCACGCTCGCTGCTCCGGGATCGAGGCCGAGCCGCGCCGCATCGACCACAACCTCAGCAAGGGCGGCGACGTCCTTAAGTCCCATATTGAGCCCCTGGCCGGCGATCGGATGGATGACATGGGCGGCATCGCCCACGAGTGCAATCCGGTCGGCGATGAAGGAGCGCGCAACAAAGAAACCGAGTGGATGCACGCGCCGCGCGCCAATCACCTTGATGGCGCCGAGATGCAGCTTGAAACGCTGTTCAAGCTCCGCGTGGAAGGCATCGTCCGGCAACGCCATGATGCGCTCGGCATCGCGCGCCCGCTCGGTCCAGACAATCGAGGAGCGGCGGCCCTTGAGCGGCAGGATTGCGAACGGGCCCGCCGGAAGAAAGTGCTCCTCAGCGCGCCCCTCGTGATCGCGTTCATGCTCGACGTTGATCACGATGGCGGACTGGCCGTAATTCCAGCCATGCGTGGCGATGCCGGCGGCCGTGCGGATCGTTGAGCGCGCGCCATCGGCGGCGACCAGGAGGCGTGTCGAGAACTCGCCGCCGTCACTCAGCCGCGCGCAAATGTTGTGACCCTCCCCTGAAAACTCCTTCAGTGCTGCGGGCCTGAGCTCGACGCCGACCTCGCGCGCCTTGGCTTCCAGCGCATCGACCAGCTTGCGGTTCTCGATCATGTGAGCGAACGGCTCGCCCGGCTCGATCTCGCCCGCAAACGTGAGAAAGACCGGCCGCACCGCATCGTTAAGCCGGCTGTCGGTCACGACCATGTCGAGGATCGGCTGTGCATCGTCAGCGACGCTCTGCCAAACGCCGATGGTCTCGAACAGCCGGCGGGCCGCGGCCACGATAGCCGAGGCGCGTTCGTCGCCCCCGTGGCTTACGCCAAGCCCCGGATCGGCGACCACGACGGTAAATGACGGTCCCAGCGCCTGCCGCACGGCAATGGCCAGCGTGAGCCCGGCAAAGCCCCCGCCCACGATCAGCATGTCGGCATCGTTACGCGTCATAATTCAAGTCTAGCACGATTGAACGGGCCGGACTTGACCCCGGAACCAATCCCGTATGCAAGGGACGCGCCCGGGAAGCAAAATCATGAGTGTGGTCATGTCCTCCGCCATCCAAGAGCTGATCGGGATCCTCGATCTTGAGACGCTTGAGCTCAATCTCTTCCGCGGCCGCTCGCCGCAATCGCGCTGGCAGCGGGTTTACGGCGGGCAGGTCATCGGCCAAGCCCTGGTGGCTGCCTGCCGGACGGTCGATGATGTGGCGCTGCGGCCGCCCCATTCGCTCCACGCGTACTTTCTGCTCGGCGGCGATCCCAAGGTACCGATCATTTACGAGGTCGATCGCATCCGCGACGGCCGAAGTTTCACGACACGGCGCGTGGTCGCCATCCAGCACGGGCACGCCATCTTCTCCATGTCGGTGTCGTTCCACGTGGCCGAGGGAGGCTTGTCGCATCAGATCAAGATGCCCGATGTGCCCAAGCCCGACGAACTGCCGACCGAAGCCCAGATGAAAGAGAAGGTCTGGCCCTACATGCCCGAGCCGGTGCGCCAGTATTACGAGCGCGAGCGGCCTATCGAGCTCCGCCCTACCAATTGGGACCGCTATCTCGACGGGAAATCTCTGGAAGGCCGATTCCACATCTGGATCCGCGCGACCGGAAAGCTCCCCGACTCGGCGGCGATCCATGAATGCGTGCTGGCTTATGCGTCCGACATGACACTGCTGGACGCCGCGCTGATCCAGCACGGGCGCAGCGTCTTCGATAAGGACATCATGGCGGCAAGCCTCGACCATGCGCTGTGGTTTCATCGCCCGTTTCGCGCCGACGAGTGGATGCTTTACGCGCAGGACAGCCCAAGCCTCGCCGACTCGCGCGGCTTCTCGCGCGGCCTGATTTTCGCGAGCGACGGCACGCTGATCGCCTCGGTGGCGCAGGAAGGCCTGGTGCGCCAGCGGCGGCGCGAACCGGGCTAGCGTCCCGGGCGAAGCAGACGTTGAGCCCGTAGGCAAATCGGCTGACTCGGTCGAAAATGATCCAACTGCGACATCGGCGGGCGTTAGCCGACCGCTCTGGCGCTTCCTAGATGTAGGGTTGAACCCATACGATCACCTTCCCGAGGCAGGGGCGAGCATGAAGCGGCGGGCGTCTCTTTGGATACTCGGGTGGGCAGCCGCCGCATAACATGACAACGCCCACAACCATGATTGGACAGGCCACGACCGCCGCTCTATCCATTCGGCGAACTTATCGAGCGACAAACACGAGCCCAACATGACTGACACTCCTGAATACACGCCACCGGAAGTCTGGGTCTGGGAGAAGGACGACAGTCCCAAGTGGCGCTATGGCAATATCAATCGCCCTATCGCGGGCGCGACGCATGAGAAGGAGTTGGCTCGCGGAAAGCATCCGCTTCAGCTCTATTCATTAGCGACGCCCAACGGCGTCAAGGTTACGGTCATGCTGGAGGAATTGCTGGCCGCCGGTCATAGCGGAGCGGAATATGACGCTTGGCTGATCCGGATCGGTGAAGGCGACCAGTTTGGTAGTGGATTTGTTGGGGTGAACCCGAATTCCAAAATCCCGGCGCTCATGGACTATAGCCAACAGCCGCCGCAACGCGTGTTCGAATCCGGTGCGATCCTGCTCTACCTGGCGGATAAATTCGGCGCCTTCCTGCCAAAGGACCGCGGCAAGCGCACTGAGGCGCTGAACTGGCTATTCTGGCAGATGGGTTCAACGCCCTATCTCGGCGGCGGCTTCGGGCATTTCTATGCCTATGCTCCGGTGAAGATCAAATACGCCATCGATCGTTTTTCAATGGAGGTGAAACGCCAGCTCGACCTGCTCGACCGGCAGCTTGCGGACAATCAATTCATCGCCGGCAACGAATATACGATCGCCGATATGGCGATCTGGCCGTGGTACGGCAATGGCATGTTGAACGGCGCCTCCTACAACGACCCGCGCAAGTTCCTGCAGACGCACGAATATAAGAACCTGACACGCTGGACGAAAGAAATCGGCGAGCGCCCGGCCGTCAAGCGCGGGCGAATGGTCAACCGCACCAGCGGGCCGCCTGAAGAACAGTTGCACGAGCGCCATGACGCCAGCGATTTCGAGACCAAGACGGGACAAGATCGACGCGCACGGGCAACCTCATCGTAATCTCTGATAAATCAAGCCGACGATCCCAACCTCACTTCTGTTGCGCGCTGAAGAAGTAAGCGAATGAACAAGCGAATGTAGGCTAATGGCCCGTCGCGACGCTTTAGCGGCTCACCAATTCGGTCGCGATCGGACGTAGAGCGGACATCGCACGGACATCCTGACATCCTGAATGTGCGGCGATTGACCCTTCGGCGACGTGCCGCATCGAAGTTCAATTATATCATTTTAAAACTCCTGACTCTGCCGTACACGTATTTTTTGGGCACGCAGACCGTCTCGCTTTGCCAAGATCAATTGTATGTCTCCCGAACTCATGATGTGGTTCGTGCTTGCGACGAAGATGGCGGTTACCGCGCTGTTTGTGACCGCGGCGACCATCATCGCCGAACGATTAGGCGCCACGGTTGGAGCGCTCGTGGCAACGCTGCCAGTCTCAGCCGGCCCGGTCTATGTGTTTCTGGCCCTCGATCACGATTCCACTTTCATTTCTTCGAGCGCGGTTGCGAGCCTCGCACTGAACAGCGCTACGGCGATTTATCTCACGGCCTATGTTCTGATCGCCCAACGACGCTCGATGTGGCTCAGCATATCCCTTGCATTTGTAATGTGGCTGGCGGCCGTTTTGGTGCTCAGCCCCGTCCAATGGGCCGCATGGTCGGCATCTGCTCTCAACGTCATCGTATTCACCGCTTGTACCTTCATCGTTCAGCCATTTTGCCTCGTACGCATCCCACGAACCAAACGACCCTGGGTACGACTTCGCGTTACGAGCGGGTTTGGTGGCTTCGCTAGTCGGCGTGGTCGTAACTCTAAGCTTTCAAATTGGCCCGACGGGAAGCGGCGTGCTTGCGGTGTTCCCGGTCATCTACACCAGCATTATGCTCATTCTGCATCGCCGCGTTGGCGGTCCTGCTACGGCAGCCATGTTGGCGAACGCCGTTCCCGCTCTTGCCGGATTTGGTTTGGCTTTGCTCACCTTGCATCTCGCCGCAGTGCCGCTTGGATCCGGTGCAGCCCTCATCGTCGCCCTCGGCGTTTCCGTCGTTTGGAATGCCGTTGTTTATGCAATACGTTGCTGCCAAGCTCTTGCTTAATTACCTCCCCCGGCCAGGGCGTTTGAGTAATGCCGGCTAGCGCATCGGTTCGTGGCCCTCTTCGTCACTTGTCGCAATGCAGCGATTTGGTAGCGATCGAAGGAACAACGGACATGACGCCGACATCGTTGGTCGGTCGAAAATGTCCCGAAACAGACAGCCGCACGCCCACTATTGAATTCCGGCGCTCTGCGACTTCGCAAGCTCCCGCCATTTTCACGTGCCAATTTCGAAACCGTGAACGCGCCCACAGCTTCGCGTCAAAGAAGTTGATGCCACGGCGAGTAAACGTGTGTTGATCTTGATGAGTCTCCCTTCGATAGGTTTTCACGCAAGAAATTCTTCTTGCGACAAAGGGGAACCGAATGAATTTCGCCTCGAAATTGCTGATGGCTTCGGGCATCGCGCTGTCGTTTGCGGCACCAGCGCTGGCGCAGGAATCGCGACCCAACGTCTACTTGTTCATGCCAAATGGTCAAATGACCAAAATGGAGGTCAGCGACGCTAACCAGGCCATGATCATGAGCCACTTCAAGCGGATGCGGACTGGCACAATGATCTATGTCAGCGCCGGAAAGGTCTATATCGCCCAAGACAAAATGATGCACGGCGGCCAAATGATGAGCGAGATGATTTTCGGCTCTGCCGCGAGCAGAGGATCGGGCCACTAGCCTGAATTTGAGCGCTGATCGGAATTAGGATTCCCAGACTTACGGTCTCAAAAAACTGGAGGCCGCCACAGTGCGGCCTCCACGGCGCGAGAGCTGCGCATTTCAATTGGTCCGTTACACGCAATACCAGTAGCTATGATTGGCGGGATTGCCTTTGCTGCCCCAGAGAGAACCTCGCGGAATGTCTGTTGTTGTGCAGGTTTCTCGGACGCCGGCATGACGTGACTCTCCACGCGCTGAAGCGGCCTGCGTCCGAGAAGCGCCAAGGCACGAAGTCGCGGAGGTGAGATCGCAGGTGGTGCCGCGGGCGCTATGGGG
>JBAUYV010000392.1:0-6123 GCA_049584975.1 Xanthobacteraceae bacterium | reverse complement strand
CGGTCGCTGCCGCAAGCGCCGTGGTGGAACGCCGGTAGGCGTGCGCGCGACGCTTCGCGCGAGCCGCGCCCGTATGGCGCGGAGGTTTGGACTTTTGCGCCTGCCGGCGTTCCGCTTCCTTTTATTTACGCTTCAAACCGCGAGGGCTCCGAACCGAAACGGAGCAGATTTTCTCGGTTTTGAAGTTCGTTCTTGCCAGTGGCTTCGCAAAACTCGGACGCACATGCGTCGCGAGAACGAGAATTTATTTCTTCCGCCCCCGCGATAGCGGGGGGTATAGCGATAGCCAGTAAAGTAGGCCACCCAGAGCCGGCGCGATGTTCAATCGCAATTATTTTAGATCGGAGAATTGTCCAGAGCCTCGGATGTCCGCTCATGAGGCACACCGGACATGTGAGCTTAAATTTGTGTAGCGCTTGACCCACAACGGTCACTTGCTGCGAGACTTTGGTGCCACGCAGCATGAGCATCTTGCAGCTACCGGCTTAGGAGAATGGTTAGCATAAACGCAAGGCGACCATGCCGGCGAAAATCGCGGCGATAAAAAGGTGGAACGGATAGAACAAGCGGTGCGTGCCAACGTCCAGTACGCCGGGTAATCGGACTGGGATGGAGGGCATTTGTTCGGACGTGGCCGCAAGCATTCGCGCGGCCAAATATTTGCTCGCTCCATAAATATCGGGCTTGAAAAATGGGAGTGTTCTCGTCAAGGCCGGCGTCCGAATCTCACCGTGGACCGAGAGGGGGGGAGGTGAAGATGAATTTGCGAAAGCCGAATCAGACACTGCAGCTGAGAAGCTCCGGGTAGAAACTCTACCCGCCTCGGAAATCCCGTCGACATGTACGGCCATATCGACATCAGTTGCCAGCATCGTGTAGCAAGGTGCGCGCAAGATCGAGTTCACTGAGGCGCAGATTCGATTCGGAAAACTCCGCACGGAACTTGCCAACCGCGGCATCGCATCTTCGATATGTAGCGATCACTTCACGCCCGATTTGTAGGAAATGACGCGCAATATGACTGCCAACGAACGAACTGGCACCCGTGACAAGGACATGCATGGCACGAATAGCTTTCACTTCTAGCAATCTCTTTGTATGCTAAGGTCGGGCACGGTAACCTTGCACAATCATGGACTCAGCTGTCAAAAGCTTGAAGCGAACTCTTCACGCCCTTTGTAGGTATTTCACCATCGAGCTTAAATTGGAAGTGGGCCGTGTTGTCGGCACAGCAGATCGGATCTGGTCGCCGCTTGCACGCATAATCGCACCAGCAAATGGTCCAGATGCCAGTGACGTGACTTCACCCGACAAAGATGAACCAAAGAGAGCGAGTTCCCCCCTGTTTCTGTGCGGGGCGTTCGCCGTTTGGTGGGCGGCTGCGGTGCTTGCTCTTTACTTGGACCGAAATGAGCTGTTCGTCAGTCTCGACGGCGGCTATATGCGCGACTTGGCAAGACGCCAGTTCGAATGGGGCCTTTCCCCTTTCTCCGCATCCATCGATTGGTTCCAGGGCTTGGGAGACGTGTACTTTGCGGTCAACTTCAGGCTCTTGCCGTCCTTTATCGTTGGCTCACTGTTCGGCGCTGCGTCCGCCGGCAAGATCGCAACGTATGCGATTCTGCTAGGCGAGCTGTTTTGCGCCGCTTTTCTGTTCAGTCTCTCCTTGAGAGCATCGAGGGCCGTATCGATCGCGGCGGCGCTCGCAACATGTATCACGCTTCTGCCTTTCTCTCGCCCCACGCTTATTTATGGGCTGCTTCCGCTGATACCTCATCTTGGCAGCCTCATTGCTGGCGCAGCGCTAGCGAGCGCGGCGTTCCTTCGATTCGGCCGTCGTGACTGGAAGTCTGATCTGCCGTTTGCTGTTATCTCGTTCGGGCTGCTGGTGTGGTCGGTCCTGGTCAGCGTAACGATCATGATGCTGGCTTTCCCGTTTCTTTTGCTTTGCGGCGTCTCGGGAGTCATCGCTGCCGCTACTCCGTCGGAGCGGCGATGCAAGCTATACCTGTTCGCCGCGATCGCGATATTTTTGGTCGCGGCTGGACCAGCGGCGTATTTTCTCGGCACCGTCCTTGACACTGCCGCGATATTCTTCCCTCAAGAGCTCGCAAATAATCGCGCCTCGTTTTATTTTGCGTCGATCCTCTTTCATTGGTATTCGGTGGGTCCAGTTGGACCACTTCTGGTTATTTTCGCGATCCTCGGCGCCACCCTGACGGCGTTTGACCGAGGACGTTCGACCTTGCGGATATTCGGCATCACGCTACTTACCTACCTAGGCACTCGCCTCACCTTCGCCGTACTTGTCATAGTGTTCGATTTCTGGCGTGGCCCGGCTGCGTTGTATTTCGAATTCTACGTCATTCCGCTTTACGCTGTCTTTGCCGCTCTGTTCTTTGCCCGTGTGTTTGGGCCTTTGTGGCGCTGCCTATTCGGATCCTTGCCGAGCGGTTGGAGAGTCGAAGCTGGTCTATTTGGCACGGCGATAGCAATCGTCTTGGCGCTCGCGGCGAACAAATTCGCGCAGAACTACGGATTTCCATACCCACCGAAGGCGACCGCGATTACGGACATACTTGCCCACGAAAGCGGACAGCAGCCGGGCTCTGTGTTCCGCGGCCGCACCGCAAACATGACCGGAACATCGATTGATCGATCGATTGATTGGCTCGATCTCCATGTCAAAGACTACGATCTTTCATTGGAAATCGGCAATGAGATGCGGCTGGTGGGATTGAATTATTTCGGCATCCCAAGCCTCTTTGAGTACACCTCGACGTTGAGCCCTTTTTTCTACGCCTTGACTTCGCGTCTGCTGGCGCTGCCTGTAGACCGGCAAATGCGCACCATCGTTGTGCTCCGCCATATCGATCCGCGCATCCTTGCGATGCTGGGCGTGCGTTTCCTGATCACCGATCAAGAATACGATGGGCCGGTGAAGTTGCGCGCGAGCGAACCCGTCAAGGGACGAACCTTGTTTCTCTATGAGATCGCGGCACCCAATGTCGGCGACTATTCTCCGATAGTGGTAAGCAGACTCGCCACTGCGTCGGAAATCATTGCGCGGATGGCCAATGAGTATTTTGATCCCGGGCAGCCATTTTTTCGGCATTGCAGGGGTCGCTTCCCATCGAAAATCATCCGCGTAATCTCAGGCCCCAAAAACGCAACAAAATGCTTCGATGGGCCTCAGGCCCTTGAAAATGGGAATCCCGAATAACCCCATATTTTCGATAGACGGTCGATCAGTTCGCTGAGGGCTTTTTTCTCGTCGGCGCTTATCTCATTTCGGGAGATTGCGCTTAGCAAAATCGACCTCAAGTCGTATTTACCATTGAATTGCCCAATCTCACTCAGGGATCGATCTATCTGCCTCGATTTTCCTTGTCTAAGCCACGCCGCAATTGCCGGCAAACATATTCGTCCAAATCCAACTGCAACGAAACGTGCCCGATCCTCTTTGGTCGCAATCTCTGGAAAAATACTTTGAACAACTCTCAAGAGAGTTCGCCAACGGCGATGCGCGCCAACCAACTCAAAGTTTGATGACGCGCGTACAATCCCGCTGACTGCTTCAAACGTCATGGTTAGCTGGATGAATTGCATCACTGTTGAAAAGTCTAAATCCGACAGCAGCTCGCTATCGTCTATCGATATGGTTCCTTGTGACAGCATTACGTCACTCAGATAGCTGATAAATTCGATTTCAAGTATGAAGCCGCGCTCAAATACGGTTCGGAATAGATCAATTACGATTTGGGCAACGATTTCGCCCATACCAAATTTGCGGGCAAGTTCGCTTAGCAAGCCTGCCACAAGTGCGCTTGCTTCATCCTCGGGATCGGAAAATTCATCGCCTCGCCGATTTATTACCGCATCCCTTTTCGATTTAAGGTTCCGGTTGATTTTCCCGAGCCTTGAAATCCACGCGCTATGAACTTTGGCGGCATCGACGGGAAACCCCATCCACCATAAGGCTAGGCGTGCCTCGTCATTCGGATATTTCAGCGCACGTAACTGGCATACCGTCAGGGCGTGAGTAGTCAGATTAGGACTTTGCCAAAACCGAGCAATGCCGCGGCGATATCCTTTCCGCCCTTGAGTCCTAAGTGGGGGCAGCAATCCTCGCGTCCGCCATAGCCTCAAGGTTCGCGGCGTGACCGTTTGACCAGCCCGAGCCAGTTGGATGCGCAACTGTTCAGGGGTGGTCCTTTGGGGAAGCCGCATTTGACAAGTGACATTACCGGACCACTTCGCCCTTCGCGAGTCGCCTTAGGACTCCCGCGCTTCGCAATCTGGAGCGCGGACAAATGGCAAAGCAACAGGCAAGGCGAAGGCGTCCTTCAAGGTGGCGGGTTGCCGAGCGACTGGGCAAGGCTGCAAAAAGAAATCAGCGACAATCCAAGCCACGACCGAAGTCGAAATCGAGCGTTCCGAGACGTCGAAGACCGAGCATCAGCGACGCCCGGCTGGAACGCGGCTTGCGCGTCCTCAGTGAGACTAAGGATATCGCTCAAGCGGCACGGTCAATTCGCGTATCGGAGGAGCGCTTCAAACGTGCCGCGAGACGCAAGGCGGCAATCCGCAAGCGCAAGGGTTTTTGGACCGTTGTACGCCGCCTGCCGCGTAAAATGCCGATATTCAGCGGCGGCCGACAACTAGCCATCACCGTCAATAGCAAATCCGCGACGGTCATTGCCCGCTATATGTCTGCGGTCGGGCATTTCCTCAAAAGCAACGATCCAAAATTCCTGACGGAATTCAAGGGCGCCAGCGTCAAAGACGCCCTCGGCAAGGTCCATCCATTCGAGACCGATCCAAACGCGCTCTACCGGCTGTCGTCCGCAGGCGGCGAGCCGTTTGAAGAAATGTATCGAATTGTCATCTGAGGGAGTAGGGCAAATGTCGGAAAATCGCAACTGTAAGAAAGCGTTCAAACGTGATCCTGAAAAAGAAACCGAAATTCGTCGCGAATCGCGACGCCAGCGTGCCCTTGCACGAAGGCGCGGTTTGCGTTGAACGTGTTCGAAGTTTCCGTTCCGGTCGTGCCGACATCGTTTGATGACAGGCCGACCGCGATATAACCGCGAGCAACGCCGTACGCCGTCTGCTCACGGACATCGCCCGTGATGTAGCCGCGGGCGCGTACCGTCAGGTTGTTGGTGCTCCTGTTGTTCCGGTTCGCGTTGAACGGACCCCAGGTAATGCTGCCGTTGGAGGGATCGGCGACTTCGGCGCGTACCCAACCGCCGATCTTCAGGCACATGTCCATGCCAGGCATATAATAGAAGCCCGCCCCATAGAGGCTGCAGACCTTGACGTATTGGACCGGTTGGGCTTTTGCGGGAAGATCGGCTGCCTGGCCCGCGGTACCCGCGACCAAACCAGCCGCGGAGCCGAGGAGGAGGCCTTTCACCATGTTCACTTGACTCTGTCCTCGTTCTGTCGCGCGTCCCAATGCCGCGGCGCGAACGCACGCGAGCACGCGAGCTGTGCGATCTGAAATTTGTTTTTTGGACTAACCCAACTGACGCGTTGCTGCGACAGGTTATGCGTACCGGAGACGCGCTGGGCTAAACTGGAATGTTCACTTCGTGGGCTTTTTGTCTGTCTGCGCTGGACTGGAGCACGCGGCAGCAGAGTTTGGGCACGCTGGTTGATCCGTCCCGCCAACGAGCGGGCAGCATTGGTTTATAGGCGCAAGCGGAACCCACACAAAGTGCGATTCTACTGTCGCGTGTTGAGACGCGAGACTATGTGGTTTTTTCGCAATAGACCCGCTGAATTCGCCGCGATTTTACAGCAATACCAAAGAATTTCCATCGCAACCGTCCTTGCCGTGCGCCACGACGTTTTGTGCACGATGGAGAAGTGCTACCCCTCGAAGAAAGTGACACTAAGGGTCATCGGTGTCGCTTTCAGCTTCTGCTAGGGATGTCCGCTCTTCATCCGATCGCTGCAGAATAGCTGCATACCGGCAAGCGACGAGATGGGCCAGGGCACAAAGTCGCTGCGCGACAGCCCGCTGAGGCGGGTGCTTGAGCCGATAGGTTGGTAGGCAGATTGAGAGAATGACGATAGCGGAGACGCGTGCGGCGTCCTGAGATTGAGGTCCCAGCA
>JBAUYV010000391.1:0-39363 GCA_049584975.1 Xanthobacteraceae bacterium | reverse complement strand
GACCGGGATGGACGTACCTCTGGTGGAGCTGTTGTGGCGCCAGCCGCAGTGCAGCGTAGCTATGTACGGACGGGATAACCGCTGAAGGCATCTAAGCGGGAAACCCACCTCGAAACGAGTTCTCCCTTGAGAGCCGTGGTAGACCACCACGTTGATAGGCCGGGTGTGTAAGCGCGGTGACGCGTTGAGCTTACCGGTACTAATCGCTCGATTGGCTTGAACGCTCTCATTACTCAATGCTCATTTGTTCGTCATTGCCGGGCTTGACCCGGCAATCCACCTTCTTTCTTGCGCAGAAAGATGGACCCGCGGGTCAAGCCCGCGGGTGACGAAAGAGAGACGAGACAGCTTGCTTCATCCGTTCCGTCCTTCGCCGACCTGGTGGTCATAGCGAGGAGCCTATACCCGATCCCATCCCGAACTCGGCCGTCAAAGTCCTCAGCGCCGATGGTACTAAGTCTCAAGGCTTGGAAGAGTAGGTCGCCGCCAGGTCTGCCAAGGACGGAACGCTTCATCCCTCATCACGATCAGAAAAACAAAAGCCCCGCGGTTTCCCGCGGGGCTTTTTTGTTTTGTCTCCAAATTGTCTCCTCGTCTCGTCATGCCCGCTCTCGTCGCGGGCATCCACGTCTTAAGCGGTCGGCAGCAACAAAGACGTGGATGGCGGAAACGAGTCCGGCCATGACGGCGAAAGCCATCTAGCGGCAAAGCGAAGCAGCAGGCTGGTCTGGCGGCCGCGGTTCGACTATCAACGGCGTCCGCAAAATCGCCGCCAGGCGAAAGAGCAAAGAGGGGCGCATGCTGGAACGATTGCACGCGATGGCCGTTGCCGCGGTCGCGCTTGGACTTTTCTGGATCGGCGGGTTGCAGGCCGCTTTCGCGCAGGACTATCCGACGCGGCCGGTGACGCTCATCGTGGCGCAGCCGCCGGGCGGCGGCACCGATATCATCGCGCGCATCATCGCGCAGGCGTTGAGCACTCAACTCGGCCAGCCCTTCGTGGTGGAAAACCGACCGGGTGCCGGCACGGTGGTAGGCACAGCGGCGGCGGCCAATGCCGCGCCGGATGGTTACACGCTGCTGACTGGTCTCACCGCCAACATGGCGGTCAATCCGAGCCTGTTCGCGCACCTCTCCTACGATCCGATCCGCGACTTCACGCCTGTGAGCATGCTCGCGCAGTTTCCGTTCGCGGTGGTCGCGAGCAACAATTTCCCGGCGCACTCGATCAAGGAGTTGGTCGCCTTGGCGAAGGCAAAGCCCGGCGCCATCAACTTCGCGTCCGCAGGCAATGGCACCGGACAGCATCTGTCAACCGTGCTGTTTGAACTGGATGCGGGCATTCAGATGACCCACGTGCCGTATCGCGGCGCCGCGCCGGCCTATACGGACGTCATGTCGGGTCAGACGCCGGTCTTCTTCGACAATCTCGCGAGCGCCTTGGGGCAGATCAAAGGCGGCTCCGTGCGCGCGCTCGCGGTCACCGGGCCGGAGCGCTCGCCGCTGTTGCCGGATGTCCCGACGGTCGCCGAGTCCGGTGTGCCGCAATACGTCTATGTGGTGTGGTTCGGGCTCTGGGCGCCGAAGGCGACGCCGCAGCCGATCGTCGCCAAGCTTTATGCCGAGGTGCAGAAAGCACTCGACAGTCCCGCGGTGAAAGAACGGATCGCCGCCGACGCGGGTACGCCGATGCATATGCCGCAGGCCGACATCGAGCCGTTCGTCAAAGGCGAAATTGCCAAGTGGGCGGATGTGATCAAGCGCGCCGGGATTTCGGTGGAATAGCGCCGGACTGTTTGTCCCTTGCGGCGGGCGCCCGGCGTGGCGCATGTTGACGCGCGATGTCCACGATGTCCGACCCGCGCCAATATCGTCCGCACGTCGCGCGCAATCGCGATCCGATCCTCGAGGTGTTGCGGCGCATCTTGCCGCCGAAGGGCGTCGTGCTCGAAGTGGCGAGTGGCAGCGGCGAACATGCCGCCTATTTCGCAGCCAGGCTGCCCGCCCTGTCGTGGCAGCCGACCGATCCTGATCCCGAGGCGCTCGCCAGCGTCGCCGCGCATCGCACGGCGGTCAGCGCGCCGAATTTGTTGCCGCCGCTGCTGCTTGACGTGATGTCGGAACATTGGCCGGTCGAGCGTTCCGACGTCGTGATGTGCTGCAACATGATCCATATCGCGCCGTGGGCGGCGTGCGAGGGCCTCGTCGCCGGTGCTGCGCGTACGCTGCCGGCCGGCGGCCTTCTGTATCTCTATGGTCCCTACAAGATCGGCGGCGAACACACCGCGCCGAGCAACCGCGACTTCGATCTCGATCTACGGGCGCGAAATCCGCAGTGGGGTATTCGCGACCTCGGCGATGTGACGGCGCTCGCCGAGCGGCACGGCTTTGAGCTTGCCGAAACGGTGCCGATGCCGGCTAATAATCTCAGCGTTATTTTCCGGCGCAGAGCTTAGCGGAATCCCTTATGCCGCCATCGGCCGCTCGGTGCCCTTCGTGAACATCCGGTAGCCCGACCGCACGTTCGGCCAATAGTCCCAGATCGCGAAGTGCTGGGTGCAGCGGTTGTCCCACATGGCGATCGAGTGCGGCGTCCAGCGGAAGCGCATGGTCCAATGCGGCCGTTCCAGGTGGTCGTACAGGAAATCCAGTACGCCGCGGCTTTCACCGGCCGGTACCTCGTTGATATAACTGGTGAATTCTCGGTTGACGAAGAGCAGCTTACGGCCGCTTTCGGGGTGGCGGACGACGATCGGATGCACCGCGGTCGGATAGGTGTCCTTGCCCCTGTCGAAGGCGCGGGCGCCGTCATGCGTTGCGGTCCTACCTTCGAGATAGGCCTTCATCGCCGGGCTGAGTTCCTCGTAGGCCTTGTAGGCCGACAGGAACATCGTATCGCCGCCGCCGTTGGGCGGGACGATCTCCTGGTGCAGCACGCTGAAGGTCGGCGGAATTTCGGCGCAGCTCTGGTCGGAATGCCATTGCTCGCCGGAGACGCGCTTGGAATTCTTGTCAAAATACTGTTTGCGGATGGCCGGATGGTCCGGAACGATGGTCGATGCGGTGCCGTAGCCGCCGACATGGACATGCGGCTCGCCGAAATAGCGGATGAAGCGCTCGTGCGATTCGAAATCGATCTTCTGGTCGCGGAAGAAGATGACGCCGTGCGCGATGATGGCGTCGTGCACCTCCTTGACCTCGCGGTTCGTCAGCGGGCGGGTGAGGTCGATATTGCCGATCTCAGCCCCGATATGCGGCGTTGAAGGGGTGACGGTTATGGTCTCGTAGGTCACGGTTTCGTCAGTCATGGTCGTGTAACTCTTCGTTTCGGCACGGTCTGACGCAGGGTATATCGATCCGAGCGCAAAGCGAAGAGCCGGACAAGACGGGCATCCATGCAAGACATCTCTATCGGCCCGATTCCGCTGCCCAATCCGGTGCTGCTGGCGCCGATGTCCGGCGTCAGCGATGCGCCGTTCCGGCGAATGGCGGCGAGCCTGGGTGCGGGACTGGTCATCTCGGAGATGACGGCGTGCGCGGCGCTCGCCGGCGGCGGACGGCCTGCGCAGCACCGCATGGCGCTGCGGCGCATCGAGGATCACGGCGAAGGATTGCATGTCGTCCAACTTGCCGGCTGCGAAGCGCGCTGGATGGACGAGGGTGCGCGCATCGCCGAAGATTCGGGCGCCGCCATCATCGACATCAACATGGGCTGCCCGGCCAGGCACGTGACCGGCGGCCAATCGGGATCGGCGCTGATGCGCGATCTCGATCATGCGCTGACGTTGATCGAGGCGGTGGTGGGCGCGGTGCGCGTGCCGGTGACATTGAAGATGCGCCTCGGTTGGGACGACGCGTCGCGCAACGCGCCGGAGCTGGCGCGGCGTGCGGAGCAGGCCGGCGTGCGGCTGGTGACGGTGCACGGCCGCACCCGTTGCCAGTTCTATAAAGGGCGCGCCGACTGGGTGGCAGTGCGTGCGGTGAAAGAGGCCGTATCGGTTCCCGTCGTGGTCAACGGCGACATCGAAAGCTTTGACCACGCCGATGCGGCGCTTGCGGCGTCGGGCGCGGACGCGGTGATGGTCGGCCGCGGCGCGCAAGGGCGGCCGTGGTTTCCCGGCCAGCTCGCGCGCTATCTCGCAACGGGCAGCCGCGAAGCGCCGCCGCCGCTCGGCGAGCAGCTCGCACTCGTGAGCGCGCTCTACGGCGAAACCCTCGGCCTCTACGGCGTCGAGATCGGCCTGCGCCACGCACGCAAGCATTTGGGTTGGGCGCTTGATACTGCCGCTGAGACTGCGGGCGCACCGGTTGAATTGCTGAAGATACACCGAGGCCGCGTACTCACCGCGACAGATCCCGCGATTGTGCTTCGCCGGCTCGCCGAGGCGTTTGATGTGTTCGGGAGCCGGTCCGGGCAAAATAGCGTTGCCGAAACCGCGGCGATTGTGGTTTTGCCCTCTCCCCCTGTGGGAAAGGGCTACGCAGTGTTTCGGCAATAAGAATGGGTGAGGGGTTGCGCCCGCAACCCCTCACCCAAATGAGCATGTTGAGTGGCCGGCGCCGCCCTCTCCCGCAAGGGGAGAGGGCACTATAATGGGCGCCGTATTCAATTAAGTGCACGTTCGGAGGAAACGTCCGATGCCCACCAACCGCGTCTACAACATCGCCGTTATTCCCGGCGACGGCATCGGGAAAGAAGTGCTGCCCGAAGGCGTGCGTGTGCTCGAAGCCGCGGCGAAGAAATTCGGCTTCGAGCTGCGCCAGGACAATTTCGACTTCGCCTCGTGCGATTATTACGAAAAGCACGGGCGCATGATGCCGGAAGACTGGAAGGAAAAAATCGGCCGCCACGATGCGATCTATTTCGGTGCGGTCGGCTGGCCGGCGAAAGTGCCCGATCACATCTCGCTGTGGGGCTCGCTCATCATGTTCCGCCGCGAGTTCGACCAGTATGTGAATCTTCGTCCGGTGCGGCTAATGCCCGGCGTGCCGTGTCCGCTCGCCAATCGCAAACCGGGCGACATCGACTTCTGGGTGGTGCGCGAAAACACCGAAGGCGAATATTCGGCCATTGGTGGGCGCATGTTCGGCGGTACTGAGCGCGAAGTGGTCGTGCAGGAAACCGTGATGTCGCGCATCGGCGTCGATCGCGTTCTCAAATTCGCCTTTGAGCTCGCGCGCAACACGCCGAAGAAGCACCTGACGTCGGCCACCAAGTCGAACGGCATCGCGATCACCATGCCGTACTGGGACGAGCGGGTCGAAGCGGTGTCGAAGAATTTTCCCGACGTGAAGTGGGACAAATATCACATCGATATCTTGACCGCGCTGTTCGTGCTCAAGCCGGATAAATTCAACGTCGTGGTGGGATCGAACCTGTTCGGCGATATCCTCTCTGATCTGGGCCCGGCCTGTACCGGAACCATTGGCATTGCGCCGTCCGGCAACATCAATCCCGAACGGAAATTTCCGTCGGTGTTCGAGCCCGTGCACGGCTCGGCGCCCGATATTGCAGGGCAGGGGATCGCCAATCCGATCGGCCAGATCTGGTCGGGCGCGATGATGCTGGAGCATCTCGGCGAACACGAGGCCGCGGCCGCCATCGTAAAAGCTATCGAGAAAGTGCTGGTGGAACCGAAGCTGCGCACCCGCGACCTCGGCGGCGCTGCCAACACCGTCGCCTGCGGCAAGGCGGTGGTCGACCTGCTGCAATGATGCCGTCTGTCATGGATGAGGACAGTGACGGAGCGGAGTAGAGCATGAAACTCGGAATTGTCGGTCTCGGCCGCATGGGTGCGGCTATGTCGGAGCGCCTGAGGAGCCAGGGCTTTGAGGTTGTCGGCTGGGATCTTAACATCGGCGCCAACCAAAAACTGGCGGCCGGCGGATTGCGTATTGCCGCCAACGCGTGCGGGCTCGCCGCCGAATCCGAAATGATTATTTCGAGTATCACCGAGGACCACGGCGTCCGGCGCATTTTCACCGGTTCGGAGGGATTTCTACAGGCCGATGTCAAAGGCAAGCTATTCATCGAGATGAGCACGCTGCAGCCGATGACCGGTCGCGAACTGGCGCCGCTGGTCGAAGTCTGCGGCGCGCGGTTGATCGAGGCGCCGGTGCTCGGCACGATTCCACAGGTGCGCGCCGGTACACTGTTTGCCATGGTTGGCGGGCGCATAGAGGATTTAGCGCGCGCACGCCTCGTACTCGACAAAATGACCCGCCGCATTCTGCACATGGGCCCGCATGGCTCGGGCTACGCCATGAAGCTCGCCGCCAATGTCGGGCTCGGCGCTTATGTACAGGCGATCGCGGAGTCGCTTGCGCTCGGGGCGAAGCAAGGCCTCGCCCTCGACCAGATGCTTGACGCACTGTCCGAGAGCGCAACGGCGACCGGCTGGCTCAAGAGCAAAACCGGCGTGTTGAAGGGCGAAAAAGGAGACGTGACGCTCGACATCTGCACGTTACGAAAGGACATCATGTCGGCGGTGGCGACCGGGGCGCTCACCGGCGTGCCGCTGTCGTCTGGCGTTCTGGCTTCGCTCTCGGCGGCGGTCGCGAATGATTGCGGTGACGGCGATCTTGCCGAATTGCCCAAGTTTTTCCGCGAAAAACTGCCGCAGAATTTTTAAACAACGGCGAACGGGACCTCACGCTTCGACCGATCTTGCGCCGCCGCGGTCGGGCTGATTGTGAGGTGTCCGGGAAATCCGGAGAGGGCATGAGCGAACCCATCGAGCCTACGAAGCAGTCTGCCAAGAACGTTCTCGCATTCTGGCTTGCTGCGGGCAGCGAGCGCTGGTTCGAGGACGACGAGGCCTTCGACACTGAAATCCGGGAACGATTCGCAGCGACCTATGAGGACGCGGCGGCGGGTTTGCTGAGCGCCTGGGAAGATTGGCCCGAAGGCGCTCTCGCTCTCGTCGTCGTACTCGACCAATTCTCGCGCAACATGTTCCGGCACAGCGTGCGCTCGTTTGCGGCCGACTCACTCGCCCGAGCGGTCGCATTGAGGGCCATTTCCAGGGGCTTCGATCAGCAGGTCGCAATGCCCGCCCGCGCCTTTTTCTACCTGCCGTTCGAACATTCGGAAGAGCTCGCGGACCAGGAGCGAGCCGTTGTGCTGATGGGGAAGACCGGCGACGACGACTTGCTGAAATGGGCCGTTTTGCACATGGATATCATCCGGCGCTTTGGGCGTTTTCCGCACCGCAATTCCGTGCTGGGGCGTACCACGACGCCGGAAGAGCAGGCGTTTCTGGATGCGGGCGGGTTCAGCGGGTGATAAAACGGTCGATTAGAGCCGCCACGCAATCACAAGAATAATAATTCCGGCGGCCGCGATGGCGACGCCGTAATAGATCCATTGCGCCGCGCCGACCATGAAGCTTTCGGCAGGCCACGGAAAATAGCGTGAACCCTGTCCCATAAAGACAAGTCCCGCCAAGAAGAGAATAAGGCCAACGGCTGTGAGCAAACCTTTCATTTTTTGGTCCGTCGCGCCCTCACTCCGCCGCCTGCGCCGTAACGTGCTGGCGGAATTGCGGCATTACGTCCTGCGCTAAGAGCCGCATCGAGTCGCGCTCCCACGCGCCGTTGGGGCCGCTCCAGTCGAGGCCGGTCATCAGCAGCGTGCCGAACGGGCCCACGGTGTCGCGGAAGGCGACGAGCTTGTCGAGGAAAGTCTTGGGCGAGCCGTAGAGCGCGCAGCCTTCGGTGATGACGTCGACCGTCGCCTCGTCGTCCGGGATGTTGGGGTCCGGCTTCATGACCGACAGAATGCCGACCCGCGACAGCACTTCGCGCATGTAGGTGTAGAAATAGCGATTGGAGCCCTGCTCGCTGAACACGCGATCGCGGGCTTCGCTGTCACTCGACGCCACCATGATGTTGCGCGAGACGCGCCAGTTTTCGCCGCTGGCGGAATGTCCTGCCTCCGCGCAGGCTTTGCTGTAACTGACCCAATGGGTCGCCACGGCGTTGGCCGGCATATTGTTGCCCGACAGGATTCCCCAGCCTTGCTGTCCGGCGACGCGCGCGGCTGGCGAGTTGCGGCTTGATACGGACATCGTGATTGGCGGATATGGCTTCTGGAACGGCTTCGGCATATAGCCGATGCCGAGCGAGGGGATGATTGCCTCCTTGATCTGAACGGGGCGGAACTCGGCCGGAAAATCGTAGGGCGGATCCTGCGCCCAGATGCGCTTCATGGTCGCGATGGCTTCCATGGTCTTGCGCGCGCGCACGCCGCGGTCGGCATTGTCGAACAGCTCGAAGTCGGACAGCAGTCCGCCGGGGCCGATGCCGAGCATGAAGCGGCCGCGGCTCATGTGATCGAACTGCGCCACCTCAGCGGCGACGATTGCCGGGTCGTGGTTCGGCAGGCAGATCACGCCGGTGCCGAATTTCAGGTTCTTGGTGCGCGGCACGAGGCCCGCCATAAACATCAGCGGCGAAGGGATCGGCTCGGTCGTCGCCGTAAAATGCTCGCCAAGCCACATCTCGTCGAAGCCGAGCTTGTCGGCGTGGAGCGCCTTATCCTCGTCCTCGGCAAGCGTGTCGGTGAACGAGCGGTGCGGCGGGTGCACCGGCATCATGAAAATTCCGAGGCGCATCTGCGTTCGCTCCGCTACACTAGCTGTTGGTTTTGTCATGCTCCGCCAACGGACCCGCACTAAGTCGCGCGGTCCGATGGCAGGCTCCGGCGGAGCATCCAGTATCCACCAAAGTCACTGTAGAATACTGGATCGTCCGCCTCCGCGGACGATGACACGACGATATCACGCCGCCACCGCATCAGGATCGCGTACCGGCACGAGCCCGGCAAGCTGCGACGCCACCTGTTCGGCGAACAGTCGCATGGAGCGAAATACCTTGTCGCGCGTCGCCCAATTCTTGCCGGTCACGATCAACAGCGTGCCGAAGCCGCCGGAGGCATCGTAGAATTCGCGAAGCTCGCGCGCGACGGAATCCGGATCGCCAAGAAAATACACCCCAGCCTCGGCGAGCTGATCGAAAGTGACGTCGTCGCCTTTGACTCCGATATCGTAATTGGAGGTGATGATGCGGATGAGGCCGCGCGCTTTCTGATAGCCGAGCTCGTAGTTGATGGCAGGACGCAGATCGTCCATGGCTTCGCGCCGGCTGTCCGCAAGGTAGACGTAGCGCGCGACGGTCACATTGTTGAGCGGCGTCTCGCGGCCCGCGACCTTGGCGGCGCGCGCATAGCGATCGGCCTTTTGTCGGATTGAGCCCGGCGGCTCAAGCTGCGCACGCAATAGCGTATAGCCGCGAGCTCCCGCGAGATCGATCGTCGCCGGAGTGTCGGTCGCCGTCGCCATGGGCATATGCGGCAGAACGAGCGGGCGCGGCGTGGCGACGATGCTCTTGCCCTGCCAGTACTTGCCGTTCCAATCGAACGGCTCAGGCGCCACCCAGCATTTAAGAATAAGATCGAGGGATTCCTGCATCCGCTCGTGGCGGTCGGTGTGGCTGAGCCCGCGTTCGCCGGCAAACAGCGGATTGGGAAATCCGGAGCCGAACCCGAATATGAAACGGCTGCCGCCGACCACGTGATCGGTGACCGCTGTCTGTGTGGCGGTGTCGACCGGATGGGCGAGGTGAATGAGCTTGACCGCTGCGCCCATGCGAATTTGCTTGGTCAGGGCTGCGGCCTTGCACATCAAAAGTTCCGGGACCGGGAGCGTATCAACCTTGTCGATGTAGACCGGCTCGCCGTGGTGCTCGCTGATGAAGGCGTAACGAAAGCCGAGCTGATCGGCGAGCACGATCTCGGCTAGGTCTTCTTGGTAGGTCTCCGCTGCGGTTGTATGTGGACGAAATCCGTTCGAGAAAATGCCAAATTCCATTGCAGTCCCCAGTTTCTGAGCCGGCAAGTTACGATTAAGGCCGCACGTTGACAACGCGGGCAGGCCACCGGCCGCCGCCCTCTTTCGCCGGCACGACAAACTTCAAGGGCCGTATTCCTGCGTACGGTTCGTTTCACCTGCCGGAAAGGTTTGGCGGCGAGTTTCGCCATAACGAGGCGTTCGAAAGTTGTGGAGGCAAAACCGTGGCCAGCTCGATCTTGCGATATCCCCGAAGCAAGTCCCTTATCGTATTCGCTGGCGTCACCAGGTCGGTCGAGTACTGCTTTATCGCCGCCGGCGTCACCGTCGTGGTGATGGCGCTTTTTCAGTCCTTCAGCGTTGTCATGGGCTGGATTCACGCCTTGTAAGCCTCTCCGATTTTTCTAAAACCAATCGGCCGGCGTATATAATGCCGGCGTGAACACACTATCCTCGCCCGCCCATTCGCTGGCTTCCGGTCTGCGCATCTACGGCATCGCTCGCACCCGCGCGTTTCGCGCGCTGTGGGTGGCGATGGAGCTTGGACTCGATTACGAGCATCTGCCGATCGAGATCGGAGAAGCCGGCGCCCGCGCGCCGGAATTCCTGGCCATTAATCCGAACGGTCGGTTGCCGGTCATCGTCGACGACGGGTTCGTGCTGTTCGAGTCGCTGGCGATCACCCTCTACCTCGCCAAGAAGCATTCGCCCGGCAAGCTCTATCCCGCCTCGCTGCGAGACGAAGCGAGGGCGTGGCAGTGGAGCTTTTGGGCGATCTCTGAGGTCGATCGCGGCGTCAACATTTGGTCGCTGCATGCCGTGCGTCTGCCGCCCGCTGAGCGCGATGCCGCGAAGCGCGACGAGGCGCTGAAAGTCGTTGCCGCCCCGTTCAAGATTTTGGCTGCCGCCGTGGCAAAGCAACCTTATTTGCTCGGCAATGACTTCACCGTTGCCGATCTCAACGTCGCTGCCGTGGTCAGCCGCGCCATCGATATGGATCTCGCCACAGTTCCGAACCTGAAAGCTTGGCTCACGCGCTGCCTCGATCGGCCCGCCGCGCGGGCGGCGCTGGTGCTGAAGAATAAGGCCGAGGCCGAAACGCCGCCGGAGGTGACCCGGCGCATCGCCCGGATCAATCGGCTGTGAGCACCAACGCCGCCCAATTTAACCTCGCGCAGTCGCTGAACGAGGCCATGGCGCTGCAACGGCAAGGGCGGCTGCGCGAGTCTGAGAAAGTCTATACGCGCGTGCTCAAGGCGGCGCCCGATCATTTCGACGCGCTCAATATGCTCGGCATCGTCAAGGCGCAGCTTGGCCGCATGGGCGAAGCCCATCGTCTGCTCTCCGCCGCTGTGAGGATCAATGCGCGCGTGCCGGGCGCCTGGGCCAATCTCGGGCAGGTCCTGCAGGCACTCAAACGTCACCAGGAAGCCATCGACTGCCTCGACAAGGCGCGGGCGCTCGCGCCCGATGACGTCGCCATTCTCAATCAACATGCCAATGCGCTGTTGAGTCTCGGCCGCCCCGAGGAGGCGCTCGAGGAATTCCGCCAAGTGCTGGCGCGGGTGCCGCAACATGCGGAAGCGTGGGTCAATTCCGGTATCGCGCACGCAGCGATTGGTTCGTCGGAACAGGCGGTCGCGGAATTCGATTCGGCGCTGTCGATCGTGCCTGGACATTTGGTTGCCCACTACAATCGCGGCCTTGCCCTGCACGATCTCGGCCGTTACGCCGCCGCGGTCGATGCTCTTGAGCGGGTGCTTGCGTCGGCGCCCGAGCATGCGGGCGCGTGGCTCGGTCGCGGGCGCTCGCTCGCCGCGCTCAATCGGCTCGACGAGGCTGTGGCCAGCTTCGGCAAGGCCGGCGCCATCCGCAAGGAAGATCCCGACGTGCATTTCAGCGAAGCGATGGCGCTGCTGGCGCTTGGCGACTACCGCCGCGGCTTTGAGAAATATGAGGCGCGCTGGCGGCGAAGCGGAATGCCCGCGCAGAAGAGCCGCGGCCGGCCGCTGTGGCTCGGCGAATATCCGCTGGCGCGCAAAACCGTGCTGTTGCACGCCGAGCAGGGTTTTGGCGACACGATCCAGTTCGCGCGTTACGTGCCGCTTCTCGCCGCGACCGGCGCCAAGGTCGTGCTCGAAGTGCAGAGCGAATTGATGGCGCTGATGGCGCGGCTCGATGGCGGGGCTGAAATCATTCCGCGCGGCGATGCGCTGCCGCCCTTTGATGTGCATTGCCCACTCGGCAGCCTGCCGCTGGCGTTACGGACCGAGCCCGACACGGTGCCGGCGGAAATTCCTTACCTCTCCGCCGACGAGGCATCTTTGGCCAAATGGTCGGCGCGCATCGGCACGCTGGCGCGTCCGCGTATCGCCATTGCGTGGTCGGGCAACCCCACCCACTTCAACGACCGCAACCGCTCGATCCCGTTCGCGCCGCTCGCGCCGCTGTTTTCTGTGCCGGCGCGCTTTGTCAGCATTCAGCGCGATGTGCGCGGTGAGGATGCGGAGCAGCTCGCAAGCGAGAGCCACGTTACACATGTGGGCGGCGAGCTTGCGAATTTCACCGACACGGCGGCGGTGATTGCGCTTGCCGATCTGGTGATCACGGCCGACACCGCGGTCGCCCACCTCGCCGGCGCCATGGGGCGGCCGCTTTGGGTGCTTATCCCGTTTCAGCCCGATTGGCGCTGGACGCTCGATGGTGAAACTAGCCCGTGGTATCCGACCGCGCGCCTGTTCCGGCAGTCTTCGCTCGGCGATTGGGACGGCGTCATCGCACGCGTCTCCGCTGCGCTTGGGCAATTCACGTCGAATTAGCAATTCTGGCTTCGACCTATCTCATTCAGCTGCGCGGGAAAAAATACGATCTGGTCTGGCCGGACACGGCCGCTAATGCCAAGCTGCAATGGCCGATGGCCAGCGGGGCCCAATAGTCGATGGTCTTTGTCCAGGTGATCGCCGGTGGCCTCCTGCTCGGGGCCATCTACGCGCTGTTTTCGTCAGGCCTCACGTTGATCTGGGGCATGATGAATTTCATCAATTTTGCCCATGGCGAATTCGTTATGCTCGGCATGTACGTGGCGCTGCTTGTCGTCACCTGGCTCACCGGCAGCCCGATCGTCTTCGGCATGGCGGCGGCCTTGGCGCTGTTCGTGCTCGGCGTTGCCATCTATTTTTTGCTGATCCGGCACGTGGTGCGGGGGCCCATGCTCTCGCAGATCCTTTCGACCTTTGGGCTCGCCCTGCTCCTGCGCTACACGGCGTTCTACGTCTTCTCCGCCAATTTCGTCTCGCTTCCGCAGACCTCGCTCGCCGGCACGCTCAATCTCGGCGGCATTTATCTGCCCGTTGCGCAACTCGTTGCCGGCGCCGTCGCCATTACGCTGACCATCGCGCTGCATTTGTTGCTCACGCGCACCACGGTGGGCAGCAGGCTCTTGGCGGTGGCCGAGGATCGATCGGCCGCCATGCTCATGGGGATCCGGCCCGATCGCATGCAGGCCCTGGCCTGGGGGCTGTCGGCCGGCTCCGCCGGCATCGCCGGCGCCCTGATGGCGACGGCCTATCCGTGGTCGCCGTCGGTCGGTGAGACCTTCGGACTGATCGCCTTCGTGACGGTGGCGCTCGGCGGCTTCGGCAGCGTGCTTGGCTCGCTCAACGCCGGGTTGATCATCGGCCTTATCCAGGCGGCCTCCGCCTTCTGGCTTGGCGCGATCTACAAGGACATCGTCGTCTACGGATTATTTGTCGCCTTGCTTTGGCTGCGGCCGCAGGGCTTGATGGGCAAAGCGTGAAGAGATTTTCTTCCCAGCGCTTGAGCGTATGTTTGCTCGCGGTCGCGCTCCTACTCTATCCGATCGTTTTTTCCAGTCCGTTTTACCGCGATATTGGCGTGACATTTCTGCTCGCGGCCATTTCAGCGTCGGCCTGGAACATTGTCGGCGGTTACGCGGGCCAAGTCTCCGTCGGCCACAGCATGTTCTTTGGGCTCGGCGCCTACACGCCGCTGCTCTTTTACACGCTGTGGGGTTGGCCACCGATTGCCGGCATTCCGGTGGGCATCGCGCTCAGCGTGGTGCTTTCCGTCGTGATCGGCCTGCCGACCTTCCGATTGAGCGGCCATTATTTCAGCATGGCGACCATCGCGGTCGCCGAATTGATCCGCATCTACTTCGGCACTTGGACTCTGGTCGGCGCCGCGATTGGCTTGCAGGGGCCGGCAACGGGGCGCGACGTGTGGGACCTGACGTTCCGCAGCGAGCTTCCTTATTACTATATATTTCTCGCTGTCCTCGCGCTCGTGCTGGGCGTCACCTTCGCGGTCCAGCGTCGCCGTTTCGGCTTTTACTTGTCCGCCATCAAGGCGAGCGAGCGCGCGGCCCGCAGCCTTGGGGTGCCGGTGCGGCAGACCAAATTGCAGGCGCTGGCGCTCAGCGCCGCGTTCACCGCCACGGCGGGCTCGCTCTATGCCGCAAAGACCGGCTTCATCGATCCCGACTCCGGCTTCGGCATTCTCGTCTCGGTGCAGATGGTCATAACGGCGGCCCTTGGCGGCGCCGGCACCTTGTTCGGACCTCTGGTCGGCGCGCTGATTCTCGTTCCGCTGCAGACGGCGGTGAACACCAAGTTCGGCGGCGGCGGCTCCGGCCTGACCTTCATCGTCTACGGCGGCATCATCGTGCTGATCGCACGTTTCGAGCCGGGCGGACTGCACGAATTGTGGCTGCGCCTCGCGCCACGCTTATGGAAACGCGCCCATGCTACTTGAAGCGACAAAAGTCTCCAAAGCGTTCGGCAGCTTTTGGGCGGTGGCGGGCGCCGATCTCACCGTGGACGAGGGCGAGATCATCGGCCTGATCGGCCCTAACGGCGCGGGCAAATCGACCTTCTTCAATTGTCTCGCCGGCGACACGCTGCCGACCCGTGGCCGTATCATGTTCGGCGGCAAGGATTTGACGCGGGCCACGCCCGAAGCGCACGCGCGCGCCGGTATCGGCCGCACCTTTCAGGTGCCCATGACGTTCGAGGACATGAGCGTCCTCGATAACGTGATGGTCGGCGCTTTCCTGCGCCACCCGCACCGCAACGACGCACGCGAGCACGCCCGCCGCATCGTCGAATTGACCGGGCTGCGGCCTGACCAACCCGGACGTTCGCTCGGCACGCCCGGGCGCAAACGCCTGGGGGTCGCGCGTGTGCTGGCCACCGAGCCGCGGCTTTTGTTGCTCGACGAGGCCCTCGCCGGGCTGACGCCGACCGAATTGCAAGAGGCAATCGCATTGGTCCGAAAGATTCACGAAACCGGCGTCACCATCGTCATCGTCGAACACATCATGGAAGTGATCATGACGCTGACCCGGCGCGTGCTGGTCTTCAATCAAGGTCGCGTCATCGCCAGTGGCTCGCCCGAAACGGTGGTGCGGGACGAAGCGGTGATCGAGGCGTATCTGGGGCGACGGGCGCGGCGCCATCGTGAATGAGAGAATGGCCGATCTGAAAGTCGAACATCTGGAAGTCCGCTACGGCGACCTTGTCGGCGTCGCTGATATCTCCTTGAAGGTCGAGGCCGGGAAGGTGGTGGCCCTGCTTGGCTCTAACGGCGCCGGCAAGACGACGACGCTCAGCGCCATCGCGGGACTTATCCGTCCGGCGCGCGGCCGCATCGAGTGGAACGGCGAGACGATCTCCGGGCAGCCGGCCTATGCGATCGTCAGCAAGGGACTGGCGCTGTCGCCGGAGGGCTGGCGATTGTTTGTTGGCCAGACGGTGGAGCAGAATCTGCGGCTCGGCGCCACGGCGCTCGCCGACCGCTCGCACATCGATGCCCTGTTCCAGCGGGTTTACGCGCTGTTCCCGCGCCTGGCCGAGCGGCGCCGGCAGGCTGCCGGCACGCTGTCGGGCGGTGAGCGGCAGATGCTGGCCGTCGGCCGCGCGCTGATGAGCGAGCCGCGTCTATTGATGCTCGACGAACCGAGCCTCGGACTTGCGCCTGCAGTCGTGGAGACGCTTTACGACACGTTGGTCGAGCTGCACCGGCAAGGCCTGACGCTGCTGCTCGCCGAGCAGTCCATTCCGCTTGCTCTTGGCATCGCCGATTACGCCTACGTGCTGCAGACCGGACGCATCGCGCTCGAAGGGCCGGCGGCGGAACTGGAGCGCAACGAGAGAGTGCGCGCAATTTATTTGGGAGTCTCAGCCGCTGGTCATTCCGAGGCCGAGCAAAGCTCGAACTCCGGAATCAATAATCCTGGATAGTGATTCCCGACTTGGCGGTGCGCAGCAATCCGGGAACGACCGAACTACCGTCCATGCTCCCACAGCGTCTCGAGGCGATGGCGAAACGCCTTGGGCTTTTCGGCGAACAGGCGGCGTGCAATGCGTCCGGCGCGGTGCGAAAGTTCCGCACGCCGCTCGGTGCAGGCGGGCGCAAGCCGCGAACGCCAGTGCGCGAGCGGCTGATGCGGTCCGGTGAGCCGCTCGAGCACAGCGAGGTCCTGACATTTGCCGAGCCGGTCGCGCAAGCGTTCGGCTTCCTCGGTCCACATTCGGGCGAAGCGCGGCCACAGCGGCTCGATCAGCTCCATCTGGTAGCGATGATCGACCACGCGCCGGCGCAGCGCGTGCAAATTCTCAGGCGTCGCCAGCGACCAGTCGGCCGGAAGGCGCCGCCGCGCGCTGCGGTACCCGACGGTGAGCTGCGCCGCAATGGCGGCGAAGTCGAACGGATCCAGCGGCCATTGCTCGACCGCCGCGGCCGCCTCATCGAGCCAGCCGAGGATGGCATCGCGCAGTTCCGGTGTCAGCACCGCGCGCTCCTCGCTGCCGCGCAGCGCCTCGATGCGCTCGCGTACCGTCTTGATCGAGCGCTCGGTTAGCACCGCGCCCTTTTTAACGAGGTCGTCGAGGGCGTTGAGCGCCGCTTGGCTGTCGCGCGCCTGGGCGAGTGAGCGGGCATGGTCGCGGGCCTCGATGCGCCAGCGTTCGGCATCGGCGATGAATGGCGCGAGCAGCCGCATCAGTGCGCGCCATTCCTTTATGGCGCGGCGGAATTCGTGCACCGCATCCTGGCTCGAAAGCTCCGGATCGGTCATCGCCGCCCGCGCCTTGACGAGGATATGGACGGCAATGGCGCGCACCGCCGGCCCAATCGCCGCCTTCGGCTGTAAGGCGGGTCTGTCGCCCATATCGGCTTCTAGAAAGGCATGCATGACAATTTTATGAGGCTATGGATGACAGTATGGCGAAATATCGAGCCGGCTGCACTTCCCTTATTGGGGGGCGCTTGCTACATGACCTCCCACGAGTTTAGCCCTTTGACGCGGGGTGGAGCAGCCCGGTAGCTCGTCAGGCTCATAACCTGAAGGTCGTAGGTTCAAATCCTACCCCCGCAACCAAATTACCTAGTGAATGCAGCCGGTTAGGTTTTCGCCTAACCGGCTTTCCTTCCAAAAGGACCTAGCACAAATCTAACGCAAAAGTGACCTTCCCCGTCTGTGCTAGAATGTCTAGGGAAGGTTTCTGTGGCGTCTCATACCAATGGCGGTATTGCAGGGTCGTCCGTGCTGTCGCTTCACCAGCGTCGAGCAGCCTCTACCGCCCCGCTTTGTCGATCTTAAACCCTCGGCGCAAGGCGCCCTCGAACGAAGCCGCTGGCAGGAGCCAGCGCAGGAACGGAAACAATTTCGCTTCGAGGGTAACGGTGTTACGCAATGGCGGATTGTTACTTCGCACCAAGCGCGAGAAAGCCCGCGCCACAACTTGAGGCCCCGGAGCCTTCTCTTCGAAGCCCTTCATCGTTTTGAAGAACCGGTCCCGCCAGGGACCGTACTCTTCCATCCGCGCGGCCTGCGGCTGCGCGTAAAACGGCGTCTTAATCGCGCCCGGCTCAACCATCGCTACTCGGATGCCCATCGGTCGGAGTTCGTGGCGCAGTGTTTCCATCAATCCTTCGATGGCAAATTTGCTGGCGTTGTAGTGCCCCCAGAAGGGTAGCGGAACGATGTCGGCTAACGAGCTCGTCGTCGCGATCAGGCCGCCGTTCTGTCTGCGCATCGTGGGCAGGACGGCTTTGATCATGCGTACGACGCCAAAATAATTCGTCTGGAACTGCGCTTGCGCCTGTTCCATGGTCACTTCTTCGATCGCTCCACTCTGCAGATAGCCCGCGTTATTGATCAACACGTCGATGCGCCCCATTTTCTCCAAGAAGCGGTCGACGCAGGATTTCACCGATTGGTCCGAGCAAACGTCGAGCTGCACCATTTCAACGCCATCGGCTCTGTTTCGCCCACCGGTTCGGCCGGTTCCGATCACCCGATGACCATCCTTAGACAAGCGCGATGCGATGGCGGCACCGATTCCCGACGATGCTCCCGTGACGAGAATGGTCTTGCTGCTCGGCATAATCATCCTCTTCACAAGTTATCCGCGCTCGGCTCGATCATGCGCATCAGGGACTCGACACGACCAGCCGATGCGCTTGGTTGGGAGATGCTTGGAGAATGCCGATCGTGGTAAAAACAGCCGCTAACACCCACAATATGGGACCCGTCGCCCCCGCGGCGAAAGTAATGTAGCCGGGAATCAAAATTGCAAAAATGAATCCCAAATCCGTCAAGCTTACCACGACCAAGTTAAACCAATAGCCGACGCGGCTATTTCTCCAGTTCATGAAAACTGCCAGGATGATCGCGTACGCTCCGAACCAAACCAGGTTCCAAGCGTAATGCTCAATCACCCCATTCATGAGTGCGTTGTTTATTTGGGGGATTTGATCTGGGGGCAAAGCATTGCCGATGGCCGCTAGAGCCCCCGCGGTCCCTTGGCTGAAGACCTTTTGCAGCAGCAGCGCTCCGATAAATCCATGGAAAATTCCCCACAGGACATAAAACAACGCGCCGATTTTGTGCGCATGCTTGGCCATGTGCTTTCTCCTGAATTGCTGCCTCACGTCATGGGTTGCGCGCTTCGGCGAAGCGTCCTCGCCCCAACAAAGGCCACTCTTTCCCTAATTGTCGACGGAGTATCGCCGGCCCCAAAAGATGTTCAAGAACATCTTTTGCAGGCGCATATTGTTACGATCTCGGAGGGGAGAAGCACCGATGCCCTATACGACGCAGCATAAGCAGGAGACTCGCGAACGGATTATCCGATGCGCCCGCCGGCTTTTCAACAGGAAGGGGTTCGCGGAAGTTACGATCGACGAGATCATGCGTGACGCCGGTCTGACACGCGGCGGTTTTTACCGGCACTTTACGGCCAAGGATGAACTCTACAGCGAGGCCCTGCTGCAATTCACTTGTCTCAATGCGCCCGAAGATTGGCAGCGCAAACACGTCGACAGCGATGCGAAAGGAACAGCGCTGGCGCGAATGATGATGGATGCCTACCTATCGCGGGAGCACTTTCAGGATCGTGACGGGTCTTGTCCATCTGTTGGGCTTCCATCGGACGTGTCGCGGAGCAGCGCAACAGTGAAACGGGCGTTCCGCAAGGTCGTGGAAATGATGCTGACAATTTTTGTGGCCAATTTACGTGGAAAGGACGCCCGTGAACGCGCACTAGCCCTCGTCTCGGTTTGCGTTGGAGCCATGGTGCTGGCCCGAGCCGTCGACGATCCCGCCTTGGCAAGCGCGTTCCGCAAAGCAGCCCGAAAGCACGTACTAGCTAGCTCTGGCTGGAGGGATCCGTAAGACGGACAACGTCGCTATTGTTTTCCGAAGTGGGGTGCTCGGGCCTCGTCGTCTGGGTCTTCGTGCGCGAGCGTCTGGAGTGGCAGGTTGGTGGGTTGGATGAGTGGACAGGCGCTCGTTACTCGCCTGGCAATCGCGTCCCAGGCTCAAAGGTTGTAGCCGCCGTCACTGTCGAAAAGCGCCGGGTGGAGCTCTTGGGCGTGCACCAAGCCTCGCCGGCTTACGCCGGCGTCACTGGAAAGAAATGATTGATCGCGGCCAGGACGACGAGCAAGACCAAGCCGATGCTGAGACTCCAGCCGATCAGTTTCTTTTCGATGGGCAGCAGCGGCTCCACGGGAGCGTTGCGCAGTTCATCGCGCAGGTCGGTTCGTATGTTCGATTGCGGCATGGTGTTCTCCTGAAGCGGTGTTCTCTCTGGGTCTTGCGGGGTTCATGTGGTCAGATTCACGTCGCCAAAGGCGGCTTGATCCCGCTGAAGAACAGCCACGAGATCACAAGGCCAACCCAGATCACGAAGCCGAACAGGCTGACCAGATAGACGGCTGCGAGCTTGCCGAAGCCCTCCTGCCACAGCGCCTTGAAGTTCGACAGCACGCCGATGGAGAAGAACGTCAGAATGAAGAAAATGACGCGAAACGTGTTGGCTTCGCCGATCGCGGCCGGCACGTTCTTTGCGATCTCCGCTGGCGTGCCGAGCGCGAGATAAAGCCCGACCAGGAACGTCACCACGAAGCCGATGATGAATTTGGGAAAGCGTTGCCAGATTTCGCGCGCTTTGGCCCGGTCTGGCTCTCGGGTGACGTTGATGTGATTGGTCCAGATGTAGCCGAGCACGAAGGCCCAGATGCCGATGAAGATGTCGATGAACACCTTGATGGTGGCCGCGGTGCCGAGAATCCAGCCCGGCTGATAGTGGATGCCCTCGGCCGCATTCTTGGCGAGGATCAGCGACTCGGAAATTCCGCCGGCCGCCACGGCGGCGCCGTCGGTCTTGACCGCGAGCCCCATCCAGGCGCCGGCGACCAGCGGTTCGTGTGAGAGATAGGTTTGCGCGACGAACGGCAGGATCAGCACCTCGACCACCGCGAAGATCAGCACCAGCGAGGACACCAACACCGGCACGACCGGGCGGGCGCGGATGGCGCCGCCGGTCGCAATCGCCGCCGACACGCCGCAGATCGAAATGCCGGACGCGAGCGGCGCTGCCCATTCGCGGCTAAAGCCGAACCATTTGCGGGCGATGTAATAAACGACCGCCCAGTAGATCAGATAAGCCTCCACGATGGCGGCGACGCCGCGCAGGATGAGCGAGGTCGCAAGGCCGAGCCGGCCGGCGGCCGTCACGGCAAAGAAACCGCCGAGAATGACAATGCCGACTTTGATGTAAAGATCGGGTCGCACCGCCACCTTGATGGCTTCGGCAAAGTGCGGAAAGAAATTGGCAATGATCAGGCCGGCCAGGAGGGCAAAAATGTAGGCGCCTTCGCTGGTCAGCTTCAGCGACCAGCCAATGCCGAACTTTTGTTGTTCGGCAGGCGTGACCGCGGCGAAATTGGCGTAATTGCCGACGATCCAGCTCGCATAGGCGATCCAGAATACGGCGGTGAAGGCGAGCGCGAAGCGCGTCACGCTGGTTTTCAGCGCCATGGCGCCGGCGCTCAATACGATGGTCAGCGCTGCATAAGTCGCGAGCAGCGCCCCTAAACCGCCGAGCGAAGAATAGCCTTTCGATGCGGGCCCGAGCGCCTGGCCGATGCTGGTCCAGACCGAGGTGCTGACCACCCAGCCGATTAGATCGACGTGGACGAGCGCGGCCAGCGCCAGGATGAAAATAGCAAGGCCGAGGATGACGGCGAGCCAATCCTCGCTGATAAACGCGGTCGGTTCAGCCGTACTCGGCGCACGGATAACGCTCAGAGTGGTGTCGGACATGACGATCCCCATCACCGGCAAGAACCGGCGTTTCGGCAGTCGCTTTACGAGTGTGTGCAGATACGAGCGGGCAGCGCCTTCAGGGGGAACAGGAAGAGGGCTTGGGCTCGACGCAGATTCCCGGCGTCATCGGTCCATCTCCATGGTTGAGGAGCCCACGAAGACGCTTCGTGGCGCTTTAGCGTTTTTTCGCGGCGCAAGCTGCTCCATCAAATCCCGCGATCCGGTCGAAACATGATCGGACGAAATAATTTTTCGGTTCCACGGTGGAAGTCAATGGACCAAACAAAAATAAGATAAGTTTGATCGAGCCGAACTGGCTTGAGCGAATAAATTCGCTCCGATCAGACACTGGGAAGAAAGATTGTTTTTGCCGGCGGGCCGCACCGGGGGGCTGGCGCGCTGTTAGGCCGCCTGCTGGGCCAGGCGATCCATCTCGCGTTTCACGAGCTCGCGGTAAAGGCCTTCGTTGCGCACCAGATGATCCGGCGGCCCGTCTTGAATGACACGCCCGGTCTGCAGCACGATGATGCGGTCGAAATTGCGCACGGTCGAGAGCCGGTGCGCGATAGCGATGACGGTGCGCCCGCGCATCAGGCGGCCTAATGCTTCGCGGATTATCTCTTCGGAGTCGCTGTCGAGCGCCGAGGTCGCTTCGTCGAGCAGCAGGAGCGGCGCGTCCTTGAGGAAAGCGCGCGCGACGGCGATGCGCTGGCGCTGGCCGCCGGAAAGTTTCACGCCGCGTTCGCCCACGATGGTGCGCATGCCGGCCGGCAGCTTTTCGATGAAGTCGCAGCGCGCGTTGATCGCCGCTTCGAGAACCTCGTCGTCGGTGGCCTCAGGCTTGCCGTAGCGGATGTTGTCCATGACGGAGCGATGAAACAGCGAAATGTCCTGCGGTACGACGCCGATGGCCTCGCGCAAGCTATCCTGGGTGACACGCGCAATGTCCTGGCCGTCGATCAGGATGCGTCCGCTCTGCACGTCGTAGAAGCGCTGCAGCAGCGCAAACAGGGTCGACTTGCCGCCACCGGAATGGCCGACCAGACCGACGCGCTCGCCCGGCTTGAAGCTGAGCGAGAAGTCCTCGAAAATTTGCTCGCCCTCGCCGTAGCGGAAGGTGACGTGCTCGAACTTCACGCTGGCGCCACGGTGGACGAGTGGCGCTGCCTGCGGATGGTCGCGCAGTTCGTGCGGCAACAGCAGCGTCGCCACCGCCTCGGCGAGGCGGGCGAGATGCTGGGTGATGTCGACCAAGGCCACGGCGAGATCGCGCGTGGCGCTGAGCACCGAGATCGACAGCGTGCAGGCAAGCACGACCTCGCCGGTCGTTGCGTCTCCCGCGGTCCAGAGCATGATCGCCCAGGCGAGAAGCCCGAGGGTCAAGGTGATGGTCACGACCGCGTGGAAGATGCGAAGCCTCTCGAGATAGAACAGGCTGCGCCGCCGCGCTTCCAGCTCGCGATCGACCGTGGCGTCGAAGCGGCGATGCTCACGCAAAAAACCGCCGAAGGCGCGGACCAGCGGCATATTGCTGACCACGTCGACCATCTCGCCATCCACAGCCGCCGCCTTGTTGGCGAAGTCATGATGCAGCGGCCGCCCGGCGGCGGCGAGGCGGAACATGATGCACACCATGATGCCGGCCACGGCGGCAAGCGCTCCCGCCATCGGCAGGCTGATCGTGCAGACCAGCGCAATCGCCGCCACGGTCGCCGCGCAGGGCGGCAGCACGTTCCAGACGAACATGTTCTCGGCAGTGAAGATGGCGTTCGAGGTTGCGGTAACGCGGCTCGTCAGCATGCCGGGCAGACGCTCGGCGAAGTAACCCGGAGAATGGCCGGTGAGATGGCGAAAGAGATCGCGCCGCAGATCTCCGGTCACGCCCACGAAGGTATAATTGGCGATCCAGCTCGCCACCCGCCACAACAGATTATCGGCTGCAATGAACGAGCCGAGCACGAAAAACGCCGTCCACACGTCGGCGCCGGCCCCGTGCGAAAGGGTATCGACCAAAAACTTGACGCCGTATTGGGTGCCCACCGAACAGCTGACGGCGCCAAGCACCGCGGCAAGGATCACCAGATGTGAAACCGGGCGCTGGCGCAGGTAATGGAAGATGAATGAAAATGGGCGGCTAGCGTAAGTATGAAGATCGGCCATGCTTCTTTGATCTCCGCTCGTAGAAGCGCTGGTCCCCCCCCAGCAGGAAGTGATCCTTCAGCATGACAACGCCGGGAGCGCGAAAAATTTCCGCCTAAATCATGACTTTTCGGGGCTGCCGATCTTGGCAGGTGATCCAACCGTGCCTTTGTCCGCATCCGACCGATTTCATCGTTGCTTACTCCGTTCTTTGCTAACGGTCGGACGGCCATTGAGGCGAGTTCGTGTCAACTCTTAGACGAATATGTTGACGCGCCAGCGGGCAAAAAGTTCCCGGCGCGAGCAAAAAATAAGTTGCTTCGATCTCGCCGAAATTTTTGCCATGTCTGACGTTATGGGTTCTGTGCCGGAACCATGAAGAGAGGATGATTCGATGCATATTGCTCAGGTTGCCCCTTTGACCGAAGCGATTCCGCCCAAGCTTTATGGCGGCACTGAGCGGGTGGTGTCCTGGCTTACGGAGGAGCTGATTGCCCTCGGTCACGAAGTGACGCTGTTTGGCAGCGGCGACTCAGTGACGTCGGCGCGGCTCGAAGCGGCATGGCCTCGCGCCCTGCGGCTCGATGGCTCCGTGCGCGATCCTAACGCGCTGCACATGATGATGTTGGAGCAGGTCTACCGGCAGGCGGCCGATTTCGACATCCTGCACTGCCACCTCGACTATTATCCATTCTCGCTGTTCTCCCGTCAGGCGACGCCATTTGTGACGACGCTGCACGGCCGGCTGGATCTGCCCGAACACCAGCCGGTATTCGATACCTTTTCGACGATCCCGGTCATTTCGATCTCCAACGCGCAGCGCCGGCCGCTGCCGCAGGCAAACTGGGTGCGCACGGTGTATCACGGCCTGCCGGAGCGGCTGTTGGAGCCGAAGCCGGTCAAGCCGTCCTATTTCGCATTCCTCGGCCGTATCGCTCCCGAGAAGGGTATCGATCGGGCCATTCGCATCGCGCAACATTGCGGCATGCCGCTGAAAATCGCCGCCAAGGTTGATAAGTCCGATCGCGAATATTTCGACGAGAAAATACATCCGCAGATCAAGGCGGCGTCGAACGTGGAGTTCATCGGCGAGATCAGCGACCGGGAGAAATCGGATTTCCTGAGCGGCGCGATTGTGCTGCTGGTTCCGATCGATTGGCCGGAGCCGTTCGGCCTGGTGATGATCGAAGCCATGGCCTGTGGCACGCCGGTGATCGCCTACAATCGCGGCTCGGCCCCGGAGGTGATCGACGAGGGCATCAGCGGATTTATCGTCGAAGACGAGGCCGGCGCCATCGGCGCGGTGGACCGCCTGGGGCATTTGTCGCGCGAGAAGATTCGCAAGCAATTCGAGAAGCGATTCACGGCGCGCCGGATGGCGCAAGATTATTTGGCCGTTTATCGCACCCTCGCCAACAGCTTGGCGCCGCAGCTTCGGCTTGTCGCCGACGACGCCCCAGCGCTGTAGCTCTTCGTCAGTGCGAACCTGCCGACCCGCGCGAAATCGCGCGGGTCGATGACAGGCTCCGCGAAACAATCCAGGGGCGTGATGCCTTTTCCGGATTGCGTCGTCCCTGCAGCTTCTCGCTGTAGCGATGGGCCTAGGCGGATTCCTTAGCCGGCTTCGTCTCCGGCATCAGCAAATAAACCATGGCCAAGCCAGCGAGCGCGATCACGGCCAATCCGGCGAACGCCCAGGGGCTGCCGAAACGGTCGCTTAGGTAGCCGGCAAGCGTGGCGCTGATTGAGGCGCCAATGCCGATGAAGGTGCCGACGATTCCTTGGCCGAGATTGAAATGGCCGGTGTCGCGTGTGAGATCGGCGACCACCAACGGCACCAAGACGGCGAACACCGCCGCGGTGACGCCGTCTAGGAGCTGCACGACGACGAGCAGCTCAGGATTGGTTACCGTGGCAAAGAGCAGGCCGCGCAGCGGCAACGCGGCGAAACCGATGAGAAGAAGCGGGCGGCGCCCCCATATCTGTGCGCGCGTGCCGATCCATTGCGACAGCGCCGCCACGATCATTTGCGGCACGACGATGCAGGCGGCAATCAGCAGCGTTGCCCATTGGCTCGACGAACGCATGGTCAATACGCTGCCCATCAACGGCAGCATGGCCGCGTTGGCGAGGTGGAACAACAAGAGGCAGCCGGCAAAGATGAGCAACGGCCGATTGCGCATCAGCTCGCCAGGTTTGGTCCGCGGCTTTTTCGGGGTCCGTATCGGCGGCGGCGAGCCATGCGCCCGCTCGGCATCGATCTCGGCCAGCGAGATCAAGCGCAGCGCCAACAGCGCCGGTCCGAGCAACAAGACGGTCACGACGAAAACCGCGCGCGCGGAGACCAAATAACCGATCGCCCCCATTGCGGCCGCGGCCAAGCCGTTACCGATGGAAGCGAAGCGGGCATTGCGTCCAAGCCGTTCGCCGATCGCCGCATGCCCGACGAGACCGAGGCTGATCGCGGCTATGGCTGGGCCGAGCACGCAACTCGCAAGTGAGTGCAGGATCGAGGCCGAGAGCACCACGGGAAAGATCGGCAATGCCGCGTAAGCCAATGCGCTGATGCAGATAGCGGCCACCGCGATCGCGGCGACGAAGCGTTCCGATCGGGCTGCGTCGACCAATGCCCCGCCGGGCATCTGTCCCACGAGAGAAACGAACCCCGCGGCCGATAGAACGAGGCCGATATCAACCTGCGTCCATCGCTGCGCGGTCAGGAAGACTGAAACGAACGGCCCGAATCCGGTCTGCACGTCGGCGACGAAAAACACGAACCAATCGAGCCCGCGGCGGCTCCGGCGCGATGGCGCCAGCGGCGGTGCGCCGCGTTCTTGATTGTCCGGCGGCGCGGACTGCGGTGTTTGCTCGCTCGCAGGCGCGGTTTGCGAATCAAGCCAGTCACGCGCGCGGCGTAGTGGATTCCCGGTCAGGGTCCGTCTCCGCTAATTTGGCTAATCGGCAAACGGCAATGGCTCGATCTTGCCCAGCAAGCTGAGGACAACCACCGGCTTGCCATCCTGATATTCGGGTGCGGCCTTCACCTGATCGCGGGTGAATTCGAGCGTGATACGCGTGCCCGGCTTGCCTGGCGGGGGAAAGTGCAGCGCGCTCCAATCGACCGCTATTTTGCGGCTACCGACCCCCAGAAATCCGCCAAAGTCGATGATCGCGGCCCGCACTTTTCCGGCGTGGTCGACCAGCACATCCACGATGCGGCCCATGTTCTCATTGGTGGCGCTGACCACTTCTTTCCCAAGGACGCCCTCGACCTCGTGGTCGGTGAGAACCTTGACCTCCGGGGTGGCTTGCGGCTGGGTGGGCGGAGCCGGAGTGGGCATGGCTGGAGCGGGCTGTGCAGGAGTGGGCGGAGCTGGAGCAGGCGGAGCCGGAGCCGGAGCAGGCGTCTGGGCCGTGGCGCCGCTCCCGGTTAGCCCGAAGGCGAAGGCGACAAGGAACGCACAGGGCAAGTTTACGGTTGCCGTCGCTCGGTGATGTCCGCCCATGACCGCCTCTGTCGGTTCCGGTGAAGTTCCCGCACCACTAAGCCGAGCCAGGTCCCGCTGGTTCCCGCGGCATTGGGTTGGGGACGGGAGTAGAGGACCGAATCCCCCAATCTACGAGGAAAAGACGACCGATACCTGGATATTGCCGCTTATCCGGGGAGTATCGAGGGAGACGGTGTCCTTATGGCGGCGCACCCGCAGATCGACGCTGGAAGAGCCTAGTTGCAGATTGCGCAGGATCACCTCGTCGAGAAATGGCGGCAGCTGCGGATTGCACAGCCGGATCTCGCCCTTGAACGGATCGAATTGCAGCCCCAGCGAAGCTTCAAGCAACGTGAATGGCGTCGCGCTGGCCCAGGCCTGCGGTGCGCAGGCCACGGGGTAGAGCGTTGGGCCATGGCCGCGTTGCATCTGGAAGCCGCAGAACAGTTCCGGCAGCCGACGGAGATCCATGTAGGTGCCGGCGCGGAACAATCCTTCGAACAGCGTCGAGATCGATTGCTTCTTTCCGTAGCGCGCCAAGCCGAGTGCGATGATCGCGTTGTCGTGCGGCCAGATCGATCCGTTGTGATACGACATTGGATTATAGCGCGCCTCGCCGACCGCCACCGTGCGAATACCCCAGCCGGAGAAAAAGTGCGGTTGTAACAAACCGTGGGCGACCCGCGCCGCCCGATCGGACGAGGCAATGCCGGTGAACAGCACCTGGCCCGCATTCGAGGTGCGTACGCGGCAAGGATTTTTGGCGCCGTCTAACGCCAGCGCATAAGTCTCGATCTCCGGACACCAGAACGCGGCCTCGAAGCGCTCGGCGAGGCGTTGTGCTTCTTCGTCGAGCTTGTGCGCCGCTTCACTGCGTCCGAGCCGGCGCGCGCAGCACGCTGCCATCCGCTTGGCGGCGTACACGTAGCCCTGTACCTCGGCGAGCGCGATCTCGCCCTCCGCCAGACTGCCGTCAGCGTGAAAGATCGCGTCGTGCGAATCCTTCCAACCTTGGTTGGCAAGACCCTGCTCGGTTGCGCGCTTATATTCGACGAAGCCGTCGCGGTCGGGATCGCCGGGTCCGTCGATCCAGCCCAGCGCCGCTTCGATGTTGGGCCACAGCGCGGCGATAGTTTCGGTATCGCCGGTGCGCTCGGCGTAGAATCCCGCCAGCAGGACGAACAGCGGGGTGGAATCGACGCTGCCGTAGTACAGCCCGAACGGCACTTCACGCAGCGCCGCCATCTCGCCGCCACGCATCTCATGCAGAATTTTTCCCGGCTGGGCGTCGGCAAGTGGGTCGGTTTCTTTGGCCTGATAGAAGGCCAGCCGGCGCAGCACGCCGCGCGCCACTTCGGGGCTCCACCATAGCATCTGGAGCGCCGTGATCAGGCCGTCGCGGCCGAACGTCGTGGAGAACCAGGGGATGCCCGCATAGGGATAGCGGCCCTGCGGCGTGTCGGTCATCAGCATTGCAAGATCGGCGGCCGATCGACACAGCATTTCGTTGAAGCGATCGTTGGAGGTTTCCACCGACGTTCGATCGCGGGCTGACTGGCGAAGTTCGCGGCGCGCCGCGATGAGACCGCGCAGGAACGGCACCGGACGCGGCTGCGTTGCGTCGCAGCTGACGGCGAGAATAACCCGCCGCGTCTCACCGGGTTCAAGGCGCAAATTGTAGAGGGCGTGTTCGGTCGAAAGCCGTTCCGGTGGCGGATCGAAGGTGAGCGTCGTGCGCCGCAGCTTGGCGTCAAGCCCGTGATAGCTCAGCACGACCTGATCGTTGCCGCGCATCTTTGCCGTAGCGGTGCCGCGGCGCTCGCGGTGTGAGCCGCGCACCTCGAACAGATCGGCAAAATCATTCTCGAACAGGATCGACAGCGGCAACTCGATCATCCGGTCGCCGTAGTTGCGCACGCGCAGCCGCTGATAGGCCGTATCGCGCCACAGAAACACTGTGCGCAAAATGTGCACGCTGTCCTTCTCCAGGACGATACGCTGGTCGGAGATGAGATCGGGATTCGTGAGATCGACGACTAGGGCTGAGTTGTCGTCGCGCAGGTTGGAGCCGAGCAAAAGCGGTGGCGCCCCGTTCACCAACAGTTCGAGACGCGAAAGGTACCGTGTATCCAGATGAAACAATCCGGCGGACCGTCCCGATGTGGCCGCGATATCGCCGCGGCTATCGAGGACGACGAACGTATCGCCGTATTTGAGCGTGCGCGGCGGCCGCCCGGCGGCCTGCGTCGCAGTAATATAGAACTGGCCCTCGGGAGGCGCCTCGACGGTAACTGCCTGCGCGGCGCTTTGTTGCGGGGTCATCGCGTTCCGCTTGTCAATTTGCCATTCCGGTGGAAGGTTTGCGCTGAACGCAACGATGAAACATCAGACCGTCGCCGCCGTGATGTGAGGCCCCGCGCTCAGCGGTGGCGGCGAATGGGAGCCGTCGCCGGTCCGCGTCGCTTAAGGTGTCGCCCCGCCGTGGATGACATCGATGACCCGCATCCGGATCGGATCGACCACCACAACATTGTCTTCCACCATGGCGTATTTGAGGAATTTGATTTCGGCGGCTTCAATGTTGGCGGCGCTCGGCAGGTCGAAGAGCGGGACTGATGGAAGTACCGGCGTGCCCACAACGGCGGTGATTCCGCGGCTTGAGGTCGGCACTTTTTGCCGCACCGCTGCGTTATAAATCGCGCTCCTCTGTGCCTGAGAAAGTGCCAATTTCTGCGTAATGCCGCCCTTTGATCCGATCGCTTCGTCAGGGCCGGACATTTGCGCCGCCGCGCCACCCGCGCTGCAAAGCAGCAGAAAGACGACCAGCGACGAAACACGCACATTCACGTTCATAGGAGGCTCCTTTGGCGGACAACGCCTGACCGGCCAGATGGGTCCCTGACGGGCAATGCTGCGCTGCACACGGTTGAGTTTTTTTTGGAGTTCCCGTATTCCGATTATTGGTATATCAGCCTGACGGCCTCGCCGCAGATTGCGACTATTAGCCGTCGCCGGCCGGCAAGCCAATAATCTCGCCAACGCCGTGGATATGTTCTAAGTCTGCATTAATAGAAACATAATCTTCTAGGGACGGAAAACATGACGAGCGCAACGACAACGGTCGAGTCAGGGGCCGTAGCAACCTCTGCGACACGCTGGACCCAGCTGATCTTTTGCATCCTCTGCATGGTGTTGATCGCCAACCTGCAATACGGCTGGACGCTGTTCGTCAATCCGATCAACAAAGCGCACGGTTGGTCGCTGGCATCGATCCAGTTTGCGTTCAGCATCTTCATCGCCTTGGAGACTTGGCTGACGCCGATCGAGGGGTGGATCGTCGATAGTCTTGGCGCACGCACCGGACCTAAGGTCGTGGTCGCGTGCGGCGGAATCCTGGTCGCCCTCGGCTGGATCATCAATGCTTACGCGCAGTCGCTTGAGATGCTGTATCTCGGCGCCGTGGTGGGCGGCACTGGCGGCGGCGCCATATATGCGACCTGCGTCGGCCAAGCCGTCAAATGGTTCCCCGATCGGCGCGGTCTTGCCGTGGGCCTGACGGCGGCGGGATACGGCGCCGGTTCGGCGCTCTCCGTCGTTCCAATTCGGGCAGTGATCGACTCAGCGGGTTACGAGGCGGCGTTCTTCTGGTTCGGATTGGTCCAGGGCGGCATCGTCTTCATCCTGGCGTGGCTGTTGCGTGGGCCGGATCCGGGCGAGATGGCCGGGGTCGGTGCGCCAAAGGTCGTACAGAGCGCGCGAAGCTACACGCCCGTGCAGGTGTTGAGCACGCCGGTTTTCTGGCTGCTCTACATCATGTTCGTGATGGTCTCGGCGAGCGGCCTGATGGCGACGGCGCAGATTGCTCCGATCGCCAAGGACTTCCACGTTGGCGATGCCGTGCTCCTGTTTGGGGCCTCCACGCTGAGCATGGCGCTCATCATCGACAACGTCTGCAATGGCGCCGCGCGGCCGCTGTTCGGCTGGATTTCCGATAACATCGGACGCGAATTCACGATGGCCATCGCTTTCGGTCTCGGCGGCGTCGCCTATTGGCTTTTGGGAAGCCTAGGCCATGCGCCGTGGGGCTTCGTGGTGTTCGCCGCGCTGATCTTCCTGACCTGGGGCGAAATCTTCAGCCTGTTCCCGTCGACTTGCACGGACACCTTTGGGACCAAGTTTGCGACCGTCAACCTCAGCCTTCTGTACACGGCCAAGGGTGCGTCCGCGTTCCTGGTTCCGGTCGCCAACATCATCAAATCTCATACCGGGAGCTGGCACATGGTGTTCGTCGCCACCGCGATCATGAACTTCGTGGTCGTTGCGCTCGCTCTGTTCGTGCTCAAGCCGATGAGGAATAGGATGCTGACAAAGGGCTGACGATCCGCGTCGGCGACTTTACAGCTGCGCCGCAAAACTGCGCCGCATTGGGACCGGGTTCCGCCGGTTCCGGCGCCGGCTCTTCCGCTGAAAAAGACAGCATGAGGCCGCAAAAAAGCTTGCCCGCGCCGAACCGACTGGAATAATGTATACCATAATGACTTCAAGCCTTTCCATCGCTCGCAGACCCGGCGAACTCGATCCTGGCCAGCCGGAGCGGCGCCTCGCCGTCGATCCGCTTGCCAGTCCGGAAAGCTTCAAGCGGCAGGCTTATACGGCGCTCAAGAACGCCATTGCGGCGATGGACGTCTATGGCAGCCGCACAGAGATCAGGCTCGACGAAAGGCGCTTGGCGCAGGAGTTCGGCATAAGCCGCACGCCGGTGCGCGAGGCCATGGCGCAGCTCGAACGCGAAGGGTTCGTGCGGTCGGAGCCGCGCCGCGGCGTGTATGTGGTGCGCAAGAGCAGGCGCGAGGTGATTGAACTGATCACGGCCTGGGCCGCGCTCGAAAGCATGGCGGCCCGGCTGATCACCAAAGAAGCGAGCGACGAGGAGATCGCCTCGTTGCGGCGCATGTTCGCGACGTTCGAGAATGGCGCGGTGCGCGTCCACCTCGACGAGTATTCCGACGTCAACATCGAATTCCATCAGACCATCATCCGCATGAGCAGCAACGATGCGCTCATCAATCTCGCCGAGAACCTGTTCACCCACATGCGGATGATCCGGAGAAAGACGATCGGCGAGCAGGATCGCGCCGACCGTTCGATCCGCGATCACATGCACATTATCAAAGCGCTCGAGGCCCGCGACACAGTGCGCGCGGAAAGCCTGGTGCGCGACCACGCGCTCGGTCTCGCCGAGCACGTGGCCAAATACGCCGACTATTTGGACTGAAAATGAAAAACGCAAACCGGACATGCGGATAATTGGGAGGTCGCTATGGCTGATGCAGCAGTGAAAATCGAAGCGCCCGCCGCCGAAGCAGAGCGCGAACTAACGGACGGCTTTCACCTCATCATCGATGCGCTCAAGCTCAATGGCCTCGACACGATCTATGGCGTACCCGGCATCCCGATCACGGATTTCGGCCGCATGGCGCAGGCTGCCGGCATCCGCGTCATCTCGTTTCGCCACGAACAGAACGCCGGCTACGCCGCATCGATCGCAGGCTTCCTGACCAAGAAACCCGGTGTCTGCCTGACAGTGTCGGCCCCCGGATTCCTGAATGGCCTGACCGCGCTTGCCCATGCCACGACCAATTGTTTCCCCATGATCCTGATCTCCGGATCGTCGGAACGCGAGATAGTGGACTTGCAGCAGGGTGACTATGAGGAGATGGACCAGCTCGCGATTGCCAAGCCGATGTGCAAGGCCGCGTATCGCGTTCTCCACGCCCAGGACATCGGCATCGGGCTTGCGCGCGCCATCCGCGCTGCGGTTTCCGGCCGCCCGGGCGGCGTCTATCTCGATCTGCCGGCCAAATTGTTCGGCCAGGCGGTGGACGCGGAAACGGGCCGCAAATCGCTGGTAAAGGTCATCGACGCGGCGCCGGCGCAAATTCCTGCGCCTGACGCCGTTAGGCGGGCGCTCGATGTGCTGAAGAGTGCCAAGCGTCCGTTGATCATCCTCGGCAAGGGCGCGGCTTATGCCCAGGCTGACGATGCGATCCGCGCGTTCGTCGAGAAAAGCGGCGCGCCGTTCCTGCCCATGAGCATGGCCAAAGGTCTTTTGCCTGACACGCATCCGCAGTGTGCCGGCGCGGCGCGCTCCACGGTGCTGAAGGATTCCGATGTCGTCATGCTGATCGGCGCACGTCTCAACTGGCTGCTGTCGCACGGCAAGGGCAAGGCGTGGGGCGACGCGCCGAAGAGGTTCATTCAAATCGACATCGAGCCCAAGGAAATGGACTCCAACGTCGAGATCGTCGGGCCGGTCGTCGGCGACATTGGCTCCTGCGTCTCTGCGCTTCAGCAAGGCATGGGCACCAACTGGCCGGCGCCGCCGGCGGACTGGATCAAGACCGTGACCTCGAAGCGCGACGAGAACGTTGCCAAGATGGCGCCGCGGCTGATGAACAACAATTCGCCGATGGATTACCACGGCGCGCTCGGGGTGCTGCGGACCATCGTCAAGGAGCGGCCGGACGCTATCCTCGTCAACGAAGGCGCCAACACGCTCGATCTCGCCCGCGGCATCATCGATGTGTATCAGCCGCGCAAGCGCCTCGACGTCGGCACTTGGGGCATCATGGGCATCGGGATGGGCTATTCCATCGCCGCGGCTATTGAGACCGGCAAGCCGGTGCTGGCGATCGAAGGCGACAGCGCCTTCGGCTTCTCCGGCATGGAGATCGAGACGATCTGCCGCTACAGGCTGCCGGTGTGCGTCGTCATCTTCAACAACGACGGTATCTATCGCGGTACCGACATCAACAATGCGGGCGCGGACCCGGCGACGACCGTGTTCGTGAAGGGCGCGCGCTACGACAAGATGATCGAGGCGTTCGGCGGCATCGGCGTGAACGCGACGTCTCCGGATGAGCTCAAGCGCGCCGTCAACGAAGCCATGGACTCCGGCAAACCGACCCTCATCAACGCGGTGATCGACCCGGCGGCCGGCAGCGAGAGTGGCCGCATCGGCAACCTTAACCCGAAAAGTGCTGTTCGCAAGAAATGAACCGACTGCATCCTTCGAGGCCCGCGCGGCGCGCGGCTGCTTCGGGATGGCGACGACCGAGTGAGCGGATTGGAGAGGAAACGATGGCAACGCGCAAGAAAGCAAAAAAAGCGAAATCCAAGGCGGCGGCAAAAAAATCCGCCAAGAAGGTGGTGAAGCTCAAGACGGCAAAGAAGCCGGCGGCAAAAGCCGCAAACGGCAAAGGCCTGCCGCGGCCGAGCACGAAGCCGAGCACGAAACCTTGGGGCCGGGCGGGTAAGGCGCTCGAGGGCGTGAAAATTCTCGACTTCACCCACGTGCAATCGGGGCCGACCTGCACGCAGCTCCTCGCCTACATGGGCGCCGACGTGATCAAAGTGGAACGGCCGGGCGTTGGCGACATCACCCGCGGCCAGCTGCGCGACGTGAAGGGTGCCGACAGCCTCTATTTCACCATGCTCAACGGCAGCAAGCGTTCGGTCACGATCGACTCCAAAAATCCCAAGGGCAGGGAAATCCTCGACCGCCTGGTGAAATATTGCGACGTGCTGGTTGAGAATTTCGCTCCGGGCGCGCTCGATCGCATGGGGCTCACCTGGGAGCACATCCACAAGCTCAACCCGCGCATGATCGTCGCTTCGGTGAAGGGCTTCGGCCCCGGACCCTACGAGGACTGCAAGGTGTACGAAAACGTCGCCCAGTGTGCCGGGGGCTCGGCGTCGACCACCGGCTTCCGCGACGGACCTCCACTCGTCACCGGCGCACAGATCAGCGACAGCGGCACTGGCCTGCATCTCGTGCTCGGCATCGTTTCGGCGCTCTATCAACGCGTCCGCACCGGGCGCGGCCAGCGGGTGCTCGCCGCCATGCAGGATGGTGTGCTCAATCTCGCGCGCGTGAAGCTGCGCGATCAGCAACGGCTGCAACACGGCCCGCTTACCGAATACAGTCAGTACGGCGAAGGCGTTCCATTCGGCAAGGCAACCCCGCGTGCCGGCAACGATTCCGGAGGCGGCCAGCCGGGCTGGATTCTGAAATGCAAGGGTTGGGAGAGCGATCCCGACGCCTATATCTACTTCATCACACAGGCCCCGGTGTGGGGCGCGATCTGCGATCTCATCGGCAAGCCGGAATGGAAGACCGAAGGGGACTATGCAACGCCGCCGGCGCGGCTGCCACGGCTGCGCCACATCTTCAATACGATCGAGCAATGGACCATGACCAAGACCAAGTTTGAGGTCATGGAAATCTGCAACGAGCACGACATTCCGGTCGGGCCGATCTTGTCGATGAAGGAGATCGCCGAAGAGCCGTCATTGCGCAAGACCGGCACCGTGGTCGAGGTCGATCACCCGGTGCGCGGCAAGTATTTGACGGTGGGCAACCCGATCAAGCTGTCGGACTCGCCGCCGGACGTGCGGCGCTCGCCGCTGCTTGGCGAACACACCGAAGAGATTTTGCGCAAGGTGCTCGGCTATTCGGAAAAGGAAGTTGCCGAGATCAAGGTGTCGGGCGCCATCACCGCGCCGGAGAAGCCGGCCAAGGCGGAGGCGGCTTAGAGATTGTCGTCCCCGCGAAGGCGGGGACCCAGTAATCGCCGAACGATCGGTGTTTACTAGATGCCCGCCTTCGCGGGCATGACAGCAGGGATTAGGAGAGGCATTCGAATGCGTATCGTCGTTCATGGCCAGCAGGCGTTCGGCAAGGCGGTGCTTGAGGCGCTGATCAAGCGCGGCGAGAACGTCGTCGCCGTCTATGTTGCGCCGGAGAAGCCGGGCGCCAAGGCCGATCCGCTGAAGGAAGCGGCGCTGGCCGCTAAACTTCCGGTCTATCAGCCGGACTCCTACAAGAAGCCGGAAGTGTGGGAAGAGTTCAAAGCGCTCAAACCCGATCTTCAAGTCATGGCTTTCGTCACGCTGTTCGTTCCGGAGGAGTTCCTCAACGTCCCGACCCACGGCTCGATCCAATATCATCCGTCGCTGCTGCCGGCCTATCGCGGCGCCAGCGCGATCAACTGGCCGATCATCAAGGGCGAGAAGGAAACCGGCCTATCAATCTTCTGGCCCGACAACGGCCTCGACACCGGCGACGTGCTGATTCAGAAAAAGACGCCGATCAGCGACACCGACACGCTGGGCACGGTCTATTTCGATCGGCTGTTTCCCATGGGCGTCGATGCCATGATGGAATCGGTCGATCTGGTGAAAGCCGGCAAGGCGCCGCGCATCAAACAGGACGAATCGAAAGCGACCTACGAAGGCCGCTGCGGACCGGATAACGCCAAGATCGACTGGGGCAAGCCCTGGGAGCAGATCGATCGGCTCATCCGCGGCTGCAATCCGGCGCCCGGTGCGTGGACCACGCTTGCCGGCAAGCAACTGAAGATCTTCGACGCCAAGCCGCTGCCGGCGAAGGACCCGAAGGGTATCGCCGGCAAGGTTGGCGAAATCGCCTTGGTCGAAGCGGACGGTTTCACCGTCGTGTGCGCCGATGGGCGCTTCAAAGTGACACGCGTTCAGCCCGCCGACGGCAAGAAGATCGAAGCCGGCGAATGGGCGAAGTCTGCCGATGTCGCCGTCAAGGCGAGATTCACCTGACCTTGCCGGGTCTGCCCCACTCCGCCCTTCGATTTCTCTCTCATCCGATGGATCGTGCACATGCCCGCCTCGCAACACCAATCGCCGAAATCCGACATTGAAATTTCGCAGGCCGCCGTGAAGCGCCCGATCATCGACATCGCGCGCGAGCGGCTCGGCATCACGCCGGAAAACCTCGAACCCTACGGCCACTATAAGGCCAAGGTGTCGATGGATTTCATCAAGTCGATCCAGTCGAGGCCGAACGGCAAGCTCATTCTGGTCTCCGCCATCACGCCGACGCCGGCGGGCGAAGGCAAGACGACGACGACGGTGGGCCTCACCGACGCGCTCAATCACATCGGCAAGAAGGCGATGCTGTGCCTGCGCGAGCCTTCGCTCGGGCCGTCATTCGGCGTCAAGGGCGGCGCCGCCGGCGGCGGCTATGCCCAGGTGGTGCCGATGGAGGATATCAACCTCCATTTCACCGGTGACTTCCACGCCATCACCTCGGCCAACAATCTGCTCGCCGCATTGCTCGATAATCACATCTATTGGGGCAATGCGCTTGGCATCGATCCGCGCCGCGTGGCGTGGCGCCGCGTGCTCGACATGAACGACCGCGCACTGCGCTCGGTCGTGTCGTCGCTCGGCGGCGTGGCAAACGGATTTCCGCGCGAGGACGGTTTTGACATTACGGTGGCGTCGGAAGTGATGGCGATCTTCTGCCTCGCCCGCGATCTCGACGATCTCAAGAAGCGCCTCGCCAACATCGTTGTCGCCTATACGCGCGATCGGAAGCCGATCCGCGCCGGCGAGCTCAAGGCCCATGGCGCCATGACGGTGCTGCTCAAGGAGGCGCTGGCGCCGAATCTCGTTCAGACGCTCGAAGGCACGCCCGCCTTCATCCATGGCGGCCCGTTTGCCAACATCGCCCACGGCTGCAATTCGGTGCTGGCGACGACCACAGCGCTCAAGCTCGCCGATTACGTGGTGACGGAAGCCGGTTTCGGCGCCGACCTCGGCGGTGAAAAGTTCATGGACATCAAATGCCGCAAGGCCGGCATTGCGCCTGACTGCGCGGTGCTGGTGGCGACCATTCGCGCGCTCAAGATGCACGGCGGCGTCAAGAAAGAAGACCTCAAGACCGAAAACCTCAAGGCGCTCGAAATCGGCATGAGCAATCTGCAACGCCACGTGGAAAACGTGCAAAAGCTTGGCATCGTGCCAGTGATATCGATAAACCGCTTCTCCGCCGACACAGCGGCCGAGATCAAGCTGGTCGAAGACAAATGCCAAGCGCTCGGCGTCGAAGCCTTGATGGCGGACCACTGGGCGATGGGCGGTGAGGGCGCGGCCAATGTCGCGCGCGCCGTCGTCAAGGTGGCCGAGAGCGGCAAGAGCAAGCTCAAGCTGCTTTATCCCGACGACATGCCACTTTACGAGAAGATCCGCACAATCGCCAAGGAAATCTACCGCGCCAAGGATATTTCCGCCGATAAATCGGTGCGCGATCAGCTCACCAATTTCGAGTCGATGGGTTACGGCAAATTTCCGATCTGCGTCGCCAAGACGCAATACAGCTTCTCGACCAATCCCGACGCCAAGGGCGCGCCGGTCGACCACGTCATCAACGTGCGCGAGGTGCGGCTGTCCGCCGGCGCCGAATTCGTGGTCGCGATCTGCGGCGAGGTCATGACCATGCCTGGCCTGCCGAGAGCGCCGGCGGCGGACGTGATCGATATCGGACCGGATGGCAAGATCGTCGGATTGTTCTAACGTCGTGAGTGCGCTCGTCCCCCGCGCCAGCGGGGACCCGGGAAGAAACCTGGATTCCTAGCTCCGCGGGAGTAAGCGGAGATCGAGTTTATGTGAAATCAACCTGATGAGGTCCAAAATGTTGAAGTTCTATTACAGCGGTGCGCCGAACCCGACCAAGGTAGCGCTGTTCCTCGAAGAGGCCGGCCTGCCTTACGACGCCGTGCCGGTCGATACCCGCAAGGGCGAGCAGCACAAGCCGGCATTTCTCGCCATCAATCCGAACGCCAAGCTGCCCGCGATCGTCGACGGCGACGTCACCGTGTTCGACTCAAGCGCGATCCTGTTGTACCTCGCCGAGAAGACCGGCAAGTTCCTGCCGGCGAAGACAGACAAGGCGCGCGGCGAGCTTCTGTCATGGATGTTCTTCGTCTCTTCGGGCGTCGGCCCGTATTTCGGCCAGGCGGTGCACTTCCGCAATTACGCGCCGGAGAAGCTTCCTTACGCCATCAACCGCTATGTCTTCGAGGCGAACCGGCATGCCGGTATCCTCGATGCGCTGCTCGCCAAGCAAAAGTACATGCTGGGCGACAGCTACACGATCGTCGATATGAACGTTTGGGGCTGGGCGCGCATGCTGCCGAACGTGGTCGGCGAGGGCGGCTGGGACAAATACCGGAACATCAAGCGGCTGGTCGATGAGATCAACGCCCGGCCCGCGGCGCAGAAGGCTGGCACGCTCAAGGACCGTCACAAGTTCAAGACCGAGATGGACCAGGAAGCGCTGCACGCGATGTTCCCGCACTTGAAGGAAAAGGTCGCGTAGGCAAATCTCCGTCACCCTGAGGCGGCCGCGAAGCGGCCCTCGAAGGGCGACGGCCCGGGC
>JBAUYV010000390.1:0-21488 GCA_049584975.1 Xanthobacteraceae bacterium | reverse complement strand
TGCTGGGACCTCAATCTCAGGACGCCGCACGCGTCTCCGCTATCGTCATTCTCTCAATCTGCCTACCAACCTATCGGCTCAAGCACCCGCCTCAGCGGGCTGTCGCGCAGCGACTTTGTGCCCTGGCGAAAAGCTTCGCTGCTTTTTTGCGGTGCGAACGTCGCTCATCGCACTAACCGGACATTGGGCGTTGTCCGCTATCGGGCATAGCGGACCTTCGCCGTCATTTATGAGTACACGCCCCGGCACATCAGGGACGATGGCGCGTGGGCTCGTTTACTCCTCCCCGAGCAACTCCTGCCGCCGCCGTTCCAGCGCGGCCGAGTAACGGCGCAGCACGTAGGCTTCGGTCAATAGCCCGATGACGCGGCGATCCAGATAGGAATCGACGACGGCGAGCGCTTCGGCTTCGGCGCGGTCGAAGGCAAGGACCGCCTCTTTGACCGCCATGCCGGGCAGCAGCATTTCCTCGGTGTAGTGCACATAATCCTTGATCGTTTTGTCGGACAACGCTTCGGACGAGTAAATGTCCGCCACAGCAACGAGGCCGACGTAGCGATCCGCCTCATCGACCGCCACCACGTAGGCCACGGAGCCGAGCGGGAACGCCTCGCGGAACGACGCCACGTTGGTGGAGGCGTGCACCGTCTGTACGTCCTGACGCATCATTTTGACCACGGTCAGCTCGCGCATCCAGCCGACGTCGGCGGCGCTGCGGATCGTCTCGCCGCGCAGATGGAAACGCCAGGTCGCGAACGAATAGCCGAAGGCTTCGCGCGTCACTTGCGCGGAAATGATGACAGCGATCAGCACCAGTGTAGTCAGCCACAGGTCATTGGTGGTTTCGAGCGCGATGAAGATCATCGTCAGCGGCCCGCCGATCACCGAGGCCGCCAGCGCGCTCATGCCGATCACCGCGTACGCGTTCGGATCGAAATAGAAAGTCGGAAACATCATGGTCAGCGCCACCGCCAGCAGGTGGCCGCCGAGCGCTCCGATCAGCAGCGATGAAAAGAACATTCCGCCGCGGAAGCCCGAGCCCAGCGAAGCGATCGCCGCCAGTATCTTGAGCACGAAGAGCAGGGCGACAAACCCAAACGAGAGATCGAGCATGCCGGCAATGCGCAAGGCGCCATGACCGGACGACATGATCTGCGGCGTCACCATGGCGAGGATGCCGACGCAGAAGCCGCCGACCAACGTGCGCCACGTCGGCCGGAGCGCCATGCGCGCAAACAGCGATTCGCAAAGCGCCACGCCGCGCATGAGAATGATGCCGAGCAATGCGGCGAGCAGGCCGAGCATGGCCGCAATGACGAGATCGTGGCTGACGATCGTCATCTTGTCCGGCCCGACGACGCCGATCTCGGCCGGAGAAAGCCGGTCCGCCACCTCGAAGCCAATGAGCGCCGCTATGGCGACCGGCGCCAGACTGTTGGGCGAATAGCTGCCGATAATGAGCTCGAAGCCGTAGAAGGCGCCGGCGAGCGGAGCTCCGAAGGCGCCGGCTATGCCGGCCGCGGCCCCGCACCCGACCAGAATGCGAAGATCGCCGCGGCGCAGGCGGAAGGCTCTGCCGATGCGCGAAGCGATGCCGCTCGCCGCCTGGGTGTAACCGGCCTCCAGGCCGACCGCGGCGCCTACGCCGCTCGACCAGATCGTCTGCAGCGCAACGATCATGCTGCCGGTCAGCGACATGCGGCCGCCGTGCAGCGCGTTGGCTTCGATCGGGTCTACCTCGCGCTCCGGCCGCCAGCGTCTGATGATTTCGGTTGCAGCACCGAACAGAAGGCCGCCCAGCAACGGCACCGACAGCGCCAGCACCGGATCAAGGGTGAGCCGCGCCGACAGACGCTCGCCGGGCTGCAGATGGAAAAGAATCTCGTGCAGCAGATCGACGGTGGTGCCCATGATAGCCACCACCAGGCCGGCGATGGCGCCGACCAGCACCGCCAGCGCAATGAGGCTGGATTCCCGCGCCCTTACAAGGGCGCGCAGCCGCCGGGGAATCTCGAGCCGCCGGCCAACGCGCACGAGCCCTAACCAAAGCCACCGATTGGGGTCCTTACGGAGATGGACTGCCGGCTCAAGATGCGCGGTTTTCATAGGTCTCTCGCCGGACGCAATTTGGTGTCAGAATCGCCGACAGCGCTGGGCCAACGAAGCCTCGCACTTTCCCCACCTCCCCCCACCGGCGGTGAAGATGTGGAACCGTGCCGATCTCGGTTTGTTCAATAACCAAGCCTCGCCCGGAGAATACAATGCGACTGTTAATTGGAATTGTCATTGCGACTTGCGTCGCTGGGTTATTGTGTGTCCCAGTCATTCCGCTTTTCGCCCAGACAGGCTCAGTTCAACTTCAAGGCGCGGCCGCCTTTGGCGACTGGCGCACCGATCATCCTGGTACACAACGGCACATCAGACCGCAGGACCTGCCGGCGCCCGATCTCGCCGCGTCGGTAGGGAATTTCGTCCGAATAGTGCACCGCACCAATGACCAAAAGCCAATCGTCCCAAATGGCTTCGAAGTCAACCTATTTGCATCCGGTCTTGCAGGGCCGCGCCTGATCCGGGTCGCGCCCAACGGCGATGTGTTCGCCGCCGAGAGCAATGCGGGACGAATCCGGGTGTTGCGGCCCAACGGCAATGAAGCGCCGCAAGCGACCGTGTTCGCATCGGGTCTGCGCTATCCGTTCGGCATCGCCTTCTATCCGCCGGGCAACGATCCGCAATGGGTGTATGTGGGAAACACCGACTCCGTCGTCCGTTTCCCTTATCGCAGCGGCGATCTCACGGTGCGCGGACCCGCTGAGGTGATTGTTCCGCATCTGCCGACCGGCGGCCACATCACGCGCGACGTAGTTTTCTCGCCGGACGCCAAGACCATGTATGTGTCGGTGGGATCCGCGTCCAACGTCGGCGACGGAATGGGAAAGCTCAGCGCGGCGGAGCTGCAAAAATGGCAGTCTGATCACCCGCTCGGGGCCGCGTGGGGAAATGAGACCGGCCGTGCCGACGTTCTCGCGTTCGATCCGCAGGGTCAGAACCGTCGCATATACGCCACCGGAATTCGCAACTGCGTCGGCATGGCGGTCGAGCCCGCCAACGGCACGGTGTGGTGCTCGACCAACGAACGCGACGGCCTCGGCGACAACGTTCCGCCCGACTACATCACCCGCGTGCGCGACGGCGCGTTCTACGGCTGGCCCTGGTATTACATCGGCGCCAACGAGGATCCGCAGCATCGCGGCGAGCGTCCCGATCTCAAAGACAAGATCACTGTTCCGGATGTTCTGCTCCAGGCCCATTCCGCTTCGCTCGGAATGACGTTCTATGAGGCGACGCAGTTCCCGGCAGCTTATCGCGGCAACATCTTTGCGGCCGAGCACGGTTCGTGGAATCGCTCCAAACGCACCGGCTACAAGATCATTCGCGCTATTGTGAAGGATGGCGGGCCAACGGGAGCGTACGAAGACTTCGCCACCGGCTTCGTGGTCAACGATTCCGAGGTCTGGGGCCGGCCGGTCGGAGTGGCTGTCGACAAGGACGGAGCCTTGCTGGTGTCCGAGGACGCGAACGGGACCATCTGGCGCATCGTTTATTCGGGCAAGGCGGCGCAAGCTTACTGATGCTCGCTCCGATTCGCTCCGTCACCGCGTAATTGGCGCGGCGGCGAGGCTTGCGCCGCGGTATTGGCCGGAACACTCGACAGCACAAGGCGTTAGTGGATGGGAGCGCGGCGGGGCGGCATCCAGACTGGCTGCATTCAGTTATGGTGGGTTCATCCGCAGGCAATTGGCTGCCGCTTCCGAGGGCTGACCGCGTGACCGATGCTCCCTGGCATCGTTCGGAGCCGGCGGCGAGCGTCGCCGCCCGCTCGGGAACGATCATCGAGACCGATATTCCGGCGCGTCTGGACGCGCTGCCCTTCGGGCCCTTCCACACGCTGGTGATCGTGGCGCTCGGCATCACCTGGATTCTCGATGGCCTTGAGGTGACCCTCGCGGGCGCGCTCTCCGGCGAACTCAAGGACAGTTCCGGCTTGGGCTTGAGCAATGAGCAGGTCGGGCTCGCGGGCAGCTGCTATTTGGCTGGGGCGGTGCTCGGAGCTTTTTTCTTCGGCTGGCTGACGGACCGTCTCGGCCGAAAGAAACTTTTTACCATCACGCTGTCCGTTTATTTGCTGGCGACGGCCGCCACCGCACTATCGTGGAACTTCTGGAGCTTCGCACTCTTCCGCTTCCTTACGGGCGCCGGCATCGGCGGAGAATACACCGCCATCAACTCGACCATCCAAGAGCTCATTCCGGCGCGGTTGCGCGGTTGGACCGACCTCGTGATCAACGGCAGTTTTTGGGTGGGCGCGGCCATGGGAGCCGGAGGGTCCATCATCCTGCTCGATCCGCAATTCATCGATCCGGCGATCGGCTGGCGGCTCGCATTCCTGATCGGCGCCGCCATCGGACTTGTCATCGTCATGATGAGGCTGTGGATCCCCGAAAGCCCGCGCTGGCTGATGACGCACGGTTTCGCGCAGGCCGCGGATAAAATCGTGCGTGGCATCGAGACGCAGCTTGCGCGCAGCGACAGCCTTCCCGCTGGCGAACATGCACGCGTAAGATTGCGTACGCGCGACTACACGCCGCTGCGCGAGGTCGCGCGCGCCCTCTTCGTCACCTATCGGCAGCGCACGCTGGTCGGCTTGAGCCTGATGACCGCCCAAGCTTTTTTCTACAATGCAATCTTCTTTACCTATGCGCTGGTATTAAGTGATTTCTACGGTACGCCGGCGGACCAAATAGGATGGTACATCCTGCCGTTCGCCGCCGGAAACGTACTGGGACCGCTGCTGCTCGGCCGGTTGTTCGACACGATCGGACGAAAAATCATGATCGCGTCGACCTATGCGCTATCTGCTGTAATGCTTGCCGTGACCGCTTATCTGTTCGGCAAAAATCTGCTCTCCGCCAACGAGCTCACCCTCGCGTGGATGATTGTGTTCTTCTTCGCCTCGGCGGCGGCAAGCTCGGCGTATCTGACCGTGAGCGAGATTTTTCCCCTCGAACTGCGGGCGCTCGCCATCGCCTTCTTCTATGCCATCGGCACTGGGATCGGTGGCATCGCCGGCCCGCTGCTGTTTGGCGCGCTGATCAGTACCGGCTCGCGCACAAGTGTCGCTATCGGCTATTGCGTCGGCTCTATTCTGATGATTGGTGCAGCTGCGGTCGAGGCGTTATGGGGTGTCGGGGCCGAGCGCAAGCCGCTCGAAGCGGTGAGCCGCCCGCTCGCATTCATCGATTGAAAAATGAGGATCAGACGTGCAAAGGGGACCGGAGATTTCACGCCACGCCATGGATGTCATGGATATTGCCGTTCCCCCGCTCGTTTCCGACCTGCGTCAATGCGCGATTCTGCTCGATATTGACGGCACCATCCTCGATATCGCGCCGTCCCCGCAGCAAGTCTGGGTGCCGACCGGTTTGCGGCCCACTCTCTCTCGTCTCGTCGACTTGACCGGCGGCGCCGTCGCATTGGTGAGCGGCCGCTCCATCAATGACATCGATCTCATTTTTTCTCCCCTGCAGCTCCCCGCTATTGGCGTTCATGGCGCGGAAATGCGCACAAGCGGAGATGCCGACGTGCAAACGCGCGTGGCGCCGCTCAGCAAGGCCCTGAAACGCAAGCTCGCGACCGTTGCGGAACTCGGCCGCGGCATCTTGGTCGAGGACAAGGGCTATTCGCTGGCCTTGCATTACCGGTTGGCGCCCGAAAAAGGAGCGGCGGTGCTGGCCGCAATCGTTAAGATCTGCGCCAGCGCTCCCGAAGAGGCCGTGGAAGTTCTGCCAGGCAAATTGGTCGTGGATGTCAAACCTTCCGGAATCAACAAGGGCGATGCCGTGTGCGCATTGATGCAACACCCGCCGTTCGCGGGCCGGCAGCCGATCTTCATCGGCGACGACACGACCGATGTGTCGGTGTTCGGCATCATCCCCAAGTTCGGCGGACAGGCCTACTCGGTCGGCGGCATCGTGGCGGACGTTGACGGCCATTTCGCTACGCCCGAAGCCGTGCGCCAGTGGCTTTCGCAAATCGCGGCCGGTGAGCTGGGCACTGCAGAATGAAAGATCACGGGCTGGATCTTGCGGTCATCGGGAACGGCCGAACGGCCGCATTGGTCGATCCATGCTCGCGACTGGTCTGGTGGTGCTATCCGCGCTTTGACGGCGATCCGATTTTCTGCCGGCTGCTGGCGGGACAGGAGGAAAAAGGATTCTCCGACGTCGTCCTCGACGACATGGTGGAATTTCATTCCGAATACGTGCGCAACAGCGCAATCGTCGCCACGGTACTGACCGATAGCAACGGCGCGAAAGTGCGGATTACCGATTTCGCCCCGCGCTTTCGTCAATACGAACGGGTCTTTCGCCCGCCGCAACTGTTTCGCATTGTCGAACCGATCGCCGGCCTGCCGCGCGTCACCATCCGGATGCGTCCGGCGTGCGAGTACGGCAAGCCGCTTCCGCACCGTTCGCTGGGCAGCAATCACATCCGCTATTACAACGACTCGACGGTAATCCGGCTGACCACGGATGCGCCGCTGTCGCTGATCGACGCCGAAGCGCCGTTCATTCTCACCCGTCCATTGCACCTGGTGTTCGGCCCGGACGAGCCGTTCTCCGGCGACCTGCAGAAAACCTGCCGCGACTTCGTCGAGCGCACCCACGATTATTGGATGGAATGGGTGCGCCGCTTGTCGATCTCCTACGACTGGCAGGAAGCCATCATTCGCGCCGCCATCACGCTTAAGCTTTCGAACTTCGACGAGACCGGCGGCATCATCGCCGCGCACACCACCTCCATCCCGGAGGCGCCATCCTCCGGGCGCACCTGGGATTATCGCTATTGCTGGCTGCGCGACGCCTATTTCGTGGTGCAGGCGCTCAACCGTATCGGCGCCACCCGCACCATGGAAGAGTTCATCTCATTCACCATCAGCATTGCGTCGAAGCCGGATCTGGAACTGCGCCCGCTCTACAGCGTCGTGCCCACAACCGACATTGAGGAAAGGACCGCGCCGGATCTTGCCGGCTATCGCGGCGATGGACCCGTGCGCATCGGCAACGCGGCCGTCAGCCAAGTGCAGAATGACACGTACGGCAGCGTCATTCTCGCCGCCATGCCGTTGTTCTTCGACCGCCGGCTGCCGCGGCCCGGCGATGAAGGACTGTTTCATTTGCTCGAAACGCTCGGCAACCGCGCGGCCAAAAAGGCCTTCGAGCCGGACGCCGGCATCTGGGAGTATCGCGGGCGGCAGCGCATCCACACCCATTCGGCGGCGATGTGCTGGGCTGGCTGCCAGCGGCTTGCGGCGATCGCGGCGCGGCTCGGCCTCGACGCGCGCGCAAAATATTGGAATTCGATCTCCGAACCGATGCACACCGAGCTCATCGAGCGTGCCTGGAATCCGAAGCGCGGGGCCTTCACGGCGGCGTTCGGCTCGGACGATCTGGACGCCAGCGTGCTGTTGCTCGCCGACCTCGGCGTCGTCGAAGTCGACGATCCCCGCTTTGCTTCCACCGTCGCCGCCATGGAACGTGAACTGGTGCGCGAAAAGCACGTCATGCGCTATGCCAGCGCCGACGACTTCGGCATGCCGGTCACGGCGTTCCTGATCTGCCGGTTCTGGCTGATCGACGCGCTGTGGTCGCTCGGCCGGCGCGATGCGGCGCGCGATCTATTCAACGATGCGCTCAACCATCGCAACCGCTACGGTCTTCTCTCCGAAGACGTCGATCCGAAAACCGGCGCGCTGTGGGGCAATTTCCCGCAGACCTATTCGATGGCCGGCCTTATCCTCTCGGCGATGCGCCTATCGCGCAGCTGGGAGGATCGTTATTGGCGCGGCTGAATGGCAAGCCTGAACCTTCGCATTGGGTAACGTGTTGGACAAACAATTGCGCCCTGTGCGTCTTTCGCAACGTCAGGGCAAATCTCTAGGCTGTGTATTCATAAATTTGCTATGTCCGCCGTGCCCCGGTTAGCGACCGACCAACGGACATTCAAAAACCGACGCGATGGGCCATAACCGACCAAGTGCGTTGCGAAAAACAGCAAGCCTTTTCCGCGAGAGCGTCTCGGCTTTATAAGCAAAAACGCAGTGCGGTTTGCCCGCGGCGATGGGGTGTCCGAACCTCCCTTCTATCTTGCGGCAAGGCCGAGAAACTGCGAATATTGAAACTAGTTTGGGAGGCATCTGGGGAATCCCGGCCCAAGCCTTAACCGGACAGCACTGAAAGCAGGTTAACTATGAACAAGTCCAAAGCGACTGTTATCGCTCTCGGCGGTGCATTGGTCTTAAATGTAGGTGGGATATCCGGCGCGCGCGCAGTGTGACGGGCCACTGGTTCCCTACTGCCAGTGCTATGCAGCGGAGGCGGTACACGCGTACCGAGTTGCGATGTCTCATGGGTGTGGATATTTAGTCGAGCGAAACCCGGCGCGTTGGCACGGAAACTATGGTGTGCATTATCGGGCTTGTTTATCTGCTTACGGTTCTGGACAGAACGCAGTGGAGATAAATGCTCGGGAGGCCGCTCTTGCTGCATGCCGCCATTATTGATCAAACCGAGGGGTGGTTGAGAATAACGGGGGTATATTTCCCGTGGATTGCGCATAAGGTGACCTCCCTCGCGTTCGAGAAGTGAGGACACCGTGCGCCAGCATCGCGAGCCGCCGCACGGCGTCCTTGATCGTAGCCTTGATCCTGGCTTTGCCGAAATGAGAACCTAACGCGGCCTCCGCTGTCGGCGCAGCCGTCCGCTGTCAGTGCCGAATAGAAGCGGCGGTCGGAATTCTTTCGCCCGAGGCCACCCACGCGTTCCACGTCTGCATGCGTATCCCAAGCCGGTCGTAATCGACCCGCAGATAGCCATCGCTGCCGCGCATCACAGCTTCGGGCATGACCGATTGGACTTCCTGGGCCATCACGCCGACATAGACTTTATCGCCGCCATTGTAGCTGAACCGATAAAAGCCAAGGCCGTTATCGAGATGGCCCAGCAAGACGATGTCGTGTTTCAGCCGCGTCGTATTAAGTGACGCGAGGTGCTATTCGCTTCATCAAGTCCCAGATTTCGCTTCAATCATCCAGGCTACTTTACTAATTCAAACATCGGATCGCCCAAATGGGAATGTCCGACTATGTCCGCTGCGAAGTGCCATTGCCCGACAAGACGCCAACAACGAACTGGTCGCTGGCGTGGCATCAAGCCAGGACAAATCGCGGTTTCCAAATCGAATACGATCGTCAGGACGCACGCCCTGCCTTGTAAAAAGGCCGGAGAAGCGCGAATATTTACGCCCAATCGGGTTCATCTGAGATACCGGCTCAGGGGAGAACGCCATGAACAGCATTGCGGTGACCGCACCACGCTTCACCGGCCGTCTCGCAGTGTTTATTTTACTGGCGATAAGCCTGCACTCGACCAGCGGCTTTGCTTTGGGCACCGACGATCAACGCGCCGCTTGCACGCCTGACGTTTTTCGCCTGTGCGGCTCCGAGATTCCGAACGTCGACCGCATTGTAGCTTGTCTCAAGAAGGAAAAACCAAGCCTAAGCAAGGACTGCCGGGCAGTTTTCAACACTCGGCCAGTGCGAGCCGCCGCCACTGGGTTCCTGCTGACTCGGGAAAACCGATGGTGCCTGTTCGGGACCGGCGTCCAAGATGCAGAACAACAGAATTGGGTTACCTGGTGTGGACCTGCCGCCCGCCGGCACCGATAGATTTAGCGTTGCCCGAAACGCCTTGCCGACGCGGTAGGACCGAGCCAGCCACACTAGCAAAAGCAGAATCCGCTACACCGTGAGATAGGTGCGCTGCACCTCCTCGCTGCCGGCAAGTTCGGCCATCGTCCCGGACCAGCGGATCTGGCCCTTCTCCACCATGTAGGCGCGGTCGCAGATTTGCTCGGCAAAGCCGATATTCTGCTCCGACAACAGGATCGACAGGCCCTGCTTCTTCAGTTCGACGATGGTGTTGGCGATTTCCTCGACGATCACCGGGGCGATGCCCTCGGATGGTTCGTCGAGCAATACCAACAGCGGATTGCCCATCAGCGTGCGCGCGATGGTCAGCATCTGCTGTTCGCCCCCACTCATCCGTGCGCCTGGGCGGTGACGCAGTTCCGCGAGATTAGGAAACAGCTTGAACAGGACGTCCGGGGTCCATACCGGCGCCGGCGCGCCGTCCTCATAACGGCGCGGCGGCTGCCGCCCGATGTCGAGATTCTCCAGCACGGTGAGTTCGGAAAAGATCCGGCGATCCTCCGGCGTGAAGCCTATGCCGAGGCGGGCGATCTCGAACGGCTTGAGGCCCGAAATATCGCGGCCGTTGAAGCGGACGGTGCCGCTTCGCCGCGCGATCAGGCCCATGATCGCTTTCATCGTGCTCGACTTGCCCGCGCCGTTATGTCCCATCAGCGCCACCACCTCGCCGCGGCCGACGGTGAAGCTGACGTCGTAAAGGATTTGCGCGGCACCGTACCAGGCGCATAGGTTCTCCACCGCAAGCGCGGCCGGGGCGGTCACGACACCCGCTCCTTTTTGACCGGCTCCGCCCTGGTGCCGAGATAGACCCGGCGCACCTGCGGATCGTTGCGGATGGTCTGCGCGTCGCCGTCGGCAATCAGCCCGCCGCGCGCCATGACAATGATGCGGTCGGCGAACGCGAACACCACGTCCATCGAGTGTTCGGTAAACAGCACGCTGATGCCGCGCTCGACCACCAGCGACTTGACCAGCGCGATCAGCTCGTTGCGCTCGCGAGGCGCCATGCCGGCGGTCGGCTCGTCCATCAAAAGAAGCTTCGGCTCGCCCGCTAGCGCGATGGCCAGCTCGATGCGCTTGACGTCGCCATAGGCAAGCTCGCGCGACGGCCGATCCGCCGCGTCCGCCATGCCGACCTGGCGCAAGAGCTCGATGGCGCCGTCGCGATAGTACGAAACGGCCGGGCGCCACAGCTGGTAAATCTCACGCGCGTGCGCGATGAGTGCCATCTGCACGTTTTCCACGACCGTCATCGAGCCGAAGGTCGCGGCGATCTGGAACGTGCGGCCGATGCCGCGGCGGCAAATCTCGCGCGGCGGGAGTCGGGAGATATCGCGGCCCTCAAAGCGCACCTCGCCGCCGTCCGGCGGCAGCTGGCCGTTGATGATGTTGAAGCAGGTGCTCTTGCCGGCGCCGTTGGGGCCGATCAGCGCCAGGAACTGACCGGCTGACAGCGTGAAGCTGACATCATCGACAGCGCGGACGGCGCCGAAGCTCTTGCGCAGCGACACGACTTCGAGCCCGCTCATGCGCGCCACCGGCCGATTAGCCGCAACGCCGCACCGGCGATGCCGGCGGGAAATGCCAGCACGATGGCAAGGATGATGCCGCCGAGCAGCGCGTGCCAATATTCGGTCTGCCGCATCACCGTGTCCTGCAGCACGGTGAACACGGACGCGCCGACGATCGGACCGGCCAGCACCTGGATGCCGCCGAGCAGCACCATCACCAGGCCATCGATCGAGTGACCGATACTGATGGTCTCGGGCGAGATCGAGCCCTTGGCGAAAGCGAAGCTGCCGCCGGCCACACCGCACACGGTTCCGGCCGCAGCGAAGGCGAGCCAATGCACGCGCTTGACGTCGATGCCGATCGCCTCGGCGCGCAGCGGCGAGTCGCGCCCGGCGCGCATCGCGTAACCGAACGGCGCGAACAGCATTCGTCGCAGCAACAGCAACCCGCCGACCACCAGCGCCAGAGTAAGAAGATAATAGGCGGATGTGCCGTCGAACGGCGGCGACGGCCAGATCCCGAGCACGCCGTTCGAACCGCCGGTGAGGTCTTGCCATTGGAACACGATCGACCAGACGATCTGAGCAAAGGCGAGCGTCAGCATGGCGAGATAGACGCCGGAGAGGCGCACCGCGAACCAGCCGAACAGCAGCGCACCGAGACCGGCGGCGAGCGGCGCCAGCAGCAGTGCGCTTCCCATCGGCGCGGCGAACCATCGGACCGCCAGCGCCGCACCGTAGGCGCCAAGGCCGAAATAGGCGGCATGGCCGAACGAGTGCATACCGCCCGGCCCCATGATGAAGTGCAGGCTCGCGGCGAACAGCACCGCAATCAGGACGTCGATACCGAGCACCAGCGTGTACGGCCATGAGCGGGCCAGCACCGGCAACAGGATGACCGCAAGCAGCACCGCGGCGGCGAACAGCCGCCCGCCGGTGGACGCCGGACGGATCGGAGCATCGGGCTGGCCGACGCCGCGCACCATGGTCTGCGGCCGGCCGAGCAGTCCGCGCGGCCGCACCACCAGCACCACCGCCATCACCAGAAACTCGGCCACCAGCGTCAGCTTGGTGAAATTCAGCGCCAGCCCGGCAAGGTGAACGGTGCCGACGCCAATGCACAGTGCCTTCACCTCGGCGATCAGCACCGCAGCCACATAAGAACCGGCAATCGAGCCCATGCCGCCAACCACGACAACGACGAAGGCGTCGCTGATCGCGTTGAGGTCGGTCGCAAGATCGGCCGGCTCACGCGCCACCTGCAGCGCGCCGCCCAACCCGGCCAACAGTGAGCCGAGCGCAAACACCGCGGTGAACAGCAGCGACTGGTTGATACCGAGCGCACCGACCATCTCGCGGTCTTCGGTGGCCGCGCGGATCAGCCGTCCGAATCGCGTGCGCGTCAGCACGACGTGCAGCACGCCGAGAACGGCGGGGGCGACGAAAATCAGGAACGCGTCATAGCTGGGCAGGCGGCGGCCGAGGATTTCGACGGCGCCGCTCAGCCCTGGCGCGCGCGGCCCGAACAGATCCTCCGGTCCCCACAGCCACAACGTTGCGTCGTTGATCACCAACACCAGCGCAAAGGTGGCGAGCAGCTGGAACAATTCCGGCGCGGCGTAGATCCGGCGCAGAAGCGCGATCTCGATCAGCGCACCGATCACCCCGACCAGGATCGCCGCGACGACGATGGCGCCCCAGAAGCCGAGCGCGCCGCCGACCGCCGTCGCTAGGCTGACGGCGATGTAGGTGCCCAGCATGTAGAGCGAGCCGTGCGCAATGTTGATGATGCGGATGACGCCGAAGATGAGTGACAGCCCGGCCGCTACAAAAAACAGGCCGGACGCCGAGGCCAGGCCGTTGACGGCCTGGAAGGCGAGCCCTTCCAGATTCATCGCTTCACGATAGCCATTGCGGCGGCGGCGGTCATCGCGGCCATTGGCCGGTTCGCGCCGCGCGCCTTTCTCAATCCGCCGACGCCGGGCGCAGCTTTCTCACCTCGGCATCGGGCGGGAGCACCGAGGCGCCATCGACATACTTGTAGTCCACCATCGTGCCCACGCCGTTCTGGATGCCGACCTTGCCCACATAGGCGCCGAGCGTCGACTGATGATCAATGGCGCGGAAGCTGAAGGGGCCGAGCGGACCGTCGATGTTCAGGCCGCGGAACGCATCGACCAGCTTCTCGGTGTCGGTCGAGCCGGCCTTGGCGATGCCCGCCGCCAGCGACTTGATCGTCAGGTAGCCGACAATCGAACCCATTTTCGGCTCTTCATTGTAACGCTTGCGGTAGGCGGCGACGAACGCCGTATTCTCGGCGGGGCTGGTGGCGCTCGGCGGATAGCCGGTCACGATCCAGCCGACCGGCGCGTCGCTGCGCAGTGGCTCGAGATACTCGGGCTCGCCGGCCAAGAGGTTGGCGACGAAGCGGTCCTTGAAGACGCCGCGGGTATTGCCCTCGCGCACGAAACGGGCGAGATCGGCGCCAAACATGGCGCTGAAAATCGCATCCGGCTTGGCATCGTCGATCGCCTGCGCCACCGCGCCGGCGTCGACCTTGCCGAGCGGCGTGGCCTGGTCGGTGACGAACTCGACATCAGGCTGCTGCGCCTTGATCATCTCCTTAAACGCCGCCACCGCGACTTGGCCGTATTCGAAGTTTGGGTACACCAGCGCCCAGCGCTTTTTGTGGGCGGCGAGCGCGGCGGGCATGACCATGGCGACCTGCATGTAGGTCGAGGGGCGCAGGCGGAAGGTGTAGTGGTTGCCGTCCTGCCAGACAATCTTGTCGGTCAGCGGTTCGGCGGCGAGAAAGAACACCTTCTTCTTGCCGGCGAATTCGGTGACGGCGAGCCCGACATTGGACAGGAAGGTGCCGCACAGGATGTTGACGCCCTCGCCGGTCACCAACTCGTCGGCGGCGCGCACCGCATCGCCCGGATTGGCGCCGTCGTCGCGCGAGACGATTTCGAGCTTCTTGCCGAGTACGCCGCCGGCGGCGTTGATTTCCTCGACCGCCATCTCCCAGCCCTTGCGATAGGGTTCGAGAAACGCGGGCTGACTCTTGTAGGAATTAAGTTCGCCGATCCTGATCGTGCCCTGCGCGCCCGCTGGCATCGCGCTGACTAGAGATATCGCACCGGTGAGGATTACGAGCGCAGGAAAACGCATGGCCGGATCTCCGCTTTGTTTTTGGCGATAGAGCTCCGCGGCGACGCGAAACGAGTGCGTTTCACATCACGCGGCCCGGCGCGATGCAGTCAACCGGGATTTCCCAGGTGAACCCCGAAACAGGGAGGATTTTTGCGCTGTTTGCCGCGTTTTGACAAGACCGCCTGGCGGCTCAGACGACTGCCGTCATCCCCGGCACCCCAGACGGCGGCCAAGTGGCCGATCTGGCCACTTTTGCTGGCATTTGGACGCAATCCTCCCGCTGGTTGTACTGGGACGCATGATCATTGTGCATCTCATGCTGGCGCTGGCGGTGGCTGCCGCCGTAGTTCCGCAATCAGCTTCGGCCATCTCCTGCGCTGCCGAGCGCGGGCTGGGCACCCCTCGCGAAATTCTCGGTACGCCGCCGATGTGCAACGGCTCGCGTCGAAGCCTTTATGCGCGGGAGTGCTCGACCTCGCCGACGAGGTGATCAAGTAACCGATCGAGCAATATCGAGACAGCTGCTTGCTGCCCCATGCCACGTTGCAGCGAAGTCTCCTGGCAAACGGTTGATGTGGGTCTTGAACGACCGACTGGCGGTGGTCGTGCGATGTCCGCTATGCACCCGATCGCGACCGAATTTCGTATCTGCAACAAATGACGTGATGGGCCAGAAGCGAACAAAGTGCGGCGCAGCAAAATGTAGCCTTGCTTCTCTACAGAATTCGGTCGTGTCAGAGGGCGACATTCGTCTCCGTCAAGCACTCACAGGTCCCTGTCCTTTTCTGGTTTAACCGCAAGGCCTATCAATCCCACCTCCACTTCGCGTTGCCGCTTCGCCTCGTCGTGCAGCCATCGACGGAACGCGAGCAGCGCCGGCTCTTCCGCGCGGGAGGGACGATATTCGAAATACCAACCTTCATGTTTGGTCGCGATGATTGGAAACGGCGCAACTAAGCGGCCGCTTATCAGCGCATCGGTAACGTAGAGCGGTTGCGCAATGGCTACGCCGACGCCGTCGAGCACCGCTTGCATCGCCATGGCGTTGTTGTCGAAAAATACCTCGTTATCCGGCCGAATGGGCGCACGAATTCCTGCGGCGTCAAACCAGCGATCCCAATCGCTGGCAAGGTGAGGAACGACAATGAGAGTTGCCGCGCGCAAACTGGACGGATTACGCAGCCCTTCCGCGAAAGCGGGGACGCAGACGGGAACGAGACGGCTCGGGAACAGTTCTTCGGCAATGTAGCCTGGCCATGGACTGGCCTCGCGGCGGATGGTGCAGGTCCAGTCGTCGCGCACCGTGCGCGTGGCGCCGCCGGTCGCCATACGCACCTCGATTTGCGGGTGTGCCTGGTAGAAGTGCGCCAACCGCGGAATGAGCCAGTTCACCGCCAGCGTCGGACCGACGCCGACGGTCAGCACAGGACCTGCCCGCATGCTGCTGACCTGTTCGGTGACCCTTGCAATCGAGTCGAACGCGTCGGTCAATCCCGACAACAGCGCCTGGCCGTGTGCCGTCAACTCCAACGCGTTGGCTTGGCGCCGGAACAGTGCAAAGCCGAGCCGCTCCTCAAGTAGCCGCACCATGCGGCTTATGGCGGTCTGGGTGACATTGAGCTCGGTCGCTGCGGCAGTGAAACTGCCGTGCCGCCCAGCCGCTTCGAAGGCGCGCAATCCGTTTAGCGACGGCAGGCGTCGGTTCATCGTTTAGCCCAATTTTTTGTTGGGCTAAGGCTAAGATAAAAGTGTTTGCAAGGCAAACTTTGCCCCATCATATTGGGGCTAACTTCTTATTAGCGTTCCACTGGCATCGTGCGGCCACCCTGCGTTTGATGAAGGCTTGATGGCGTTGCAGCGTGCCTGTGTCGGCCTCATGCGCCCTCGGCGGGCCTGGCCAGGAGACGTGGTTTGATCAACCGGCTCATCACCAGTTCAGTCTACGTCGCGGCGCTTGCGGCCTTCTGCATATTCTTCGCACAGGCCGTTCCGTCGCAGGAGCAGCTGTTGATTACCCACACGCTTTTGTTCAAAAGCGAGTTGCCCGATACACCCAGCCAAGAGGTCATCGTCTGGGACACGCGGTACGCGCCCGGCGCGCTGAATCCGCGCCATCTGCATCCGGCAGCAATCACCTTCCACGTCCTATCCGGGACCGGCGTTTGGCAGGAGGACGGGAAGGCGCCCATCACGTTGCACGCCGGAGACAGCCTGTTCGTCGCGGCCGGCACGATCCATTCCCATTGGAATCCCAGCACGACGGAACCGCTCCGCTTCATAGAATTCATAGTGGCGGCAAAAGGCAGGGGCCGGGCGATTCCGCAGCCGTTGAAAAATTAGGATGACCAAAGCGGTTTTGCGGCGAGAGCCAACCGGCGCGATCGAGAAGGCATCGTTGGAAGGCACGGCGTCTGGGGAGGCGAAGCGGCATCGTGCGACAGTTTTTCTCGCGGCGGGAGCGGCGCTGATCGCCGCCGTCGCAACTTTCTATTGGTGGAATTCGTCGAATAGCGGCACGCCCACCGTAGCCTCTCGCAAGGCCATCGGCGCGCCCGTGCGGGTCAGCGTCGCCATCGTCGCTCGGCAGACTGTACCGCTTTATCTCACCGGCCTCGGCACTGTACAGGCGTCATTAACGGTCGACATCCGCTCGAAAGTGGACGGCGAGCTGTTGGAAGTACACTTCGTCGAGGGTCAGCATGTCAAAAAGGGAGACCTGCTCGCCAAAATCGACCCGCGCCTGCTTCAGGCTGCGCTCGACCAAGCTAGAGCCAAGAAGGCGCAGGACGAGGCGGCATTGATCGCAGCCGAAGAGGATCTCGTCCGCTACCAGACGCTGGTGCTGAAGAACGCCGAAACCCAGCAAAACGTCGATCAGCAAACATCGAAGGTGGATCAGACCAAGGCCGCGACCGCCGCTGACGCCGCGGCGATCGAGTCGGCCCAGACCCAACTCGACTACACCGATATCAGGGCGCCCAGCAACGGTCGCATCGGCATCCGGCTGGTCGATCCTGGGAACATGGTGCACGCGTCGGATGTCAAACCGCTCGCCAATCTGGTGCTGACGCACCCCAGCGCCGTCATATTCACGTTGCCGGCGGCCGATGTCGATGAGGTGCGCGAAGCGCTCCGCCGCGGCCCGGTCGAGATGACAGCATTCGACCAGGACAACAAAGTCGCCCTGAGCACCGGTACGTTGCTGCTGATCGATAACGCCATCGACCCGGCAACGGCCACCATCCGGCTCAAGGCGATGTTCGCCAATGTCGACGACGTGCTCTGGCCGGGCGAATTCGTCAATGCGCGGGTGCTGGTGGAAACTCGCCACGACGCCATCACCGTCCCCAATGTTGTGATCCAAAGCGGACCGCAGGGGCTGTTCGCCTGGGTCGTGGCTGCGGACGACACTGTGCAGCCGCGTCCTATCGAGGTTGGGCCCTCCACCGGAGATTCGACCATCGTCACCGCGGGCTTGGCCGAACATGAGCGCGTTGTCACAGCGGGGCAATACAAGTTGCAACCGAAAAGCAAGGTCGTGATGACCAATGGCTCGGCTTCCGCCGAGCCGATGGCTGCCAAGTGAATATCTCCGCGCCATTTATTCGTCGCCCGGTCGCGACCTCGCTGCTGATGGTCGCGGTGGCGCTCGTCGGCGTTGCGGCGTTCCTGCGTCTGCCCGTAGCGGCGCTGCCGCAGGTCGACTTTCCAACCATCCAGGTCACCGCCACGCTGGCCGGAGCCAGCGCTGCGACCATGGCGTCATCGGTAGCGACGCCGCTGGAGCGGCAGCTCGGCCAGATTCCGGGCGTCACCGACATGACCTCATTCACCGCACTCGGCGCCACCTCGGTGTCGGTTCAGTTCGATCTCAACCGCAACATCGATCTTGCCGCCCAGGATGTGCAGGCGGCGATCACGGCTGCCGGCAAGACGCTGCCGCAGACGATGACAACACCACCGACCTATAAAAAGCTCAATCCAGCCGAAGCGCCGATCCTGGTCCTTGCCGTGCGGTCCGACACCTTGCCGCTGACGCAGGTGGACGAATACGCCGACAGCTATCTGGCGCAACAAATCTCGCAGGTCCTGGGCGTCGCTCAAGTCGCTATCGGCGGCGAGCAGCGACCGTCGATCCGAGTTCAGGTCGATCCGGCAAAGCTCGCCGCGCGCGGGCTAACGCTTGAACAGGTCCGCGGCGCGCTGGTGACCGCCACAACCGATGCCCCAAAGGGATCGCTGACGACGGCGAAGACGAGTTTCACCATCGACGCCAACGATCAGATCACCGATGCCAAGCAATTCGACGACGTTATCATCTCTTACAACAATGGCGCTCCGGTGCGGGTCCGCGACGTTGGCCGAGCGATTGCCGCCGCCACCGATCGGTTTTCCGCAGCCTACGAGGACAATACGCCGGCAATCCTGCTTTCAGTCTACAAACAGCCGGGCGCGAACGTCATCGACACCGTCGAGCGGATCAAGACGCTGTTGCCGAAGATCACCGCGGCGATTACGCCAGCGGTCAAAGTCGATACCGTGCTCGATCGCACCACGACCATCCGAGCTTCCGTTCTCGACGTTGAATTCACGCTGATACTGACGGTCCTTCTGGTCGTTCTCGTTGTTCTTTTGTTTCTGCGCGACACCTGGGCGACCTTGGTGCCGGCCTTCACCATCGCACTATCGCTGCTCGGTGCGTTTGCGGCGATGTATGCGTTCGACTTCAGCCTGGACAACCTGTCGCTCATGGCGCTCACGATCGCCATCGGTTTTGTTGTCGACGATGCGATCGTCGAAGTCGAAAACGTCTACCGCCATATCGAGCACGGTACGCCGCCGTTCCAAGCCGCTCTGGTCGGATCGGCTGAAATACGCTTCACAGTGCTGTCGATCAGCGCGTCGCTGATCGCGGTCTTCATCCCGCTGTTGCTGATGGGGGGAATTGTTGGCCGCTTGTTCCGCGAATTTGCCGTGACGGTGATGGCCGCGGTCGCAATATCTGCATTCGTGTCGCTGTCGCTGGCGCCCATGCTGTGCGCGCGTTTCCTACGGCCCAATCGGTCCGAAGAACGCGGCAAGCTCTATCGCGCCATTGAAGGCTGGTTCGACGCCATGCTGGCGGCCTATCGGCGGACTCTCGACATTGTATTGCAGCATCAAAGAACGACACTCGCTGTGTTTTTCACGACTATGGCGTTGACGGCTATTCTCTATGTCGAAATACCAAAGGGTTTTTTTCCGATCCAGGATACCGGAATGATCAACGGGCTTGCCGAGGCTGGGCAGGATGTCTCGCCCGCGGAAATGATGCGCCTGCAACGCGAACTGGGCGGCATTCTGTTGCGTGACCCCGATATTGCGGGTTTCGCTTCGCAGACCGGAAGCACGGGCGGCAATGGCAACGCGCAGACCGCGAATACCGCGCGCTTTTTCATCGCGCTGAAGCCGCGCGATCAGCGCAAGCTCACCGCCACCCAGATAATCAACCGGCTGCGGCCGCAGATCGCCAATGTCGAAGGTGCAAACCTGTTCCTACAAGCGACGCAGGATATCACTGTCGGCGGCCGTTCGGCGCGAGCGAGCTTCCAGTACACGCTGCAAGACCCCGACATTCCGGAATTGGATGAGTGGTCGCAGAAGCTTTTGCAAAAGCTGCGGCCGCTGCCGCAACTGGTCGATGTCTCCACCGACCTGCTGGCAAATGCACCGCGGCTGCAGGTCACTATCAACCGCGACCAAGCGGCGCGTTTCGGCATAACCCCGCAAGCCATCGACGATACCTTGAACGACGCCTACGGCCAGCGGCAGATCACTCAGTACTTCACCCAGCTCAATACCTATTGGATCATCTTAGAAGTGCCGCCGGAACTGCAGGAGGGCTTCGCCTCGCTCGATCGCATCTACGTCGAATCGCCGCTGACCGGCCAGGCGGTGCCGCTTTCCATGCTGGTGCATATCGACCGCAGTCGAGTCGGCCCATTGTCGATCTCGCATCAGGGACAGTTCCCGGCCATTACGCTCTCGTTCAGCCCCGCCCCTGGCGTTGCGCTCGGACAGGCGGTTGACGCCATCACTGCGGCGGCGCGTGACATCGCACTTCCGGATACGGTGATCGGCACGTTTCAAGGCAATGCGCAGGCGTTTCAGAGTTCACTTGCCAGCGAACCGGCGCTCATCGGCGCGGCGCTGATCGCGGTCTATATCATTCTCGGGATGCTCTACGAGAGCTACATCCACCCGCTCACCATATTGTCGACACTGCCATCCGCCGGCGTCGGCGCGCTGTTGGCGCTTCGGTTGGGCCACATGGATTTGTCAGTGGTTGGCATCATCGCCATCATCTTGCTGATCGGCATCGTCAAGAAGAACGGCATCATTCTGGTCGATTTCGCCATCGTCGCCGAGCGCGATCACCACCTGCCGCCGCTGGAAGCAATCCGGCAAGCGTGCTTGCAACGCTTCCGCCCCATCGTGATGACGACGGCGGCTGCGATGATGGCGGGGCTGCCGCTCGCACTCGGTCACGGCACGGGATCGGAACTGCGCCAACCGCTCGGATACGCAATGGTCGGCGGGCTTGCATTGAGCCAACTGTTGACGCTCTACACCACGCCGATCATTTACCTCTATCTGGATCGTCTGCAATCCTGGCTGCGAGACTGTGTACGCGTCCTAAGCGGGCGTGGAGACGAGTCCCACCCAGCGACTTCAGCAGCAGCCAGTCAAGGGCATCTTTAGATCGTATCCGCCAATAGGATGGTCCGGCCGTGCTCCTGCCCTGCCAGCGATTGAAGTTGGCATGGGGGCGCCCGAAATCAAGCTTTGAACCTCCCGCACTGCGTCAATTGACGCGGGCGAAATGATGCTGTGGGTCATGTATGGACGGTGGCCGCGGTGCAAGAGCAAATCTGACTTTTTTTGCGAAGCGTTCGGGGGCGGTCATGTATTCGGCCTGTTTTCGTCTGGAGGCTTGCCTCTGTGACGATGCGGCCGCT
>JBAUYV010000389.1:0-4554 GCA_049584975.1 Xanthobacteraceae bacterium | reverse complement strand
CAGAGCGCACCCGCGAAGCCCTATGGCAGACCATCGGCCGAACCCTCGACCTCTACCCGCCGCAGCAATGCCGAAACTTCTTTAGCCAAGCCGGCTATGCAACCTGATCGGAAGCCGCTCTAGCGTGGGGTATGACATGCATGGCAGGGCACGCATCAACCAACAGGGCCGCATCGTCATTCCGGCCGAATGTCGCGCCGCCGCCGGGTTGAAGCCTGGCGACGACCTGCTGATCGAGCCGATCGGCGAAGGCGAATTGCGCATACGCACCCCGGAGCAAGCGCTGCGAGAAGCGCAGCGGATCGTCGCCCGCCATAGTTCCGGCTCTCGTGACCTGGTGGCGGAACTGATCGCCGAGCGGCGCGAAGAAGCGGCGCGTGAATGATGCTGATGTCGTCGCCGACGCTTCCGCGATACTGGCGGCACTGAAGAATGAACCGTTCAGCAAGGTTGATCCGCAACGGCTCGTTGGCGCGACCATCAGCACCGTAAATCTTTGTGAGGTCCTGACGAAGCTGCACGAAGACGGCTTGAAAGAGGCTCAAGCGGAGGCGGCGGTATCGGCAATGGATTTGCACGTAGTCGCCTTTGATGAGCCGCAGGCGCATATCGCGGCGCGACTACGCTCGGTGACCCAGCATGCCGGCCTGTCGCTCGGTGATCGCGCCTGCCTCGCCCTCGGCAGCAGGCCGGGATACCCGGTGGTGACCGCCGACCGGGTCTGGGCAAGCCTCGATATCGGCGTCAAAATCGTGGTGATCCGGTAATCGGCTGCGAACAGCCGCCCCACGGCGATGTGGAATCCGCCGCATCCACGCGCGCTTTCCGACGCGAACAGAACACTTCGGGCAACACCGGATCGGATACCGGCGCTTGCCTTACGTGCGCAGGCGGACGACATTATTGCCATGGCCGACGAACCGACCACCCTCGAATTCCTCGCCGGCCAGCAGCAGCGGATGCTCGACGAGGTGGGTTCAATGCGCGACGATATGCAGGTGCTGAGCGCGATGGTCATGCGCCTGGATGGCACCGTCGCCCTCGTCCTAACCGAATTGCGGGCAATGCACAGCCAGCATCAGCGCCTCGCCAACCGCGTCCGCCGTCTCGAGGAGCAGCCGGCCGAGCCGAAGTGACCAAAGGCCCCTCGCGCCCGAAGCCGCGCTTCTGTGCCAGTGTGAGCTCTAGGGCGAATCTACTCTACACGTGCTCAGTATTCGTCCGAGTCTGCGCTCACCTGTTGTCGTGGAACGAACATCGCGACTATGCTCTCAAGCAGATCAATCATGGAAATAAGCGATTGCCGACGAGCCTCGACCAAATTCTCATGGTATCGCATCTCATCGTAAAAACCGTTTAGCCGACGCCTCAGTTCACAAAGCACAGCATCTGCACCAGCCCGCGATGCCTGGTCATGGGCCTCACGCATCCCGGCTGCAAGGCCTTCGTTGTAGCCGTCTCTGCACCCATTTTCGTAGCCTATTTTCTCTCCGCGTGAAAGTCCCGCCGTGCGTCCCTCCTTGTAAGCCGAGATGTCGGTAGCGAGCGCTTCGAGCTGTTGTTCGTACTCGCGCTTAGCCTCTTGTGCCTCTACTTCAAGCAGGTCGGTGCATAGATCGATTGTGCGCCCATTATCCAAGTGCATTTGCACGTAGTAATTCTTGCGCAAGAAATGCTTCTTGACATGTAGGCGATCCACCTCTCCCGGGCTGACGTATGACCCATCGGGAAGCTTGAGGCGCTGCATAGCTCACCAGCTCTCGTCCGCATCTGAGCAGAGTATGCGGACTACGCGTCAATCAAACGTTAGCACGGTCCTGGCGATTTCGCCGGCTTTCATCGCGCGGAAGGCTTCGTTGATGTCGCCGAGCCGGCCGCGCCTGGTGACCATCGCGTCGAGGTCGAGGCGGCCCTGGCGGTAAAAATCGAGATAGAGGGGGATGTCGGTGCGGAAGCGGTTCGAGCCCATGCGCGAGGTCTGCACCTTGCATTCCGGGCGGATCGCCATCCACGGGAATTCGATCATCGCATCCGGCGGCAGCACGCCGACAATCGTCGCGGTGCCGCGGATCGCCAGGCTCTCGATCGCCTGCCGCACTAGCTTGGCCAATCCCACCGCCTCGAAGGCATGGTCGACGCCAAGCCCGCCGGTCAGGGCGCGCACGGCTTTGACCGGGTCGTCCTCGGCGCTGTTGACAAAGCGGGTGGCGCCGGCGCGGGTCGCCATCTCGCGCTTCGCCTCGAACTGGTCGACGGCGATGATCTGCCGTGCTCCGCCGATCCTGGCACCCTGGATGATCGACAATCCGACCCCGCCGCAGCCGAACACCGCGACATTCTGCCCGGCCTCCAGCCCCGAGCTGCGCAACGCCGCGCCGACGCCGGTCAAAACCCCGCAGCCCACCAGTGCCGCGCGGTCGAGCGGCAATTCCGGGTCGATCCGCACGATCGAATTCTCGTGCAGCAGCATCTTTTCGGCGTAGCTCGAAATGCCGATGAACTGGCGCAACGGCCGGCCATTCTGCGCCAGTCGCGGCACGGCATCATCGGGCCGGATGACCAGACCGCCGGTGCACAGATTGGGGTGTCCCGAAAGACATTGTGGGCAAGCGCCGCAAAAGCCCGAAAGACAGGCGACGACGTGATCCCCCGGCTTGACCGTCGTCACCTCCGCGCCGACCGCCTCGACCACTCCGGCGCCCTCGTGGCCCAGCACGATCGGCCGGTCGAGCGGAAATCGCCCGATCCCGTCGACGACATGCAGGTCGCTGTGGCACACCCCGGTCGCGACGGTGCGCACCAAAACCTCGCGCGCCCACGGCCGGTCGATCTCGACCGACTCGATCGTCAGCGGCTCGTGGATTTTGCGAAACACGGCAGCTGCGGCTTCCATGGGTTTCGCCCTCCCTAAATCACCCGAGATCGCGCTTCCAGTATAACCGCTCGGCATCGATCTCGGAAACCGCGCGCGGCAGCGCGAGCAGCGCACTCTACGCCTTGCCGCTGCTTCGGCGTGCAGTATATCATCGCTATATGGCGCGGCTGGAACGGAAGGAGCGTGCGAGTGCCGACCGCAAAGGTATTCTGGTCCGGACGATCGCAGGCGGTGCGCCTTCCCAAGGAGTTTCGCTTTCGCGGCGAGGAAGTGCGGATTCGGCGTCACGGCAATGCCGTCATCCTCGAACCGCTGGCCGATGACTGGAGTTGGCTCGACGCGATCGCCGGCCAGATCGACGATGATTTTGTGCGAGCCGTTGAGGAACAGCCGCAGCAGGAGGAACGCCCGGCGCTCGACGGATTATTCCGCTGATGCGCTATCTGCTCGATGCGAACGCCGTGATCGCGATGCTGCGGGATGGCGGGTCTGGGGTCGCCCGCCGGGCACGGCTTGAGAGGCTCGGGGATGTTGCGATCCTGGCCAATCGGGGAGGTCGGTCACTCTGCCGTGTAGTCATTCATCTGCTCGACTGACAGTCGGTATTCAGGTTCCGCCATAGAGCCTCCCTGAAACCCGCTCCACTCGATGGCCTTTTGAGGGGGGTTCGCCCCTATGTCGTGAGAGACCAGAGTCGCAGTAATCGCGATGTAATCGCCAATCTTCTTGTTTCCGAGAAAATCCGCATACGTCGTTGGCAGTGCTCGCGCCGTGAACGTCACGGGCAGCTTGCACGGGAACTTCCCCGCAATCTTGATGTATCGGGCCGTCACGCCGTCGCGGTCGAGGTCCGTGGTATCGATCTCAGTGAGTTGAACCGTCCATCCCGCGATGTGCGGGTTAGAGCCGCCGAAGATTTTCAGTATCTCGACATTGCGGGCATCAACCATCCGGTCAAGCTGACTGCCGATTTTGTCCTGCGCGAGTCCGTTTTCCTCCGCATACCATTGCTTTCGCATCGGCTCGTAGGCTTCGTCCGCCGCCTCTAGCACGCTGCAAAAGTGCGCTTCCTCCGGCGGCATCTTCGGAGCATCGGAGGAAAACCATCCGGCCAAGACGATACCGGCTCCTATCCCCGTCAGCTTGAACATGATGCGCTCGCGTCTAGCGCCGGCTTAGCTAGAAAGTGACTTTCATAGCACGCCGACCACTGAAGGGCTTTAGAGAACTGGCCGGGAAGGTACCCCGCTTGATGTTCCCTTTCGGATCGGGCCAGGAACACGTAATTTGGTCCCCTTCGACCTTCTCGACGAGCCTCGGGATGCCGCTCAGAAGGTGCTGGACGCGATCTCCGGGTTTGAAGCTCATAGCCATCCCCTACACACAAACCGGATCCCAATATGGGATGACTGCCACTATGTTCTCAGGGCAATATGTTGTCAAGCTTTGCCGACTACATACCACATGTGGCTTGGCCCGAAACCGATTTGGATGTTGGCTGTTGCGGTTGAGCAGGGGATTCCGAGGTTAGGATCGCCGTCGCGGTAGGGTGTGCACGCGGAAATTGAGTGCGTCTGCTATATGATGGCGCAAATTCGACTCTCACGCACCGGCGCGCTCAATCACCGGCGGCCACACGTTCGCGGTGGCGTTCGTAGCGGCGGGCGGGGGTGTTGACC
>JBAUYV010000388.1:0-4450 GCA_049584975.1 Xanthobacteraceae bacterium | reverse complement strand
CAATTGAGGACCCCTCAGCCTGGCATAAACTTTGGTAGATTAGATTTAATCTCTGAGATTGGATAAAGAAATTGATGTTCGAGGAACTCAACTTTGTTTTTACGATACGCCATTCACCCACCCTCATTTTTAACGGCGTTGACACGCAAGTCTTTTGCCCTCCGGTCGATCGGGAAGACATCGCAAAAGCACGAGCCGGTCTCAACCTTTCGCTTGATGTCACGGTTGCGCTGTTTGTTGGACGGTTTGTGGAAAAAGAAGGGATTAGCGGTTTTGGAGCGGATGGCGCGCGCTTATCCGGACATCCTTTTTGTATTCGCCGGTTGGGACTCGATCGATCCAGCAGATAGGCGGATGCCCAACGTGCGCGTCTATGCCTCATCTCGGTTCGACGGTCCCATTTTCCATAATTTCCTGCCCGATCACTAAAATAGCGGCGGGATCGAACCGCGCGGCGGTGAGCGCTATAACCGAGTCCGTTTAGCGCTCCCCGTGCAGGGAGCGCTAGGCCGCGACCGTACCAAGAAAAACTTCGACCTCGCTGCGCAGCCGCGTGGTCGCTTCTTCGACCTGTTCGGAGGCAGCGAGCATGGTTTCCGCCGAGCTTCGCGTCTGCGTCACCCCGCCGGCAACTTCGTCGAGCGCCGCGACGATAGCCTTGGCGCTGCCGGCGGCGCTCGCCACGTTGTGCGATATCTCTCCCGTCGCCGCGTCCTGCTGCTCGACCGAGCCTGCTACCTCGGTGGTGTACTGATTGATGTCCTGCATGCGCTGCGTGATGGCGCGAATGGCGTTGACCGCTTTCGTGGTGCAGCCCTGCACCGCGAGAATTTCGCGGGTGATCTCTTCGGTTGCCTTCGCGGTCTGCACGGCGAGCGATTTGACTTCCGAGGCCACCACCGCGAAGCCGCGCCCGGCCTCGCCGGCGCGCGCCGCCTCGATGGTGGCGTTGAGCGCCAGCAGGTTGGTCTGGCCGGCGATGTCCTGAATGAGCTTGACCACGTCGCCGATCTTCTGCGCCACCTGCGCCAGCGCGGCGATGTCGTCGTTGGTGGCGTTGGCGGCGGCGGTGGCGCTGCGAACGACCTCGTTGGTCTGCGTGAGCTGGCGGCTGATCTCTTTGATTGAGCTCGACAGCTCCGTGGCGGCAGTGGCCGCGGTCTCCACGTTCATGGAAGCCTCGTTGGAGCCGTGCACGGCGCCCTCGGTGCGCTGCAGCGTGTGATCGGAGGTCGCCAAAAGCGTTTGCGCGGCCGCCTTCATGGCCGTGGCGCTTTGGCCGACGGTTTTCAGCATGCTCTCGACCCGTTCCCGGAACGAAGAGATTGCCGCGTCGATCACCCGTCGGCGCTGTTCACGCTGGCGCAGTGCGTCGCGCTCCTTCTCGGCGAGCAACTGGTCGGTGACGTCCGTATGGGTCGCCAGCCAGCCGCCGCCCCTGATTGGACGGCCGACCAGCGTGATGACGCGGCCGTCCTTGAACTCGATTGTCTTTGTTTCGGTGCGACCCTCGGCCACCTGCTGCAGGGCCTCGGCCACATAGGCGTCCGGGTCGCCCAAAAACGTGCCCGCGGCGGTTCGTTCGATCAGTAAATCGCGCAATGGCGTGCCGCGCCGCGCATGCTCCGGGCGCAGCTGATACATTTCGATATAGCGCTCGTTGCACAAGATGAGCCGCGCCGCGCCGTCGAACATGCACAAGCCCTGCGTCATGTTGTTGAGCGCGGATCGCATCAAACGGTACTTCGCTCGCACGCGTGCGATGACGACGATGGACGTAACCGTCGACACGGCAAGTGCGAAGATCACGCTCATGGCCACGTCGGCAAATGGAGCGGGAGCATCGTTCAGCGCTTGCACGAGCCAGTGGGAGCCGAAGACAACGCATCCGGCAATGCCGACGGCAAATCCCACGGCGCCCGCCAGCGCGACAAATCCGCCTCGGCGGGTGGCCCTCGATAGGTCTGCGGCAATAGGCATCGCATGTGCCCCGGCGATAGTCCTCGGAAAGGTATTCGCCAACCGGTTGTTTTGAAGTTAAGGACTGATGAAAGGTTCCTTAACAAAAGCTAAGCGCGAATCTCGTCCTGTTTAGATAAAGCCGCCGCGGGCGCCGGCGCTCCTGAGCTTGTCTTTCTGATAGGGCCCGAGATTGAGGATGGCTAGGAATTGTCCGCGCCGTCGGGGCGGAAAACGTCGGCTTTCAGCCCCACGCCGTCGCGCACCGGGACATCGACCTCTTTCTCGGCCATGACCGAATAAAGTGGATTGGTGCGGTCCCGATCACGCTTCATGGTGGATGCGCTTGTCTGTTTCGATTAAACGACGGGCGTTAGGCGGCGTCAGGCTGGCACATTCCGTTCAGTCCCGAGAATTCACAGCTTGGGCCCCGCCGCCCGCGGGAAAAGCGCATGAGCGGACGAAAGGAGCGGTTCATGGTTCCGACACTTTTTGTCGGCTACTTGACTGGGTCGTGAGGAGTTGCGCAATGATTCGGTTGTGGGCCGCAGCTTTTGTCTGCGGCATTTTCATCGGCGTAGCAGCCCTTACCGGCTGCACCAGCGACAACAATCCGCCCGCCGGACAACCCACTTTCTACCAGAGCCTCTCCAGCCCGGACGCCCAGCTGGACGCCAATACGGCGCAATCGATGATCTCGGGATACCGCATCAACAACGGTCTCGGGCCGGTCATCATCGACCCCGAATTGATGCAGCTCGCCAGCGACCAGGCCCGCGCCATGGCGGCGCGCGACAAGCTCGATCACAGCGTCTCGCGGCCGTTTCAGCAGCGCCTCCAACAGTCCGGCTTCAACGCCAGCGTCGCCGTCGAGAACATCGGCGCCGGGTATGACACCCTGGCGGAAGCTTTTTCCGGCTGGCGGGATTCGCCGCCGCACCGCGCCAACATGCTCAACCGCGACGTGACCCGCATGGGCATCGCCACAGCCTACGCGCCGCAGTCGAGGTATAAAGTCTTCTGGTCGCTGATCCTCGCCAAGCCGAACGACCAGCACACCGGCTAGGACGCGGCTCCCTCACGGCTTTCGGTCCGCGGCGAACGCAAGCGCATCATCCATGCGATCGTTGCCCCAGAACATTTCCGTCCCGACAAAGAAAGTGGGCGCACCAAATATTCCCCTCACGCGCGCCGCATCGGTTTGTTCGCGCAAGAGCTTCTTCGTCGGTTCGGCCTGGGCTTCGTCCAGAATGTCCGCAGCCGGAAGGCCCAGTTCCGTCAAAATGCCGGCCATGCGGTCGGGTTGGTTGATGTCTTTGTCCAGCGCGAAGTTGAGCTCCATCACCTGACGGCTAAAGGCGCCGATCCAAGGCTGCTCGGCCCCCAGGAGCGCTATTCGCGCGGGAAGAACTCCAAGCCGCGGAAACGTGGTGGGCTGCACCCAGCGCAGCCCGTACTTGCGGCACTGACGCGCCATGTCCTGCCACACATACGCACCTTTCTCCTTTTGCAGCACAAAGGGCGACGTTTCGAAACCCAAGTCGCGGAATATGGGGCCTAACAAAAATGGCTTCCAAACAATGCGGACACGGCATCGCCGAGCCGCGTCCTCGATGCGCATGAGACTCAGATAGCTGTAGTTGCTACCGAACTCGAACCAGAATTCGATTTCCGGCTCCTTGGCCGTCCTTGCCGGGGCCATCATCGCGAAGCACTCCGAAAATGCCCGCGCCTTTAACAGCCGCCGACCGTGGCGGAAAGAAATCTTTCGCGGTTGAGAGACGTTCAAGGCAGACCGAACCATCGCGCGGCGGTTCCTCAACACGACGGACTGGCTCAAAGCGGTCGCAATCGAACCCTTCGGCTCGGCGATCGCTATCCGGTAGAGGGCGTTTTTGGCCGATTCCGGCTAAAGCCTTTGAAAAGCGGGGGAAAACCGGCGGGCCGCGCGACACGCTGCGGAAACTCCTGTATGCGCATGGAAGCGGCAGCAAGGGGATCGAACCATGGCCGGCGGAGGGGGGCCATCCCGTTTGGCCCGCATGCGCGCCTCTTTGGCCCGCTTGCTCAACTATCTGCTCGGACGCAACACGCTCATCCGCCTTGCGACCGTGATGCTATTGTCGATCTCCTGCTACGCCACCTGGAGCGGGCTGCACGATTTCATCATCGGCATTTCGTCCGCCCCGGCGCGCCGCCTACCCGGCGTCCCGATCGACAGCGATGTCTTTGTGATCGGCATCGTGGTCGCACTCACCTTCCTGATGTGGTTGGCGCTGCGCGAAACCTTTGGTGCAAAACGCCTCTTCAGGGAGCGCCTGATCACGTTTCCGCTTTATGTGTTCCTTGCGCTGTGGTCGATCGGCTTCGGCTACGGGTTCTGGTGGAGTTTGATCGCCGGCAACGAGGCCACGCGCGTCAGCCTGTCGGGGCTGCAGGAGGATGCGCGCGATGCCGGCGCCGCCATCGCGGCGCGGCTTCAGGCTGTGCA
>JBAUYV010000387.1:0-1526 GCA_049584975.1 Xanthobacteraceae bacterium | reverse complement strand
AAGAGCGCCGTCGACCATATCCGCACCACCATGGGCGGATATCGCTACGCCACCGCCGTCGGCAGCGACATTACCGGCTTCGGCGCCGACGAGATCATCATCGACGATCCGGTTCAGCCCGAGGACGCGCTCTCCGAGCGGGTAAAGCAACAGCTGCGCGACTGGGTCAACAGCTCGGTCTACACGCGTTTCAACGATCCGAGCAAAGGCGCCCTCGTCCTGGTTATGCATCGACTGGCGCCCGACGATCTAGCGGGGACCACAGAGCCGTCCGCTGATTTTGTTCTCAAGCTGCCGTTGATTGCCGAAAAATCCGAAGATTATACCTTTAGGGGGAAGACAATTATGCGGCGGGAACCGGGCGAGCCGCTCAATCCTAACCGCCTGAACGCCGCCGAAATCCAAGCGCTGAAGGCGAGGATCGCCCCGCACGTGTTCGCCTCTCAGTACCAGCAGCGCCCCGAGGCCGGCGGCACAGGATATTGCTCAATCGAACGCCTGGCGCGTTATGCTGAAGCGCCGCCCTTCGAGCTGATTGTTCACTCCTGGGACATCGCGAGTACGAAGGGCGGCGGCGACTATACGGTCTGCGCCAAATTCGGCCTCGCCAAGGAATCGGACGGCCGCGACATTCTCTACCTTATCGGCATCGTCCGCATGCAAGTCGAGTTGCCGGACGTGCGCGAGGCGATCATCGCGCACGACTCGCACGACAAGCCGGCGATCATCGTCATGGACGGCAACGGCATCGGCCGAGGCCCCTACCAGGATCTGTGGGCCAGGGGATGGCGGCACCTTTTGCCCGGCGAATCCATGGCAAGCTCGGCCTCCGACAACCTCAAGATCCGCCGCTTCAGCGAGGGTCTGTTCAGCCTCTACGATGGCTTGGTGCGCCTCCCGAATGCGATGCCGGGGCGCGCGCTCGAAACCTTGCTCGCCGAAATCGCCGCCTTTCCCGATGGGAAGCATGACGATCAGGTCGACGCCTTGAGCTACGTCGCAGCATACCGCGCGAAGGTCATCCACGAGGCCCGTCGCTGGGGCCTCAAGCTCGGACGGTTCAGGCCGCCGCCGGCCAAGGTTCAGATCATCCCGCCCCAATCGCGGGATCAGGAACTCTACGAACGGCGACGAGCGCACCAGGGCTGACCGGGCACCCGCGAAACGACGTTCACGAGAAAATCCTTCCGGTGTTGACTACGTCGCCCTTGCGCCGACCTCGATTCGGTTCGCCATCTCGAAATACGGATCACATCGACTGCATGGTCCATTTCCTCACTTCGCTGGAAGATCGTGCGGCTCGACCAGGAAACCTCTCAGCGTTGCGCGATCATCAACAGCGACTCCTCAGAACGAGGCCATCGACGCTGTCACCCGCAGCCCATCCTGTCACGACCGCGGCCACTCCCAACGCCACTGGGCCTATCGCCGGGCCGCACGCGTGGGCACTGTTTTCTGCGCAACATCCCGGGACTGACGATCTTAGGGAGCGCAGCCAGCCCCACGGACGGCCAGAGGTCACGAAC
>JBAUYV010000386.1:0-1976 GCA_049584975.1 Xanthobacteraceae bacterium | reverse complement strand
GCCGAAGCCGGTATTGATGACGACCTTTCGGCTTTCCGACGTGCAGGCCGACGCCATCCTCAACATGCGGCTGCGCAATCTGCGCCGGCTGGAAGAGATCGAAATCCGCGACGAGGACAAAAGGCTGCGCGCCGAGAAGAAATCGATCGAGGATCTGCTGCGCTCGGAAAAGGCGCAATGGAAGACCATTGCAGGCCAGATCCGCGAGGTGCGCGAACAATTCGGGCCGAAGACGCCGCTGGGCAAACGCCGCACCAGCTTTGCCGAAGCTCCCGCCCGCGACGATGCCGCGATCGAAGAGGCTTTGGTCGAGCGGGAGCCGATTACCGTCGTGGTTTCCGAGAAGGGATGGATTCGGGCGCTGCGCGGCCAGGTCGCCGACCTGTCCAGCCTTGTGTTCAAGGCGGACGACGGGCTCGACCATGCGTTCTTTGCCGGGACGACATCCAAGATCATGGTCTTCGCCACCAATGGGCGCTGCTACACCATCGAGGCCGCCAAGCTACCCGGCGGGCGCGGGCACGGCGAGCCGGTGCGGCTGTTCATCGAATTCGAGCAGCAGACGGAGATCGTCGATGTGTTCCAGTACCAGGGTGGCCGCAAGCTGATCGTGGCGAGCAAGCAGGGCAGGGGATTCATCGTCCCCGAGGACGAGTGCCTGGCCAATACCCGCAAGGGCAAACAGATACTCAACGTCAAGCCGCCCGACGCCGCGTGTGCGATCACGCCGGTGGAGGGCGAGCTGGTAGCCGCCATCGGCGAAAACCGCAAGATGGTTGTGTTTCCGATCGACCATATCCCGGAGATGGCGCGCGGCCGTGGCGTGCGGCTGCAGCGGCACAAGGACGGTGGCCTGTCCGACATCAAGACGTTCGAAGTGGAGAAAGGCCTCACCTGGATCGACTCCGCAGGCCGCGTCTTTACGCTGTCGCTGAAGGAACTGTCCGACTGGCGCGGCAACCGCGCCGACGCCGGCCGTCTCGCGCCCAAGGGTTTTCCGAAGAACAACAAGTTCGGCAAGGCGACCGGCCTCGCCGGCAGCATTGGGAAAGCCGCGGAAGGACGAAATCCCTAAGCGGATCGCTCTTTCAAGCGACTATGTCCGCTATTAGCAAAAGCGGACAATGCGTTGGGTGCCAGCCGAGCCTCAGTTTGACCCTGAACGTACTTCTTAATGGCGCATCGCAGAGTGCCCACGCGCCTTACGCCACCAGCCGGGTTCGATCCTTCCGGCGAGCCGAGAAAATCGGTACCATCCGCCCCAAGTTCAGCGTTCATCCGGGGAATCCAGTTAAGTGCCTCAGCGGTCGAAGGGTTCCCTTTGACGCCGCGTTGACCCTGGCGGCGCGATTGTCGGCGCGTTCGCGAGGGCTGGCCCGGCGGTTGAAAACCGTTTGAGCAACACCATGACGGCAAATCCCAAGGCTGAAGCAGCACTGGCGTTGCATCGGTTCGGTTTCGGGCCGGTCCACAATTCGATCAACGCCATAGCCGACGACCCACGCGGCGCCGTGCTCGCCGATCTGGAGCGCCCCGGCGCGGGTCGCGTGCCGGCGGCGAATCTGCCGTCGAGCGCCGAGGCAGCGCGCGCTTTCTTCGATTACCGCGCCGAGCAGGCGGCGAAGAACAAGCTAGCCCAGCGCGCCAAGAAGGAAGCGGGCGGCGCGATGATGGCCGACCCCGTCAGCGATCCGGCAACGGAGGCGTCGCAGCCGCCGCCGCCCAATCAGCAACCGACGCTGCCCGCGCAACTCGTGCAGAACGAAGCCCGCGTGCGCTTCGACGCCGCGCTCGGCGCCGACATCGGCTTCGTCGAGCGCCTGGTCTGGTTCTGGTCGAACCATTTCTGCGTGTCGATATCCTCAATCCTGTCGATGGCCGGCGCCTATGAGCGCGAGGCGATCCGCCCGCACGTACTTGGACGTTTCGCCGACATGCTGGCCGCAGTCGAGGGTCATCCGGCGATGCTCTTTTAC
>JBAUYV010000385.1:0-4961 GCA_049584975.1 Xanthobacteraceae bacterium | reverse complement strand
GATTGCGCCACCAGCCGGCTCCGCCGCGGCGCCGATCGCGGGCTTGAGCGATCGCGCCCGGCGGCGGCTGTTCGAGCGCCTGGTCGGGCTCGGCGCCGCGCGCGAGCTCACCGGCCGCCCAACTTTCCGCCTCTACGGGCTCTGAACGCCATGGCGCGGAAAGTGAGCCCGGAACCCGACTTCGACCGCGAGCTCGCCGACCTGCCGCCGGAACTGCGTTGGCGGGAATGGAAGGCCCGCGTCGAGGCGGTGCTGTTCGCCGCGCCGAAGCCGGTCACGCGGGAAATCCTGGCGCGCGTCGTCGGACGCGATTGCGCGATCGACCTCCTGCTCGACGATTTGAAGGAAGACCTGCGCGGGCGGCCAATAGAACTGGTCAGGGCAGGGGAGAGTTTTTCGCTCCGCACCCGCCGCGCTTTCGGCCCTGCTGTGTGCGTCGCCTTCGACATCCCGGCCGACGCGAAGCAGCTGACGAAACTCGAGGCCGGGGTGCTGATGGCGGTGGCGATGTTCCAGCCGGTGACGAGGGGGGAGATTTCGGAGATGTTCGGGCGGGAAATTTCGCGCGACCTGATCGCGTCGCTGCGCGAGGAGGGCCTGATCGCCGCCGGCCCGCGCAGCCCGAAGCTTGGGGCGCCCTACGCCTATGTGACGACGGAGAAGTTTTTGCTCGCGTTCGGGTTCGAGTCGCTGCGCGACCTGCCGGACCTTGAGGCGCTGAAGGACGCGGGGTTGATCCGGGCCGACGCTCCGCGTGATGGCGGAGCCGATGAACCGGACCCGGAGCAAGCAAAGCGACCGTTTGACGCTACCAGAGAGTTCGCTAAATCTCGTCGGGTAGCAGCAGAACCTTGCCAAGGTTGCGGGCGAGGGATCCTTCGCCCGCTCCAAGTTTCTTAGGTAGATAATGACTTTGAACGGTCTTTGGGGGCTTGCGAACGGCAGGCGTCCGCTTCACCTTCTTCCGGCTGCCTTTCGCCCAACACCTGTTGACGCGGCCAGGCGCCGCCTCAATGCGTCTCCGCGCAAGAGAATTGTTTCCTACATGATCAGTGACACGTAATTCGATTCGAATATCCGCTGATCGCTCTCGATCGCCAAACGCAGGTGGCAATAGAGCGTCCAATATTTACGCCAGATGGGATCGTACGGCGGCAGGTAGTCGATGGTAAGTCCGATGTTGCGGGCAGCTTCCCAACCGATCATCTGCCCATGCGACGGATATCTGTTGATGTCCATAAGCTCGCTTGCGATTTTCGAGAAATTTGCGCCACGCCGTTTCAATAGGTTCTCTGCGAACAGGCGCGCTCTATCCTTAACTGAAGTGAACTTGCGCACTAGCGTTGGATCGAATTTTTCGAAGGTTATGCGGTTAGCTATATCATCTGGCCTATCACTTATGGCTTGCTTCGCCTCCTCATAGGCGTAGAGAAATGTTAGGACCGAGTAGACGACGTCATTGCCGTTGCCGTCTTTGGACGACACTTGCGGATCGATCGGTCCAAGTTCGGAAGAGTCGCTCATCAGGATCGTATTGGCGCCGAGAGCCATCAATGTACCCGCGCTCTTGGCATAATCAGGGACGATTACCCGTAACTGTCCCTCTTCCCCAGCTGCGCTTCGCACGAGGGTGATCAGCTTTTCGGCGGCGTCGACGTCGCCGCCGGGCGTGTGAAGCATCAGATCGATCGCATCGCCCGGATTCACATTGTGCAACATGTCGACGAAACCGAGGGTGTCGGCGCGATCAACGGGCGCTTTATTGCCGGTGACATAACATAGGAGCTTTGGTTGATTCGTCTCGATGTCGCGAATAAGCGTCTGGCGTTGATATCGCGGCGCGTTCATCGCTGTGAACATTGGCGTCTTCTCAATCGGCCGCGGCGGCTGTGCCGCGATCGGCTGCGGTTCTTCTTCGTCTCTACTCTTACTCATCAGTCTCTGCCCTTGGTCCACACAATCCGGCCGCCGCGAATAAAATAATGGCAGCGTCTTTGACTTCCATGATAATCTATACTGGGGTAAATTGTCAGAGGCGCTAACGCGTTCAATGTCCAATGAGGGCGTCGTGCGGGATCAGCGTTCACCATGATCCGATGACCTGTGCGACATGGACAGTCGAACGCGATCCACTTGGTCTTGCCCGCGTCGACAACCAGCGCAACTCCATTGCGCGGCAACCGCTCGGGAACCTCGTCTGCCGATTCCGCCGCGCCGACAATTCGCCAACGCTGAAACGGCAGCCATTGCCACCACGAGAACTTCATTCTGCCGCCCACAGTTGCCCGAGGAAAGGCTCCTCTTTTCCCGCTCCCCATTTACCCTGCGACGAGTCGCAGTAGTGGGCGTTGCGCGGTAAGGCGCGATTAGTCGACATCTCTCGCTCATGGAGACGCAACAGAGTTTCGGTGGGCCGCTCAGGCGGACCATAGCCAATCAACCGATCTAGAAGTTCATTAATCGCCGCGGCCGCTACGGCGGTGGTAAAGGCAACGACCGCGGGCTCCACTTCGCCGAGCGCTGGCGCGTAGCCTTCGTCAGCTAGGCGCCGGCGTTCCTCAGGCGTCTTCATTTCCGCCGCCGCTCGTGCCAAGTCGACTCGGTTGCGACATACGAGGCAGGCCGCGCCTGGCATTAACGTCGTCACTCGGCCGTCGATTCCGCTCAGCCTGCCAGCTTGGTCACTGCTGAGCAGGACGCCCAAATCTATCACCGGGATCAGCATGTAGGTTGACAGCCGAGACAAAATCAACCGGCCAGCATTGTCGTCAGTGCACCCGAAAACGATGTCGCTTGCGCAAAGCTTCTTAGCCACACCTTTGACAGTGATCATGCCGCGCTCGGCCGCGCAGTTAAGCTCGGGTGCTATGGCCATCAGATGGTCGCGCAATACTTCAACCTTGGGCCGACCAACCTCACGCGGCGTTGAACCATAAACGCGAGTGACATTGCTGCCCGAAAGCGTGTCACTGTCGATGAGGAGCAAATGGCGCGCGCCGAGACGGACAAGCTGCTCGGCGACCGCGGAACCAGTGCCGCCGGCACCAACGATGGCCATGCGCAGATCGCCAAGGACAGCTTGGATGGCCGGACCGAACGCACGCACGTTGCGGTCGAAGATGGTATCCGGAGACTTTGGGTCTGCCGTAAAACTGTGAGTGAGCCGCCAGCGCTCTCCCACGATCCAGATTCGATCGATTTCGGTCTTATCGCCATTTTCAGGCGCGATCTCACCACTGAAAATGAAATCAGTCCCGCGCGGTGACGCGATCAGCGTTCCATAAAACCCTGAACCACTCCGCAGCTGAAACAGGTCGGCGATTTCACGATCTACCTGACGGTCGTGCCTGCTCGGCAAAGGCACGCCGGATTCGCCCGGATGAGTGTGGAACCATAGCGGTATCGCTCTATCGGCTTCCGCAGCGGCAAGCGCCCCCACATATCCCTCTGAAAGGATGAGCATGTGATGTGGGCTTTGCTCAGCATAGGCATCGGATGGCACCCAATGCAGGCCTCGCCCCAGCAGTCGAATGTCGTCGTTGGCCTCAATACGCCGGGCCAACAGAACAGCAGCGCGTTCCAGCGGGTTGCGCGACGCAACCGCTATCTCGTCAGCCAAGAGCTCGGGGAGCACAAGAGTAGTTGTCATGCGGCGTGTGACCTCGCAGCCGCGTCGAGTTCCTTGCGAACCAACGCCAGATAGCTCTCAATGGAGTCGATGCCCGACCGCCATTGTCCTGGATTGAGGTGGCGGGACCAGCGCTGCCAACCACGGCCAAGGTACGATTCCTGAGATTGCGTCGCTGGAATTGCGTCCCCGTCGGTTCGACGAATCGCGGGGGCGAACCACCACATGTCCGGGGGAACGTCAGGGTACCCCGGTGAGAACCGCAAGAGGAGATCGGCGCTTGCGGCAGTGAAGCCAGTGGGGAGCGGAAAAGACGGAATCACCACGCAGATCATGCCGCTGTCGAGCGAGACGGCACACCCGGGCGCACGGGCCTGCAGGTAATCCTGGTCGATCGGCGGGAGCATCGAACGCGGTCCCTTAATCCCGACCCGGATTGATCTGAGCCGGCGCCGTGAAAAAGCGCAGGCCGTTGCGCATCTCCACCCTCGTATCAGACTCAATCTTCAGGTCAGACCCTCCCGGCACAACCTCGAAGAGATCGCGTTCCGGTCCAATCGGCGGATTGGGGAGTGCCCTCAACTGGGCGCCCGTCAACACCCGCTCGTCGACCTTATACATCGTCCGGTCGATCCTGATCTCAAAGGTCTTGGGACCATGGTCCTCGTTAGGATGCGACTCGCTCATTGCTACCTCCGTAAATTGATACCATGATACCATATCGCCATGACGCTTGACAAGCGTTTAGTTTTGGTGCCAAAATGCGGATATGAAGCAAGCTAAAGCGATGACTGTCCGCCTCTCCGAGGAGCAGGCGCAGGCCCTCGAAATGGTGGCGAGCGTCGAAAATCTGCCGGTATCCGACGTGATCCGGGCGGCAATCACAACCCACATCGAGCAACGCCGACATGATCCGAGCTTCCAAGCTGGGCTCAAGGATCGTATTTCTCAGGCGAGAAAATTGCTCGATCGCTAGATGGCGACTGATCGGCAGGCGCGGGTTCTGTTAGCTGTTGAGACATATTGATGAAGAAGACGGGTAAACGACTGAGCGGGACCGGGGATGGCCATATCCTCGGACAGCGGACATTTGCCGCCATAACGGCGGTCGAGGGTATCAGTCTGAGCCCCGCCAGCCGTAAGCGCCTTGCCGCCATGAAAGAGCGCAAGCTTTCTCATGACGAACAGCGCTCCGAAGTCATTCGCGCCTATGTGGATGCCAAATTGCGTCGCTGATGTTCGTCGGCTACGACGTTTTCGACGATCCCTACTGCTACAAGGGCACCGCAACACTTAAGAACAAGCTGGGGCTCCGCGATTCTGCATCGCTCGA
>JBAUYV010000384.1:0-18999 GCA_049584975.1 Xanthobacteraceae bacterium | reverse complement strand
TAGAGCGGCTTCGTCGCCATGGCGGTTGCGCCCTGTAACAATGACCGTTTCGCCGGAGCGAGGATGAAATCTGTAACGGATAATCGCCTCATCCGACTGATAGTGAGCATTATGAAGCTGCTTCGCCCAGGACTGGGACGATGCGATCAAGTCGGCATGTCTAGCCCCTGATGTTCGTGCGTCCGTACCGGGCGGATTGCCGATCACGCTGCGGACCAATTTTCGCAGCAATACCCGCCCATTAGCAAAACATTTACGGCGTCGGGAGGAACATCGTAGTGCTGACAAGTTAGGCGCGCCGCTTCGTCATTTGCTCCGCGGTCGCCTTGTTCCCGCCCAATCTTGTTCGCACAACAGTAGTGAGCTTTCGGGGGTGCTTTTGGGGGACCTACCTTGCGCGTTTGCACCAGTCTTGCCGTGATCGCTGTCGCCCTCGCCCTCTCAATCGGCGGGGCGCTAGCACAATATTATCCGCCACCACCGCCGCCGGCTTATCCGGCCTATCCGCCGCCGCCGTCTGCGTACCCGCCGCCTTATCCGTCCCAAACCTACAGCAACACGCCGCTGCCGCCGCCCGGTTATTACGACGACGACGCTCCTGTGCCGGCGGGTCCGCCCTACGATCGGCGCGCGGTCCCCGGCCAACAGACCGAGGCCTATCCGCCGGCTCCGCGGCCTTATTTCATGCCCAACGATCCCTATGCGCCGCAGCCGCTGCCGTCGCAGGGCCCGCCCGGACTGCGGCCACCGGCAGATGTCAGCGGAGCGCCTGGACCTGGGCCCGGCTACGCCACCGGCGCGGTGCCGACTCCGCCACCGCCGCCCGTGGTTGCTGCGGCACCCCAAGGGAGTCCGACAGTGGTCGCGGCGCTTCCGCCGGAAGACCAGCCCGAACAGGGCGCGCCCAAGGAACTGCCGCCGCAGTTCCGGCGCCAGCTTGTGGACTATGTCACCACCGAACCGCCCGGCACGATCATCATCGATACGCCGAACACGTTCCTGTACCTTGTGCTTAGCCAGGGCAAAGCCATGCGCTACGGCATCGGTGTCGGTCGCGAGGGCTTCACGTGGACCGGCACCGAGCGCATCAGCCGCATGAAGGAATGGCCGGATTGGTTCCCGCCGAAGGAAATGATCGATCGTCAGCCCTATCTGCCGCGCTTCATGGCTGGCGGCGAGAGTAACCCGCTCGGTGCGCGTGCGCTTTATCTCGGGAACACGCTGTACCGTATTCACGGCACCAATCAGCCGTCGACCATTGGCTCGTTCGTGTCCTCGGGTTGTATCCGGTTGACCAACGAAGACATCGCGGATCTTTACGGCAGAGTGCAGGTCGGCACTCGGGTGGTGGTGCTGCCTGGATCCATGCCGGCCACAGCATCGTCGCAAGGCTCGGTCAGCCACTGACGCCCAATTTCGGCCCAATTTCCGAGTCGAATTCCCTAGTTGAGTTCCCTTGGCCGGCGCCCGAACGCCGGCCAATTTGTTGTGATTTGTTTTTGACGTTGGCTTTCCAGCGACTCAGCTAATGTCGTAAGTGTTGGATTCGGTTCGGGCTGTGCGTCGGCTTTTTGCATGGTTCGATGCCAAGTCAGCTGCCTTGTGGCGATCCATCCATTGTATTGCGTGCTTGTCTTCCGCGGATCGTGCGGGCGTCCTGCGAGGTCGAATGTTGCCGAATGTCCGCCTGCAGATCGTGGCGCTGTTCGTCTCGGTCGTTGCGCTGAGTTTTGGATTCGGCGTTTTTGCCGCTTTCCGCGTCAACCACGAGCCGCTTGGCCAGTTGCCGGCCAGCTCCGCACCGTTGCCACTCGCGGCCGAGAGCGCTGCGCCATCAAGCACGACAACGCCATGGGGTGCGCCGTTCGGCTCTCGCTTCTGGCTGAGCGAGACCCAGATCCATGGCGCCGCCGATCTTCCGGCACTCACACCTGTTGTTCGTCATGACGTAACCGAACGGACCATTACCTGGATCGTCTTAACCGGCAGTGTAGCGCCCGCGCTGCAGCCCCAACCGGCATTACCGGATGTGCAGGCCGTCGGCGCGCCGCTTGCTCCGAAGCAAGGCGACGCTACCGAAGCTACCGAAGAAGGCGAAGCACCTCAGGCTGCCCCGGCCGCGGTCATCGGCGCAGCCGAGCCCGCCACTCAAGTTGAGCCTGAAATAACCAACACTGTGCCTGAGCATGCAGCGCAAGAACCGAGGGCGCTGCGCAAGGTCCCCGCGAGCACGCCTCGCAAAACCACTGGCAGCGCGCCGCCGCGCCGGCATGCTGCCGCAAGAGCACCCGTCAGACCTCAAATACGCGTTCAATCTGCCGTCCGGAATTCGAAGGTTGAGGAGCCCGTTGTTTTCCAATCTGCGCCACCGCCATACCGGCCGCAGAACGGCACTCCCGTTTTGGCTCGGTCCGGCAGCCAGAATTCGACGGTGGACGCACCCGTCTTTCTATCCGCGCCGCCAAGCCAGCGATAGCAGCGATACGCGTGGCCTTATTGCGAAACCGAGCGAACCAGCGTGCCTTAGCCATATTGAACATCCGACGCGCGGGCACGATTTGAGAAAAGCGGCCAAGAACTCCTAGATAATCCGATCCGGCCGCCGCCACAGTGGAACGATTGCGCGTGGTTCCCCTTTCTGTCCTCGACTTGTCGCCCGTCACCACCGCAACGCCGGGATCGGTGGCTTTGCGCAATTCGCTGGATTTGGCGCGGCTTGCGGAACGGCTCGGCTACAAGCGTTACTGGGTCGCTGAGCACCATAACCTCGCGAACATCGCCAGTTCCGCGCCCGAGATCATGATCGGGCAGATCGCGGCAGTGACGTCGGAAATTCGTGTCGGCTCTGGCGGTGTGATGTTGCCCAATCACGCGCCGCTCATGGTTGCCGAGCGCTTCAAGGTGTTGGAGGCGCTGTTTCCCGGCCGCATCGACCTCGGGCTCGGGCGTGCACCGGGGACCGATCCGGTTACATCTTACGCGCTTCGCGCTCGGCAGGACCCGCGCGAAGGCGACGATTTTCTTGAACGCTTCCAGGAATTGCTGCTGCTGGAGCGTCGCGGTTTTCCGGAGAACCATCCGTTCCGCAACGTGCGCGCAGTACCGGCCGATGTGCCGTTGCCGCCGATTTGGCTCTTGGGCTCGAGCGGCTACAGCGCCGAACTTGCCGCTGCAGTCGGCATGGGGTTCGCGTTTGCGCATCACTTTTCCGATTACGACGCTGAAAGCGCGATGCTGAGCTATCGGGCGCATTTCAAGCCGTCGGCGACGCTGCCGGAGCCCTATGCAATTCTGGGCACCGCTGTGATCGCGGCCGATACGGACGCCGAGGCCGAGCGCATCGCATCGAGTGCTGACCTACATTTTGCCCGCCGCGCCAAGGGCGAATATGCCCCGCTCGCATCGCCAGAAGAAGCTGCCGCCTATCCGTATACCCCCATCGACCGCGAACGCATCGCGAAGCATCGCGCGCGTCTCATTGTTGGCGGCATAGAGCGGGTGAAGGATCGATTGCAGTCGTTAATCGAATTGACACGCGCCGATGAACTAATGGTCACCTCGATGGTTTACGACCATGGGGCGCGGAAGCATTCGTATGAGCTTCTTGCTCGGGCGTTCGCACTGCGGTCGCGGGCCTGAATCGCTGTTACGCCTGTGATTAAGGCGGATAACGATGGCTTAGGCGATGGCGTGATACCGATGTTTTGCTAGCGTGAGCTGGGGATAAGCGGCCTTGTGCACTAGCCATTTAATGGCTGGCGTAAAGGGTATCTACTAAGATTCGATTCGTGAATCGTTGCGGCTGAGGACAAACAATTGAGTACGAAACGCGCGCGGCAAAGCACCGTATCCACTGTGTGTATCAAGCCGATTTTGCTGGGAAATGTATGCGTGATCGGTCTCGGTTTGGCGTTGGCCCTGGGTTCTTCACCGGCCGCGGCCAAATCCAAGGTCAAGCACCGGCCCGGACGTGCAGAAACCGAGCACGTGAGCAAACTGCCGTTCGGCGATATTCCGAAGGGTCCGCTGCAAATCTTTGTGTCGATCAATCAGCAAAAACTGCACTTTTACAGCGACGGCACGCATGTGGTCGATGAGCTGGTCGCGACCGGAGTGCCCGGCCATCTGACGCCGATGGGCGTGTTCAACGTTGTCGAACGCGATCGCTATCACCATTCGAATATCTACGATAACGCGCCGATGCCCTACATGGAGCGGATCACGTGGTCGGGCGTGGCGCTGCACGAAGGCGTCGGCCTCGGCCATCAGGCCTCGCACGGCTGCATCCGCATGCCGCACGATTTCGCCGCGCGTCTGTGGCAGCTTCAGACCATGGGCATGCGGGTCATTATCGCGCGGCCGGAGTTGCACCCGACCGACTTTGCGGATCCGCATCTGTTTGTGCGCAGGGAAAAGCCGACAGCGCCCTCGGCCGCTCTGCCGCAAACGCTTAAGACTGCGCTAACCATAGATCTCAGCACGAAGACCGACGCTGGTGATCCGCCTGCGGCTGAGAAGCATGACGATCTCGTGACTGGTACGGTGAGTGAGCCGGCCGCGGCGGAGCCAGCCCAGGCGACACCACCGGTCCTCGCCGAAGTCCTAAAAGTCGCGGTTGACGCTGCGGCGCCCAAGGAAGACGACCCCGCCGCAACGGATCCGGCCGGACCGGCCGCTCAGCCGGCCGACGTGACGGCGCCCATCGCGACGGACGATATTCCCTTGCCGCTCTCCAAGCCTGCGCAGCTATCCGGCGGCGGTCATGGACCGATTGCGATCTTTATCAGCCGCAAGGAAGGCAAGATTTTCGTGCGGCAGGACTTCACCCCGCTGTTCGAGGCGCCGGTCAAGATCGACCGTCCGCAGCAGCCGCTCGGAACGCACGTCTTTACGGCGCTCGATTACCTGCCGGATCACTCGACGTTCCGCTGGAACGTCGTGACGCTACCGCCCGAGGCAGCGAGGGGTGAGCAGCACTGGAAATACGTGAAAGACGCCTGGGGTAGGCGCAACCGCGAGCTCGTTCAGGAGCCTGCTGCTGAGCCAGCTCAGTCGGCTCCGCCGGCGGAGACGCCGCAAGAGGCGTTGGCCCGCATCACGATCCCGCAGGACGTGATGGAGCAGATTTCCGAACTGATGGTCCCAGGTTCTTCGCTGGTCGTGTCCGATCACGACCTTGGCCCCGAGACCGGCAGCGGCACGGACTTCATTGTCGTCACCCGCTGAGTTCCGCCTGACCCCGGAGCCGCGTGAACCGCTGATCATGCCGGCTTGCGCCGCTTGGCGGGTATACTCACCGCGGCATTTCAACGGACGCCGCCGGCGGTGTATGTTACGCCGACCGCGTGACAGGCTTCAGCTCACGGCCGGGGTCATTTCCCATCAGTCGAAGGAGGATGTCTTGGGTAAGCAATTCACACTCACCGCTTCCGACAGCTTCAAGCTCGGCGCCTATCGGGCCGATCCGAGCGGGGCGTCGAAGGGCGGCATCGTCGTCATTCAAGAAATCTTCGGGGTGAATCATCACATCCGCGCCATCTGCGATCGCGTCGCCGCCGAAGGCTATGCGGCCGTGGCGCCGGCGGTGTTCGACCGTCAGCATCCGAGCTTCGAATGCGGATATACGCCCGACGAGATCGCCAACGCCCGCAAGTTTGTCGCCAATCCCGATTGGGGCGCGATGCTGCTCGACGTACAGGCCGCGATTGACGAACTGAAGAAGTCCGGCCCGGTTGCCATCATGGGTTTCTGCATGGGCGGGACCATCTCGTTCCTGTCGGCCTGCAAGCTCAACGGGCTGTCCGCTGCGGTCTGCTATTACGGCGGCCAGATCGCCAAGAACGCCGACCAGAAGCCGAAAGTGCCGACCCAGATGCATTTCGGCGAGAAGGACGCTTCGATCCCGATGACCGACGTGGACTTGATCAAGCAGAAGCGCGGCGGCGATTGCGAGATCTACGTTTATCCGGACGCCCAGCACGGTTTCAGCTGCGACGAACGCGGCAGCTATCAGGAGGCAGCCGCCAAGCTCTCCTGGCAGCGCACGATTGCATTTCTGGCGAAGAACGTGAAGAAATAGGAATCGGTCATCGGCAATCAGTAATCAGATGGCGAGCGCGATCTGATTACTGACACTGCCGGAGCGTTCTATTCATTCCGCCCCGTCCTTGGAGTTCCGTCCAAGCCGGTCGGCGATCGCAAGCATCAAGAGCGCGCCGACGAACATGAGCGGGAAACCGACGGCCCAGACGAGTTTGGCCGCATCGGTCGTTCCCTGAAGATCCAGATACCAGGCCAGCGCCTCCACCGCGGCGATGACGGCGATCGAGCCCAGGAGCTTCTGCTTGAGGGCGCCGAAATCGACGTCGATGAGCCCCGCCGGCAGGTAGGCGTGATCCTCCACCTCGATCTTGCGGATGAAATTCTCGTATCCGGAGAAGATCACGATGAGGATGAGATTTGCGGTCAGCGTTATATCAACCAGGTTGAGCATGCCGACGATGAGGTCGTGCCAGCCCTCGCTGGGAACGCGCACCGCCAGCGCGAACAAGTCCGCGAAAAAGCGGTAGAGCAGCAGCACAAGTCCGGCGATCAAACCGAGCAGAAAGGGCGCCGCCAGCCACCGGCTGATAAAGACCAGCCTCTGAAAGGCGCGTTCGATTGGCCGCATGATACCCCCCGCGAAGCTATCTGTTCGCTCGATAGCACAGGCGGCGAATGGCGAGTAGCGAACGGCGAAAGCCGCAACGGTCAGCGTCAACCGTTCGCCGTCCGCCGCCCGTTGTTCGCGGAGTTACGCGGCGACGCCCGTACCGATCGGGCAGCTCACGCCGGTACCGCCGAGGCCGCAATAGCCGTGCGGATTCTTCGCCAGATATTGCTGGTGATAGTCCTCGGCGAAATAGAACGGCGGAGCGTCGAGAATTTCCGTCGTGATCGGCCCCATGCGCCCGGCCGCAAGCGCCTTGGCGTACGCGGCCTTCGAGGCCTCGGCGGCGGCACGTTGCTCCGGCGTAAACACGTAGATGCCCGACCGGTACTGCGTGCCGACGTCGTTGCCCTGGCGCATGCCCTGGGTCGGATCGTGGCTTTCCCAGAACGTCTTGAGCAGGCGCTCATACGAGATTTTCTTTGGATCGTAGACGACGAGCACTACTTCGTTGTGGCCGGTGCGCCCGCTGCAGACTTCGTCGTAGGTCGGATTGGGCGTCGAACCGCCCGCATAGCCGACCGCGGTCACGTAGACGCCGTCGCCGAGCTCCCAGAACTTGCGTTCGGCGCCCCAGAAGCAACCAAGCCCGAACATCGCCGTGGCAAGCCCGTCGGGGTAGGGGCCCTTGAGCGCGTGGCCGTTGACGAAATGCTGCTTGGCGGTGGGGATGGGCGTTTGGCGACCCGGGAGGGCTTCGCCGGCGGCCGGTATTTCCAACATTTTTCGAAACGAGAACATGTCGGCATCTCCTGATTGGCGCAGCAAATATAGCGGCTGCGCGGCCGCGAATCACCGGCTGCGGCGATCACGATTTGAGGAATCCGGCATCGGGCACCCGGCTTCCACCCACGGCCTTTGCCGCTTATTGTGCGGCCGCGCCGCGGCGGCGGCGCTTGGTAGAGGAGGCTTCGCAGATGCTCCGGATGCTCGCGCTGGCGTGCGCGTTGGCCCTTTGCGCCATACTGGCCGTCGAGCCGGCTTTGGCCCAGCAGACCGAAGCGTCGGGGCTGCCGCCCTACGGCCCGCCGATCACGCTGGATCAGGCCAAGCGCGTTATGGCGGCGGCGGAGCTTCAGGCCGTGGAAAACTCCTGGCAGGTGGCGATCACCATCCTCGACAGCGGCGGCAACCTGGTCATGTTTCACAAGCTCGATAACGCGCAGCTTTCCGCCGTGTCGGTTTCCGAGGGCAAGGCGCGCACGGCGCTCCAGTTCAAGCGGCCGAGCAAGGATCTCGACGACGCCATCGCGCGTGGCGGGGCGGGAAATCGCCTGCTGGCCCTCAAGGACATCACCCCGCTTGAGGGCGGCATACCGCTCGTGTCGGCCGATGGCAGGATCGTAGGTGCAATCGGAGTCTCCGGCGCCGTCTCGGCGCAGGACGCCCAAGTCGCCAAGTCCGGCGCCGACGCGCTGGCGCGATAGTCGAAATAGTCCGACAACGCTCCGCGTGCGCGGAGATTGACGCTTCGGCTTTTCGCAGGGGTGACCGTTGCGTGGTCGCCTTGTCAGCCGACCCAAGAGGGCTAGACTTGGAGAGCTAGACTTGCGGGTGCGGCACTTGCCACCGAGCATTCTGACCGCGCGGCGGCGAAAAAGGAACAAAAACGGAGGAAGACCCATGGCCAAGAAGACCGGTGCCATGTCGGTTCAGCCGCTGTCGGACGCGCTTGGCGCGGCGATCACGGGGGTCGATCTGCGCCAGCCGCTCGGCGCCGCGACCGTCAAGGCCGTCAACGACGCGTTCGATGAATACATCGTCGTCGTGTTCCGCGATCAGGACCTGTCGGAGGCCGACCAGGTGCGCGCCGCCGGCTATTTCGGCAAGGTCCACGTCCGCCGCCGCCCGGTCAACGGCCGCACCCCCGGCGGCGAGTACGACACGCCGTTCATGATGGTCACCAACATCGTCGAAAACGGCAAGTCGATCGGCGCGTTCGGCGACGGCGAAATGTGGTTCCACCACGACACCAGCTATTACCCGCAGCCTCATCGCGCGACGTTTCTATATTCCATGAAGCTCACCTCATGGGGCGGCCAGACCTGCTTCTCCAACATGTACAAGGCCTATGACAATATCCCGCGCCCGCTGCGCGACCGGGTCGAAGGCCGCAAGGTGCTGCAGGTGCACGACTACAAACGGCGCGAGCGCATCGATCTTTCGCAGGTGGCGGTGGAGAAAATCCTGCATCACGCGCAGCCCATCGTCATCAAGCATCCGGCAACCGGGAAGAAAGCGCTCTATGTGAGCCGGCTGATGTCGGCGCGTATCGAGGGCTTTTCGCCCGAGGAGAGCGAAGCCGCGCTCGAGCAGCTGTTCGACATTTCCGAGGATCCGGCGATCGTTTACGAGCACGAGTGGCGGCTCGGCGATCTCGTCGTGTGGGACAATTGGTGCTCGATCCACGCGCGCAAGGATTTTCCCCGCGAGGAACCGCGCCTGATGCGCCGCTGCACTATCGAGGGGCAGTCGCTGGGGTTTTAGGGCTCCCTTTCCCCGCGTGCGGGGAGAGGCGAAGTGTGCGCCACTCGTGGTTGGAGAAACGGGATGCCGCGGGCGCTTCTGGTCATCATCGTCGCAGTTCTTGCATTCAGCGTATCTGAAGCGCACGCCGACGAGCCGTTCTACAAAAACAAGCGGCTGACGCTTCTCATCAACTTCGCCATCGGCGGGCCGGCTGACGTCGAAGGCCGCCTGTTCGCCAAATACATCGGACGTCACATTCCCGGCGAGCCGAGCGTCCTGGTGCAGAACATGGACGGCGCCGGCGGCATCGTCGGTGCCAAATATCTCGGCGCCGTCGCGCCCAAGGACGGCACCATCGTCGGCTACTTCACCGGCACCGGCTTCATCTATGCGCTCGATCCGTCGCGCTTCGATCCCGATTTCCTCAGCTATGGGTTCGTGGCCATCCAGGGCGGCGCCACGGTCGCCTACGTGCGCACCGACGTGCCGCCGGGCATGAAGACGGCCTCCGACATCGTCAAGGCGCAGGGCCTGATCGTCGGCGGGCTGTCGGTCGACACCTCGAAGGACATCCGCCTGCGGCTGGCATTGGACATGCTCGGGGTGAAATACAAATACGTCACCGGATACCGCTCGAGCGCTCCGGCGCGGCTCGCGTTTCAGCGCCGTGAGATCAACGTCTTTTCGGAATCGACTCCGAGCTATCGCAGCATCGTGGTGCCCGATCTCATCGATAAGGGCGAGGCGATCCCGGTCTGGTACGACTCGGGCGATTCTTCTCGTCCGTCGTCGCAAATGGCCGGCTTGCCGATTCTGCCGTACGGCCAGTTATTTCAGAAGATCGAGGGCAAGCCGCCATCCGGCCCGTTGTGGGATATTTTGCAGTCGGTCAACACGATCGAAGGCGCCATGCTGCGCATGATCTGCTTCCCGCCCGGCACGCCGCCCGAAGCGCGCAAAGCCCTGGCCGACGCCATCGTCAAGCTCAATGCCGACAAAGATCACGCCGCCGAAGCGATGAACACGATCGGCTTCGTCCCCGAATGGCAGGTCGGCCCCGATGTGAACCAGACCGTGCGATCCGTCTTGTCGATGCGGCCGGAAGTACGCAGCTTTCTCATCGACTACATCAAGGCGGCTAACAAATAGAACCTTCCTCCGACATCGAAGGCCGGCTCCTCGCGCGGCATGGCCGGCCTTGACCCGGCCATCCATGTGGCGGCGTGGTGTGGTATGACTTGCGGCCAATCTTTACCGGCTGATGGTCAGCATGGATACGCGGGTCAAGCCCGCGTATGACGAACCGGAACAAGTGATGGCAAAGTCGAAGAAAGCGAAGCCGGCGCGAAAAACCAAGCAGGCGGAGCCGCCGGCCGAACGCACCCCGCTCGCGCCCGATGCCCGGATCATGTCCAGCAATCTCACGCTGCATCAGCTGTTCGCGCAGCAGACCAGCGCCATGCTAGCGCGTGCCGATCTCTCCGAGGAGCAGAAGCAAAGCCTCCTCATCGGCATCAGCTGCCCCTGCTGCGGCGGCGGCGGCTTTTCGTTTACGGCGAAGCTGAAACGGTGATTAACCTTAAGCTCCCCGTACACGTCACGCATGAGATACAATTATAGCTTGCGTTCCATTTGCGATGATCTAAAAAGACTCTATAACGCAAGCGGTGAGGGCTAATGGCCGCAACTGTTATCAAGGCTCCCGCAATCGAGGTTGTGCAGAACGGCCACAAATTTTATCTCTGCACTTTAACGGCGAAGCAATTGACTGCAACTGCTACGGTCAGTCGACGAGAACCGGAGCAAGATAAGGGATATCAACGCCTATTCGTCGAGTCACATATCAACGCCATAAGGAAATTTCTTGAGAGCGGGAAAAGCATTCCAGTCAGCCTGCTTGTGACGTTTAAGAAAGCTAAGTTCTCGAATAGAATTTTGCGTATAAATAGAGATCCAAAGAACGGGTGGATCACTGATGGCCAACACCGATGGCTGGCTGCAAGGCAGCTTGGTGACGACATATCGCTGCCAATCATCGCATTCATTGATCTTCCAATAGGTGAGCAAATCGATCATTTTATAACGATCAATAGAGAAGCTCGCGGTGTACCAAGTTCACTGTACCTGGATCTTCTTAAGAGCCTGCCGAAAGAAAAAACTGCAGCAGAGCGAGCCAAGGAACGAACTACTGATATCGCTCGCGAGCTTGCTAAGGACGAGGAGTCGCCGTTTCACGGGCGGATCGTCGTACTTACCAGCCCTAAGAAAGGCGAGCTATCGCTCACGAATTTTGTTAGGAAGGTGGAGCCAATCATTCGAAAGGGTGGGGTTCTTGCAAAGTTCAAAGTCGATACCCAGGTTAGAATATTGAACAACTACTTTAACGGCATAAGTGATGCGTATCCAGATGAAGCAGATCAGTATCCACCCGTCTTCTTTCAAACCATTGGTTTCGGCGCGTTTATGAATTTCTTCCCTGCCTTTTTCACCGAGGTTTATCCCAAGGACAAGGCTTTCACTCGAGAACGTGTTCGGCAAAAACTTGTCGAAATGGGTGACCCTAAATTTGATGAGTGGAGAAAAATGGGTAGCGGGACTCAGGCCGAAAACACTGCTGCCGAGCAACTAGATTCCCTTCTAGACGGAAAGTCGGTAAGTGGCAAAGAGCCCGAGATCGCGCTCTGATACGGATCGGCACAGAGACGCTTTAAATGATGCCTTCCAGGCCATCTCCAAACGTCGCTTGGATTTATTAGCAGAACGTTGGCGTGGCTATTTGCCTGCAGATATTGAAGATATGCCGGAGGCTTTTCAGCCGCCCGCTGAAGATGAGGTGGTAATAGATCGTTTTAATCGGATCGCATCGGAGGACAGGTTTGAAACAATAGAAGACGCGCCGATAATTCGAACCCTCGTATTTGAGGCATCACGGTTCTGCAGCGATCGCTGCCTATATTTTACGCGCTCAGCTGAGAGGCTTGCACATAATGGCGCTCCTACCGCGGCTCTGACAGCTGCTTACTTGGCAATGATGTTCGGTGCGCGCTCGGTGCAAAGCCTCTTGGGTATCTACTACTGCTTCTCGTCGGACCGAACTTGGGTATTGGATATCTGGCCAGACGCAAGCGAGACATCGAGTGGGGGCCGAACGCGGGACTGGATGCCCTCAAGTTTCGGCTTGATTAGCAAACGAAGGATGGGCCACGAACATCATTGGAAGTTATTCATACGACTCCGGGCGATCACCACGCGCTTACCTGTTGAAGATGGTGCACTTGCTATCCTTAGAAAATTGAAAACGCATGGGGACTATTCGACCCAGCGAAATGATATTCAATATAATGACGTATGGCATTATGGAGATCTATACGGGGAACTGACAAGCCTTGATATCGGCCTCCTACCCCCGAACTGGGATGTGAATCTTAGCGATCTTGATTGCAATCTCAAGGTAGCCCAGATATTCGCTTTTTGCTCCGTGGCAATGTTGCTAAGCGTGCTGAAGCCTCTTCCTAAATTTAAGGGATTCGTAGAGCGGCTAAGAGGCAGATTGAATCGTGAATGGCATCCCGTAATGAACAGAGGTGCGTTACATACGGCGCTTAGCGAACTTGAGCGAGGCTGAGATTGGGTCGGTGGTCAGAGGACTGTTTTTGACGATCGAAAAGTGAGGGGGGGTCTTGGCCACGGCATCGGTCAGGCGTGGCTGATAGATTGGCTTGTCCAGGTTGCGATGATGCAAAGTGCCTAGTCGCTTTCTGGCTATTGAGACGTATGTCTTGTCTATGTCGCAACCTGCAAACCGTCTTCCTTCTAGGGCGGCGGCTACTGCCGATGACCCTGAGCCCAGGAAAGGGTCAATTACCAGGGAGTCTGATTTGGTCAGCGCCCGCACCAGGCGTTGCGCCAATGCAACTGGAAATTGGCACGGATGCACGGTTTTCTCGACGTGGCGCGATTTGACGTTCGGGATTTCCCAGACGTCGGACGGGTTTTTTCCTAAAGGATTACCGCTGAATTGACCTTTGTTGGGTCCCTTATAATGTCGCTTGCCAGGATACTTTTGCGGCACCCTCACCGCGTCGAGATTGAATTCATAGTTTTGTCCCTTGGTGAACCAAAGGATGGTTTCGTGACGACCGCTGAAACGACGGCTCGCATGGACGCCGTGGCCGAAGGTCCAAACAATGCGGTTTCGTAGGAAGAGGCCCTTTTGCTTGGAAAAGATTTGATAAACGAGTGCGTCGAGCGGTATGACGACACCGTTATTTACGTGGTGCCCGACCTGCCAGCAAAGACTACCCCCATCCTTTAGTGCGCGCACTAGCAACGGCGCGAGCCTTTGATGATCGGCAATGAAGTCTTGGACGTTGTCGGATTTGTCGTACGACTTGCCCATACAATATGGCGGCGACGACACGATGAGATCGACTGAGCCGGGGTCGAGTTTGGAGAGAAAGTCGAAGGCGTCCAGGCACTCAAGACGCACCGACGTTTTTCGTTGCCGTGTCTTGGGCGCCCGCTTGGCCTGTTTCGGCGGCCGGTAAAGCATGGATCGGACCGAGTTCCTAGCACCGAACCATAGCAGTCTAAATCTTAAGGATCTAGCCCCCTACGGCCGCACTCAAAGCCTAAGGTGAAACACGACCTTGGTCCTATCGATCACCGCCTGCATCGCCCGCAGTACTGCGCTCATCTTGGCCGTAACGATTTATGTCCGTGCGGTTTTGGACACCGGTTTCAAGGCCTGCTGCAGCAGTCGGGCCGTTATGACGGCGCCAATCGCGGCTACTTTTAGGGACTGATGCGTGGGACCGGCACAAACTCCGAATCCCTTACGATTCAAGATCAGCGGCGCAGCGCTTTTGCTGCGCCGCGCCCGGGAAACGCCCAGAAATACGGGCCTTTCATGCGTGGGAGTGCGAATCTACTGGGAGTGAATGTGGCGAGCGGGTCTCGAAGCCTGCGACCGCAGTCTCCAACATCCCGATTTATCGGCACAAATGCGCGCCGCATATCAATCATTTGACTTTGCGCGGGCGCTTGAATGTCATCGTGTCATCTCGCTCATCGGAAGGGACGTGGCCTCGAGACACACCTGGACACGGAGCGAGTGCGGTTCCTGCGGGCGGGATTTGTAACCCCGCTCCCGGGCGGCCTGGGCATCGACCCTGCCGGCACTATGACCGGTGCGCGAGGTGCATCGCTGTGGGTGCGTTCGATGGTGCGGGTAACGCCTGCATCCTCCCGTTCGCATGAAGCGCGGCCTGGGCTGAGCCGTGGCATTAACTTGCGCGGCAAGTACCGCGGCGGAGCGCCGAGAGGCGAGCGCGTCCGAAGCGCTTTCAGGCGGTAACGTCTGAGAGTGTGGCGCGCAACCGCGCCCGAAGCACGTTCGAGTGGTAACACGCGAGCGTGTGGCGCGGACCTACTTGAACTATGCGCCTGTCGGCGCTCCGCCTCCCTTCACTTATTTGGAGGCGAAACTTTCGTGCCGTTCGTCGCAAGACTCGGGTGCACCTGCATCGCGAGAACGGAAGCGGCTGCATCGCTGGTTGACATTGTGGATCGGAAAATCGGGCAGGCAAAAGCGCGCCGTGAGAATACGGACGTTTGCTTGTTGTCTCATCTTGAGGTGGACAAGAGCCGCAGCTTGCTGCGCCCTGCCGGGAAACAGCGAGAAATTACGGACTTGGTTACGAGCCTCGGCCCTAGTTCTTCTTGCCGTACGGGTTCGCACCGGGCTTGGACTGGCTCTGCATGCCGGCGAACGGTGAGGGGGCGGCGCCGCCCTTCTGCTTGTTCTTGTCCTGCTTCGGCTTTTTCTTTTCCTTGTTGCCTCGCATCTGACCTTTCGCCATGGCGTCCTCCAGGTTCTCGGTGGGTGATTCGTCTGCGGATGGCGCAAAGTACCCCATCTGCCCCGCACTGCGCTATGGCGTGCTGTCCGTCCATAACGCCGTGCACCCATTCCCCCGAGCGGAGCGCGGGACTGGCGCGGGAAGCCGCGGCAATGCGACGCGCGACATGTGAATCCATGAACGGCTTTTAACGAAACACCGCTGCCGTTCGCCGCGTTTCTCCTGCGGGGCGATCGTTCCCAATAAGGAGATCGCCAAATGAAGAAGCAAACCTCAATCGCATTGGCCGCCGCATTGCTTGTGTCCGGCGTCACGGCGGCGTCCGCCGCGACCATGGCGGGCGCGGCAAAGCCGAGCGACACGCTCAGCCTGTCGTCCACGCAGCAGAAGACCGCCTGGAAGGACCTCTACATGCCGTCGCTGAACCAGGCTGCGCCTTCGGGCTTTAGCGCCAAGGTGGGCGCGGTGCTGCCCAAGAGCGTGACGACCGCGGCGGTGACGAGCAAAGCCGACCGCGACATTCCGGCGCTCAAGCCGTTCCGCTTCGCCACGGTGCAAAAGAAGCTCGTGATCGTGAATCCGTCCGATCGCAAGATCGCGGATGTGATCGCAGGCTAGATCGCCAACTGACTGGGGGCGTTTTTGTTGCCCCTCCCCGCCAGGTCGCGCTTACGCGCGTCCGGGTGGGGAGGATTAAGAACGACTAGCCCTACCCGCCGCGCCCGCCCTGCTTGCCGAGATTTGCGCGCCGAGCCGCGATCAGCCAGGGCAACAACACGACCACAAAGCCGAGCGCCGCCAGAACGACAACAATGATCGCGCGTTGCGGCCACGGTCCGAGCATTTCGACGAATGGCGGGATTTGAAGGTCCGGCGCCGGATTGCCGATAAAGCCATAGTCCGAACCGAGCCAGTGATTGACGGGCGCCACCAACGCCACATAAGCGGCGCTCACCATCAAGGCGCGGCCGAGATCGCTCCAGCCTGGACGAAAGCCGAGCACCGCGAGGTCGTACACGGCGCAGGCGCCGATCAGCGCGTGCGCGGCCCAGAACGCCCAGAACACCAGCGAAGCCGGCCCGGCGGTGAGCGCCGGTTGTATGAACGCCTGCAGGGTCAGCGCCGCGGTCCAGAAATACACGGTCGCGCGCGCCCAGCGCCAGCCGGTGAAAAGTGCAAGCGGCGCTATGAGTCCGTTGAAGTCGCAAATTTGCAGCGGCAGGCCGGTGCGCAGGTCGAGGCCGTGCCAATTCCACCAGATGTTATAGGCGAGCCAGTAGCAGACCGCGGCGCCGGCAAGCGTCCGGCGCAACATCTGCTCGCCGTCCTTGCGTAACGCGCGGCCGAGCAGCGCGGGCGCGGCAATGAGCAGCGCACAGACAAAGACGGCGAGCGCGTGCAGCCCGCTATAAGGAACGAAGACGTCCATCTTCGCACCTTGTTGCGTTTCCCAGGCACTGCACCGTGGCCGGGCAATGCGATCTTGGCCGCTCGCTGCGCCGTCCCCCATCGCCGCCGCGGCTTCCAGCCGCCCCGCATGCCGGGGCGGACGAAGATTGAGCACGGATTCGCCCTTACTCTGCCGCTAGCACGCGGACCCGCGGCTCGATCCGCGGCCAAGCGGTCGCGCGGGCAAGGCGCAGTTCGTAGGACGCCTGCAAGTTCATCCACAGTTCCGGCGTGGTGCCGAAATATTTGGCTAGCCTCAGCGCAGTTGCGGCTGTGATCGCGCTACGCCCGTGCACAATATCGTTTACCCGCGCCGGACTGACATCGATGTCGCGAGCCAGACGATTCTGGCTGATGGCATTCGGTTTCATGAATTCCTCGGCGAGTATTTCGCCAGGTGGAATCGGGGGTAGACGTTTGGGTTTGGCCATGGCCCTGGTCCTCAGTGATAATCCACGATTTCTACCTCTTCAGCACCACCGTTGCGCCAGACGAAGCAAATTCGCCATTGATCATTGATGCGTATTGAGTGCTGACCTTCACGGTCACCCTTGAGAGCTTCGAGTCGGTTGCCCGGCGGTTGCCGCAGATCGTTCAAAGTGCCGGCGCCATCCAAGAGCAGCAGCTTGCGGCGCGCTGAGCGCTCGATGCCGCGATAGCGCGGTACATCCTCGTCCGCGAATAGCCTGGCTGCCGCAGCATCCTTGAACGAACGTATCATGTTTGAGGGTATTCCAGTTCACGGAATACCGCAAGCGGAATGAACGCCTCACCGCCTGCGCGGCTTGAAGCCGCCACGCATGCCGGGGCGGCCTAGCGTCGAGCGTGGGCTGGAACTGTCGCGGGGCTTCGCAGGCGTAGACTCCACGCCCGGTCCCATTTCGTCGAGCGTCGGCTTGTGCGGCCTGGGCCGTTTTGCTCCCGGACGATGCGGGCCGACTTCGTGGGAAAGCGCGATGCCCATTTCGTCGAGCGCGGGTTTGTGGATTTTGCTCACCGCACCCCGCCGCGCTCCGCGCGTCGACCCTCCTCCTCCAGGGGAGGGTGACGGGAGAAATTTTGCTGTCGGGTCATCGGTTACGGCGAGTTCGGTCGAGCGCAGGCGTTTGATTTCGTCGCGCAGGCGGGCGGCTTCCTCGAAATCGAGGTCGGCGGCGGCGGCGCGCATGCGCGTTTCCAGATCGCCGATCACCGCCTCGAAATTGTGGCCGATGGTGGCGGCTTCCCCGAATTCGCCGCCTTCGCCGACACCGGCGGCAATGAGCACGTGGTCGCGCTCGTAGACGCTGTTGAGAATGTCGCCGATGCCCTTGCGGACGCTCTCGGGCGTGATGCCGTTGGCGGCGTTGAAGGCCGCCTGCTTCTCGCGCCGGCGGCCGGTCTCGGCCATGGCGCGCTCCATCGAGCCGGTGACGCCGTCGGCATAGAGAATGACGCGGCCGTCGATGTTGCGCGCGGCGCGGCCAATGGTCTGCACCAGGCTGGTCTCGCTGCGCAGAAATCCTTCCTTGTCGGCGTCCAGGATGGCGACCAGCGCGCATTCGGGAATATCGAGGCCCTCGCGCAGGAGATTAATGCCGACCAGCGCATCGAAGGCGCCGAGGCGGAGATCGCGGATGATCTCGATGCGCTCGATGGTGTCGATGTCGGAGTGCATGTAGCGCACGCGGATGCCCTGCTCGTGCAGGTATTCGGTCAAATCCTCGGCCATGCGCTTGGTCAGCACCGTGACCAGCGCGCGGTAGCCGGCTTGCGCTATCTGCCGCACCTCGCCGACCAGATCGTCGACCTGGGTGCGCGCCGGGCGCACGTCAACCGGCGGATCGATCAGGCCGGTCGGGCGAATCACCTGCTCGGTGAACACGCCGCCGGATTCGTTGATCTCCCACGGCCCCGGCGTCGCCGAGACGCACGTGGTCTGCGGCCGCATCGCGTCCCATTCCTCGAAGCGCAGCGGCCTGTTGTCCATGCAGGAGGGCAGGCGGAAGCCGTATTCGGCGAGCGTCGCCTTCCTCCGGAAGTCGCCGCGATACATGCCGCCGAGCTGCGGCACGGTGACGTGGCTTTCGTCGACGAAGACCAGCGCATTGTCGGGCACGTACTCGAACAAGGTCGGCGGCGGCTCGCCGGGTTTGCGGCCGGTGAGATAGCGCGAATAGTTCTCGATGCCGGCGCAGGCGCCGGTCGCTTCCATCATTTCCAGATCGTAGAGCGTGCGCTGTTCGAGCCGCTGCGCTTCCAGCAAGCGCCCGGCGGCGTTGAGCTGATCGAGGCGTTGCCGCAGTTCCAGCTTGATGCCGGATATGGCCTGCAGCAGGGTCGGCCGCGGCGTCACGTAGTGCGAGTTGGCGTAGATTTTGACGAATTCAAGCTCGTCGGTTTTCTGCCCGGTGAGCGGATCGAATTCGTGGATCGATTCCACCTCGTCACCGAACAGCGAGACGCGCCAGGCGCGGTCCTCATAGTGGGCGGGGAAAATCTCGATCACGTCGCCGCGCACGCGGAACGAGC
>JBAUYV010000383.1:0-21147 GCA_049584975.1 Xanthobacteraceae bacterium | reverse complement strand
GGATTGCTCGTGGTGCCGCGCTCGGGCCACAACATCACCAGCGAAGAGCCAGCGGCCTTCAACGCGGCGCTTGCGGATCTGTTCGCCGCCGCCGAGGCCGGCCGCTGGCTCGCGCACCGGGCGCGGGCGTGAGGTCGTTGGTGTTACTTCGCATCGTGAAAAATAATGCCGAGCGTATGCCGTTGGCCGGAGCGAAGCCGGCTGACGCCGTGACGTAAGTTGACGCGATAGGTCCCCTTTGTGCCTTGCAGCGGCCTGTAGTGAACCGCGAACAGGACGGCGTCGCCCTGCCGCAAGGGGACGACTTCGACGTGGCTCTGCATGCGCGGGCGCTGTTCGGTCAGCACGAATTCGCCACCGCTAAAATCCCGGTCCGGCTCCGACAACAACACCGTCACTTGCAGCGGGAACGCCAGTTCGCCGTATAGATCCTGATGCAGGCAATTGAAATCGCCGGGCAGGTATTGGAGCAGCAAAGGCGTCGGCCGAAGCTGGCCGGCATCGTGACAGATTTTCAGATAATCGGGATGATGCTTCGGGTATCGTGCCTCGACGTTCATCCGCCTGTTCCACTCGTTGGCGAACGTCACCGCGTGCACGTACAGCGCTGAGCGCGTCTCGCCAATGAGAGCAGGCAACGGATATTTGAAATAGCGGTATTCGCCTTTGCCGAAGCCATGCTGCGCCATGTGGATATGGCTGCGGAAATGCTCTTCATGCCGATAGAGTGCGGCCATGTCTTTGCATTCCGCCGCCGTCAGCAATTTCGGAAGGACGGCGCAGCCGTGCGCGTCCAGTCCGGAACTGATCGCGCTCCAGTCGTACTTGTCGACGCGCCCATCCGCAGACTTCAAGTCAATGCTCCGGAACTTGCTTTCATTCGAATTTTTCTCCTCTCATGACGGGGGAACGCGAATGATAGTATCCTCAACCGTGAGCGCCCACCCGAAACCTGCCCTGATGCGGGCGAATACGATGACCCGACGACGATCGATCGTTCGCGCGCAAGGAGCAGGCGGTTGCGGCCGGAGCGTCCCATGAGCGCACCGGCCAATACGGCTCCGGCAAAGCCGGTTTCCTTCGCGGCCGCGTTCCGGCATCCGGCGTTCGCCGTGATATGGACCGCGACGCTGGTTTCCAACGTTGGAAGTTGGATGTACAGCGCCGCTTCCGGCTGGCTCATGACCAGCCTCAATCCCGATCCCTTGATCGTCTCGTTGGTGCAGGCGGCGGCAACCCTTCCAGTTTGTCTGCTCGCGATCCCGGCCGGTGCGCTCGCTGACATTTTCGACAAACGCAAATTCCTCGTCGTGGTTGAAATCCTGACCACGGTGGTCTCGGCGATCTATGCGGTCATCGTCGGGCTCGGCTTGGCGACGCCGGGCAATCTGCTGTTGTTCACTTTTCTGATCGGCGCCACGGGAGCCTTGACCGTCCCTGCGTGGCAGGCGGTAGTGCCGCAGCTCGTGCCCAAGGATGATTTGACCGCCGCGGTTGCCGCTAACAGCGTCGGCGTGAACATTTCGCGCGCGCTCGGCCCGGCGCTCGGCGGCGCGGTCATTGCCGGCTTCGGAATCGTTTCGCCCTTCTGGCTCAACGCCATCTCCAATCTGGGGGTTGTCGGTGCATTGCTGTGGTGGCGCGAGGCGAAAGGGCAGGGGACGCTTCTGCCTGCGGAACGGTTCAGTGCGGCCGTCGGGACTGGGCTTCGCTATGCGCGGCACAGCCCTCCGTTGCGCGCGACGCTGATACGCGCCACGGGCTTTTTCCTCTTTGCAAGTACTTATTGGGCGCTGCTGCCGCTCGTTGCGCGTTCGCAGATCGCAAGTGGGCCAAGCCTTTACGGCATCCTGCTTGGCGCCATCGGCGCCGGCGCGGTGGGCGGCGCACTTGTCATGCCGCGGCTGCGGCCGAAGCTCGGGCCTGATCGCCTCATGGCCGTTGGCATGCTGGGAACGGCCGTCACGTTGACCCTCTATGGCCTTGCCCACGATCCGGCGACCGCGTTGGCCGCCAGCGTGCTCGCCGGCGTCTCATGGATTGCGGTGCTCGCCACGCTCACTGTGTCGGCGCAAGTGTCCTTGCCGGATTGGGTGCGCGCCCGCGGGCTGGCGCTGTTCGTCACCGTGTTCTTCGGCTGTCTGACGCTGGGCAGCGCGTTGTGGGGCGAGCTTGCCGCAATTCTCGGACTGCCTGCCGCGCATTTTCTCGCCGCGGCCGGCATCGTCTTGGCGATACCTTTGACCTGGCGGTGGAAATTACAAACCGGCACCGGCGCTGACATGACGCCGTCCATGCACTGGCCGACTCCAATCACCGCGCAGGCGGTCGAGCACGATCGGGGCCCGGTTCTGGTAACGGTCGAGTATCGCATCCGTCCGCAGGACCGCGAAGCGTTCCTCGAAGCCATTGAAAAGCTCGGGTACGAGCGCCGCCGCGACGGCGCCTTTCGCTGGGGCGTATTTGAAGACGCCGCCGATGAAGGCCACATCGTCGAGACTTTTCTTGTTGCTTCGTGGATGGACCATCTGCGCCAGCACGAGCGCGTCACCAACGCCGATCGCTTGGTGCAGGAAGCGGTGCACCGCTTTCAGTTGACCGGCGAGCCCAAGGTCACGCACCTCATCGCCGCCGAATCTTGACCGGCGCAAGAGAGCCGGTGTGGCACGTTGTCCATTGATTGCCGGGCCGGGCTCCTGCATCATCGTCGAGTCGCCGAGAAAACGCGCAAAATTATAAGTCCGAGGGGAGCGAAATCTATGAGCACGCAACGACACGCGTCCGCGTATTTGCCCGCTATTACGTTTGTATTTACCGTGGTTTCTCTGCTTGCCGGATTGGGCGCGCCGGCCCACGCGCAAAGCAGTCCCATCGTAATGAAGCTCAGCACGGCGACGATCAACGATACGCAGCACGAATGGCTTAAGCGCTTTGCCGCAGCGGTCGAGAAGGATTCGGGCGGCCGCATCAAAGGGGAAGTTTATCCGGCGAGCCAGTTGGGCGCCATTCCACGCCAAATCGAAGGCGTGCAATTCGGCGCAGTCCAGGGTTGGGCGGGGCCTCCGGAGTTTTTGGTCGGTGTCGATGAACGCTACGAGGTGCTGAGCGCGCCCGGCCTGTTCTCCAGCAGGTCGCAATACCAGCACACGATCGACGATCCGGCGGTGCGCGATCTGATTTTGGGATTGGGCGCAAACAAGGGGTTGATCGGCGCCGGCATATTTCCCATTGGGCCGTCCTCGATCGACACGCGAAAGCCGGTGCATCGCCTGGCCGACTATTCGGGTCTGAAGATCCGTGTTCTGGCCTCGCAGTTCCAGCTCGAACTGATCAAGCGGATGGGCGGGTCGCCGGTGGCAATGACGCTCGGTGACGTGTTGCCGGCGCTGCAGCAGGGCGCCATCGACGGCACGCTCACCACAATGACTCAATACACGACGCTGCACTACGTCGACGCCGCGAAATATGTGGTGGAGACCGGCCAGCCTTACGTCAGCACTATTGCGGTTCTCAGTAAGAAGTGGGTCGAGGGCCTGGCGCCCGACCTGCAGAAAATCGTCCGTGACGATGCCGCACAGGTCTCGAAGGACATCGTGCCGTTCGTGTACGAATTCTTCGACGCTCAATCGAAGATTTGGCTGGACCAGGGCGGCAGCGTTGCCAGCCTGCCTCCGGCCGATCAGGCCGAGATGCTGTCGAAGATTTCCAGCATCGCGGACGATTTGTCGGCCGGCAAACCCGAATTAAACGCGGCGGTCAAGACCGTGTTTGCCGCCGCAGCCAAGTACAAATAAATTCGTCGCATGGGTTTCGCGCGGCGACAAATGGGAGGGCGCTACATGAGTGCGGCTTTGGCGCTCATTGTTGTGTTGGCCTCGACATCGGCGATGGCAGCCGGCTCCTCCGCCGGATATGGCGGTGGCGGCCGCTTCGAGCGATTCGATCCAATCGTGGAGCAATACAATCAGAGTGGTGAATCGTTTCGCATCGTTGGACATTGCCAGTCGTCCTGTACTCTGTTCCTCGGAATTCGAAACGTCTGTATTGAGCCGGGCGCAAGCCTGCTCTTTCACGCCGGGGGCCACCCGCAAATATCCGCCGCTGCAACGAGCCACATGCTGAGCATGTATAATTCCGCTCTTCGCGCTTACCTGACGGAGCATCACGCCTTGGAGACAAAGGCGTTCTTCACGATCTCCGGGACCGATATGATTCGGAAGTTCGGTTATCGGCGGTGTCCGTAGCGACTGAATTAGGGCGAAGCTCGTAACTCAGCGATTTTCCAATATCGCGCGCAATCGCTGTGGCGTGACCGGAAGCTGGGTAACGGCGCCGGGCAAGCCGAGTGCGTCATCGATGGCTGCAGCGATCACCGCGCCGACCGGATTGGCGCCGCCTTCGCCGGCGCCTTTGAGTCCGAGGGCATTGAGCGGGCTCGGCGCGTCCTCGGTGATCAGGGTTTCGATTGGCGGTACCTCGCGCGCCGTCGGCATCAGATAGTCGGCGAAGCTGGTGCAGAGCGGCTCCCCGCGGGCGTCGTAGAGGAATTCTTCAAACAGCGCACCGCCAAGCCCCTGCGCGACGCCGCCGGTGATCTGGCCTTCGACCAGCATCGGGTTGACGGCTTTGCCGATGTCGTAAGCGACCAGATAGCTCTCGATGGCAATCGCGCCCGTGTCGCGGTCAGCGCGCACAACGGCGAGATGCACGCCGTACGGATAGACCATATGGCTCTGCTCGACCCAGCCTTCGGCGCTCAGCCCGGGCAGCGCGTCGCCGAGTAGTTTCGAGGTGGGTGCAAGCACGCGCGCCACCTCGCCGAGACTGACCGATGGCCCTTGCGCCGCGTTCTTGCTCACCACCTTGCCGTCGACCACATCGAGCGCTTCGGGTGCGCTCTGCAAGAGCGGCGCTGCGGCGGCGATCGCCTTGGCGCGGAGATTTGTTGCGGCGACGCGCGTGGCTTCGCCGGTCATCACCGTCACCCGTGACGCAAAGGCGCCCATGCCGAAGGCGATGCGGTCAGTCTGCCCATGGACGACCCGCACGTGGGCGTAATCGACGCCGAGCGCGTCGGCGCAAATTTGCGCCAACGCGGTTTCCATGCCCTGGCCGACCGAAGCCGAGCCGGTCACGACTTCCACGGCGCCACTTTCATCGACGGTCACGCGCACCCCGTCGAATGGTCCCAGCCCGCTTTTTTCCACGAACATGGCGACGCCCACGCCGACGGCTTCGCCGGCGGCGCGCCGGCGCTTTATATTCTCGCGCAGTGTCGGCCATTTGGCCGCGGCGAGCGTTTTGTCGAGAAGCCCGGCGTAATCTCCGGAGTCGTAGGTCAATTCAGTGCCGAGTGCGCCGAGCGAGCGCTCATACGGCATCTCGCTTGAGGCAATGAGGTTGCGGCGGCGAATCTCGATGGGATCGACATTCAGCCGCGCCGCTATGGCATCCATCAGGCGCTCACGCACGAATGTGCTCTCGTAGCGGCCCGGAGCCCGGTAAGTGCCGCCCGGCGTTTTGTTGGTCAGCCGGATGCGCCCGACCATCCGGTAGGCGCCAAGGCGATAGGGACCAGGCAGCATGGCGGCCGAGAGATCCGGGACCGTCGCCGCATGGGTGCGCACATAGGCGCCCTGATCGTGAAAGAACTCACCATCGATGGCGAGCAGGCGGCCTTGCGCATCAACCGCGGCGCGTACGTGAAAATGCTGCTGCCGCGAGTGATTGGCAGCGAGCAGATGCTCGCGGCGGTCTTCGATCCACTTCACCGGCCGCTTCAGCCGCAGCGCGGCGGCGCAGACCAAAACGTCCTCGGGGTAGAGTTCGCCGCGTATGCCGAAGCCACCGCCGACGTGGCCTTCGTGCAGGTGCACGGAGGAGGGCGCGCGCCCAAGCATGCGCGCCAGGGTGTCGCGGTTCCAATGCAACACCTTGGCGGCGCCGTGGAGCTCGAGGATGCCGCGCGCTTCCCGCGCGATGGCGCCGCGCGTCTCCAGCGGCACGCCGCTGTGACGGCCGATGGTGAGATTGAGTGCGACGACCGTGTGTGCGGACGCCAAGGCCGCGTCGACATCGCCGAAGTTCTTGCGCACCAAGGCGACCTCGGTCGAATGGTTTTGATCGAATTCGCCGGGCGGGGCATCGGCCGCAAGCAGTACGGGCAGCTCTTCGACTTCGACCGCTACGAGTTCGGCGGCATCCTCGGCGAGGTATGGGTCGGTCGCGAACACGACGGCGACGGGTTCGCCGACGTAGCGCACGCGGTTCGTCGCCAGGATCGGCTGGCGGTACGGATCGAGCCCCTCGATGCGGGTCAGGCGAAAACCGATCGGCGGAATGTCGGCGACGTCAGCTGCCGTCCACACCGCGACAACGCCTGACGCTGCCTTCGCGGCGTTGGTGTCGATCGACACGATGCGCCCATGGGCGTGGGCGGAGCGCACCACGTGCATGTGCAGTTGATGACCAAACGAAACATCGGCCGCGAACAGCCCGCGGCCGGTAACCAGCGGCGGATCTTCGAGCCGCGGAACCGAACGACCGACGAAGGCCATGGCTCAGGCCGATCCCTGTGAACGTGTCATCATGCCTGTGCATCCAAATGGTGCGTCTCGTTGAGGCGCAGGATACAAATCTTTTCGCCATCGATGTCGATTTCGTTGAGGCAGCACGGGTCTTGCGCCACACGGCGATAGGCCGACAGCGGCAGGTCAAGGAATTGCAGCAGCAACGCGCGATTCACGCTGTCGTGCCCGATGAGTACGATCGTGTCGCCGGGATGCCGCGCAAGAACAAATCGCAGCGCGTTGGCGCCGCGCGCCGCAAGGTCCTGCAACGACTCGCCGTTGGGAAAGCGGACGAGATGCGGTGTGGCAAACCAGGCGGCAAATAACGCCGGATTGTCCTTCTTGGCGTCCTCGTAGGTCTTGAACTGCCACGCGCCATAGTCGATGTCGTTGAGATCGTTGCAGACCTCGGCCGCGATGCCGCAGGCTTTGGCGATGGCCGCGCCGGTCTCCACGCAGCGTCCCATGGGGGCTTGTGTAGATTTTGCTCGGCCGCCAGCCGCCATCTGCGATGCGGCGTGCCACAGCAGCAGCATCGGCACGGCCGCGTGCGGTCAGATCGAGCGGCTCGCGGCCGCGGAAGCGCTCGGGGTGTATGCCGTCGACGTGGCCGTGCCGCGTCAGCAGGATCTTGGTCATAGCTTTAGTTTCCCGGATGCGGTGCGGCGCGCAATGCCGCCGATGCTGAGCGGTTATACGCGGCGCAGCGGCAACGACCACGCCAGCAGGGTGCCGATCCCGGTGAATGCCGCGATGGTGAGGAAGGCGGCGCGGAAGGCGTCGCCGATTTCGGCCTGCACGACAGCCTGACGTGCCGGTGCGAGCGTGGCGATTGCCTCCGGCCCCCGCTCGATGATGGTGCCGAAAATGCTTGCGGTCTCGCGGTCGCTGCCGGCCAGGATCGCGAACAATATTGCGGCCACCAGCGCTGTGCCAAAGGCGGCGCCGACCGAGCGAGAAAATTGCACCATGGCCGCGCCGGTGCCTAGGCGCCGCGGCCCTGCCACGGATTGCACCGTGAGCTGCACCACCCCCATGACCGTGCCCATGCACAGCGCAACGGCGCCCCAGGCCCAGGGCAGTTCGTGCACGCTCAAGTGAGGGGTCCAGAAGGCGAGCCCCAGCAGTCCCAGCGTTGCGGCAATCAATCCGTACGAGGGGAAGATCGCCGTCCACCCGGTTCGCGTCACGATTTGTCCTGTGATCAATGAACCCAGGCCGATACCAAAAGTCAGAGGCAGCAGCATGAGGCCGGTCTCGGCCGGCGACGCGCCGCGGACCGCGCGCAGATAAATCGGCAGGAACGTGATCAGCGAAACCAGCGCGGCGCCATGGCACGCCGCCAAGCCGTCGCTGCGCCAGATCGAAGGCTCTCTGAACAGGCGGGGCGGAATGAGCGGCGAGGTGCTGTGGCGCTCCTGCCAGATCAAGGCGACAAGCGCGAGAATGCCAAAGGCCAAGAGACCGAGCGCTAACGGCACGGAGCTTGATTGCAGGCGCTGAAGTTGTTCAAGCGCGAGAATGACCGGGCTCACGAACATGATGAACAGCACGAGGCCCGGCGTATCGAACGTGGTGCGGCGCTGATCGGCCGGGCGCGCCGCCAAGCGCAATACAAGCAAGAAGGCCACGAGCCCGAGCGGCACGTTGACGAGGAAAATTGATTGCCAGCCGAAGGCTTCGGTCAGGTAGCCGCCGGCGACCGGACCGAATGTGCTCGAACTGACCGAGACACCGGCGAGATAGCCCTGGTAGCGGCCGCGCTCGCGAGGCGGAATAGCTTCCCCGATCAGCGCTTGCGACAGTGTCATCAGGCCGCCGCCGCCAAACCCCTGCAGCACGCGAAACGCCGTCAGCCATTCGATGTTGCGTGAGAGCGCACAGAGCACCGAGCCCACCACGAAGATCGTCAGCGCTACGATCATCATTAGGCGCCGGCCGAAAGTGTCGCCGAGGCGTCCGTAAACGGGCGCGGCGATGGTGTTGGCGATCAGGTAGGCGACGACGACCCAGGACGCGCGCTCGATCTCTCCCAACTCGGACGCGATGGTCGGCAGTGCCGTGGCGACGATGGTCTGGTCAGCGACGGCCATAAACATCGGCAGCATGATCGAGGGGAAGACCGTGAGAAACAGCGCCGCCGTCGACGGTGTCTTGCCCTCGCCGCCTGCCGACTCGCCAACGCGCTCCGCCGGCTCCACTTGGGGGCGATCTTGGGTCGGATCTTGGCTCGGATCTTGGGTCGGCTGATCGACAGACTGGTTCATCGAAATGGCCGGCGCCCTTCAACGCGATCCGTAGCCGCGTATATTAGGCTCATTGAGGGTGGGCGCCACCGCTCCCTGAGCGGGACGCCGGTGGCTATGGTCCAGACAACACAAAGTGCGTGGGAGCCACACCATGCCTCAGGACAATCAACGAATCGATAACCCAGCGCACCGCAAATACCGGCGGCGTTTGGACAGTCAGAGAATCATCAATGCGGGTGTTCGCTGTTTCGCGGATGCCGGGCCGGCGGGGACGAGCTGACCGGCGCGTGAGCGTTTCCGTATCGGACACAGCCCAGTGCGGCCGCAGCAGTGACAAAACGCCGGCCGCCCGACAGGCGGCCGGCTTTCATTGCGCAATGTAAGCGGACGCGTGTTAGCCTAAGAAGCCTACACGCTCCTGTTCGCGCGCCTCTTCGGCAGTTGTCGGCTGAGCCGGCAATTGCAGCACGGTTGCCGCCTGTCCTTCGCAGAGCAACGTCAGCAGCACGATACGCCCATCCGGAAATTCGAGCGCGTCGTGATGCGCGGCCAACTTGTCCTTGTTGACCTGACGAAAGATGGCAGTTTGGTGGTTTATAGTCTTGGTCTTCCACCCCAGAAGGCCGGCCGGCAGGCACGCAACGTCGCCGGCAAAGGCCAGCTCCGTTCCGGGCAGCACGCACACCGCTAATCCAGGGTCGTCCGAGGCGGCGAACCCACGCGTTCCCGTCCCGAAGTCACGAGTCACAAGCTTGTCACCGACTTTCGCCGGCCGCGACCGTACGCTTTGAAGGCTAAAGTCACACATTGGCGACTCCTTTCTTCCCAGGTCTTCCGATACACAGCCCCACAACCCCCTCCGACAACGACTTCAAGCAAGAATGGTGCCGTCGCCGGAAACAAAAAGAAATCTCGGCGCGGGACAACGCCGGCGATGCTTTTCCGAGCAGGATTTCACGGCGCAGCGCCGGTCGTGGTCTACGGGCCGGCGGCCCGCTGTTCGGTCGGGCCGAGTACTGCCCCGAAGGATGCCTAAAAATGCCGTATGATTTGGCAGGCATTATGGCGTCTGCCTGCGGCGCAGGCGGCGTTAATGTGACTATTTTCCGCCTAAGGCGTTATTTGACGGTAATTCCGCCTACCATCCCGTTCCAGTCGTGGTCGGCGCAGCGCAAATCGTAGGTGCCGGGGCGGTGCGGCGTGAGGAAGAGGTCTTTGGATTCGCCGGGCTGTACCAGGACCTCGGTGTGCTCGCGGTTGAGCGCATCTGGATTATCGATCGTGGCGGTGGCCAAAAATGTCGGGGCCGTAAATTCGTGAGTCTCCTTTCCGTGATTCTCCAGATGCAGCTGATAATGAACATCGTGCTCAAAAGTCAGATGGTCGGGCTCGAAGCGATAATCGACCATGACGACTTCGATCGTGACCGGCTTCGGCTGCGCTGCGGCGAACTGCGCGGCGAGGAGGATTCCCAGCACACAAAATACGCGCCCCATCGCGTAGCCCGGCTGCGCCACTGACGGTTTTCGTTCCAATGGCCATTGCATGGTAAATAAATTCCTCTCAATTTCTTATTGTTAGAATCGCGTACATCTTAATGCATAGCGGTCGCACGGCCGCCGCTGGATACGCGCCGAATCAGCAACAGGATGATAGGGACGAGCACTGCGGCAAAAATAGCCCAAGTGTAGAACACGTCGATATAGGCCAGGAGCGAGGCCTGCTCGCTGATCAGTTGGCCGATGTATCCGTATGCATGAGCTTGCGCTTCGGTTGGCGGCGCCCCTTGCTGCGTGAAGTATTGTGTCATCTGTTTCACGGTGGCCTGAAACACCGGCGATGACGGGATGGTGTTTTCAACAAGCCGTGATTGGTGGAATTGGCTGCGCTGCAGCAATTCGGTGTTGGCCAACGAGACGCCGACACTTCCTCCGAGATTGCGGGCGACATTGATCAGTGCCGAGCCTTCACTGGACTTATTTGCCGCCAATCCGTCATAGGCAATCGTATTGACCGGAATAAACAGAAACGGGAGCCCGATTACCTGGAAAATACGGATCATCGCAAAATAGCCGAAGCTCGCATCGGGAACGAGGTTTGTTGAGTACCACATCGATAGCGCGATCGCGGCCATGCCGATCGCGATCCAATATTTCGGTTGCATCAGCCCGACCACCATGCCGGCAATGGGCATCATGATTAGCATCGCCAATCCGCCCGGCATCACCGCAAGCCCTGAGAGTTCCGCCGTGTAGGGAAAGCTGGTCTGCAACAGCTGCGGCAGGATCTGGTTCGAGCCGAACAGTATCGCGCCGACGCTCAGCATGATCAGGAAGGCCATGCCGAATTGGCGGTGGCACAGCAGCCGAATGTCTACGATCGGATCGTCCTCCGTGAGCTCCCAAAATAGAAAGAATATGAACGCTGCGGCCGACATGAGGGCGAAGGCGATAATCAGATTGGATTTGAACCAATCGTCTTCCTGGCCGCGGTCGAGCACGAATTCGAGCGCGCCGAATGTGACCGCGATCAGCGCAAACCCAATCCAATCGATCCGCAGCCCACCGGACAGGCGCTCGCGACGTTCGCGCTCAAGCGTTTCCGGTTCCACCAGCAGCCATTGCACCAGCGCCAGCGACGCAATGCCGATCGGCACGTTGATGAAGAAAATCCAATGCCAGGAATAATTGTCGGTGATCCAACCGCCAAGCGTCGGGCCGACCGTCGGCGCCACGATAACGGCGATGCCGTAGAGGGCAAACGCCTGGGCGCGTCTCTCCGGTGGAAACGTGTCCGCCAAGATGGCCTGTTCGCTGGTCGGCATGCCGCCGCCGCCTAGCCCCTGCAGGATGCGAAACACGATCAGCATGTTGAGACTGGGTGCAAGGCCGCACAGGAGCGAGCTCACCGTGAACAGCGCAACGCAGATCATGTAGAAACGCTTGCGCCCGATCACGTTTGAAAGCCAGCCGCTCACCGGCAGCACCACGGCGTTGGCGATCAGATAGGTCGTGACCACCCAGGTGCTTTCGTCGATACTGGCGCCGAGGCTGCCGGCAATGTAGCGCAGCGACACATTGGCGATGGCGGTGTCGAGCACCACCATGAACGTCGCGATCGACACCACGACGGCGACGAGCCAAGGGTTGCGATGACCTGCTGCCGATCGGCTCGGGCTCCAGCCGCCTCTTTGGCTCTGGTCGCTCATCGCACCTTCACGTTCGGCACCACCGACATGCCAGGCCCGAGCAGCACGTCGGGCGGGTTATCAAAGACGATCTTGACCGGCACGCGCTGCCCGATCTTGACGTAATTGCCCGTTGCGTTCTGTGCCGGTAGCAGGCTGAAGGCGGTGCCGCTGCCTGCCTGGACGCTGGCAACATGGCCTTTGAAGGTTCGATCGGGATAGGCATCGACGGTAATGTCCACCGGCTGCCCATCGCGTAGGAAGTTAAGTTGCGTCTCCTTGAAATTCGCCGTTACCCACACGATGCGCGGCACGAACATCATCAGCGCTTGCCCGGCCGCGGCATACAGGCCCTTTGCGGCCGTCAGGTTGGTGACATATCCGTCGACCGGCGCCGTGATCACTGTGCGTGACAGGTTGATCTGCGGCGGCTCCGCCGCGGCTTGCATCTGCTCGAGCTGCGCCTGCGCCTGTTGCCGCTGGGTCTGTAGCACGGGAAGCTGCTTTTCCGTGGCGACGGCATTGGCCTGTGCGGCCGCGAAGCTCGCTTGGGCCTGCAGGAAATTAGAGTTGTACTGCTGCGCCTGCTCGACAGTGACCGCGCCGCTCTTGACGAGACCTCCGTAGCGCTCGTTCTGCTGCTGCGCGAAGGTGAGTACGGCGTGCGCCTGGACCACCTGCTTGTCAGCTTCATCGATACGAGCCCGCTGGGCCGCGATCTGCGCGTCGATATTGGCGATGTTGGCCTGCGCCTGATCGACCTGTGCTTTGGCCTGATCGGCCTGCGCTTGGTAGTCGCTCTTGTCCAGGCTGACCAGGACGGTTCCGGCGGTGACGAGCTGATTGTCGGTGACCGGCACGTCGACCACCCGCGCGCTGAGCTGGGAACTGATGGTGACGGTGCGGGCGTCGATGAACGCGTCATCGGTCGACTCGTAATGACTGGCGTTGATCCACCAGACGACGACACCGACCAGCACGAGGATGCAAACCGCCGTTATGGTCAGGACCAGAGCGCGATGCTCACGTAAGGTGTTCAGCCACGACCGGTCATGTGCCGCGGTTCCGGTCGCGGGTTTTGCTTCCCGGTTCGGCGCGGTCTCTTGGCGATGTTCGCCGTCAACGCGTTGATCCATGGCTCGTGATTAAACGTCTGGCGTGCCGGTACGTTTCGTATTGCCCGTAGGTCTGCGTACGGCGCAAATAATGAACACGTCGCGGTTTTAGCCGTTAATCTCGCCTGAGGCCAGTCAGGACGGCCGACCTGGGTGCAGCGCTGCCGACACTTTCTGGACAAATTCGCCCAGCTCTCCCCCATCGAGGTCGCTGACCGCCCAGAAATCGAGCCCTTGGTCCGACCAATGGCGAACGTTGTAGCCCTGGACCGTGCTCGCGGTCACAGATGCGTGCTCGCGGCCTAATCGCCGGGCGACAAACAGATTAATGATGTGCTTGCGCCGGCGATAGACGACGGAGGCCACCGGTTCCCCGTCGATGTAGTCGAGGCGGCCGCCGAGCAGCGTAAACCCCTCCGCGGTCAGGTCGACGACCGGCGGCGCGACATCGACCTTGCCGTCGAACCACGGCTTGACCGTGTGCTGGTCGCTTGTTTCTACGTCCATGAGGTGCCCGGCCTGCAGCGAACGGATGTGCGCCGAGACCACCTCGTCAGCGATTGTCTGTTCCTCATCGTTGCGGACGACGGTGAGAACAATGCTTGCGGCAGCGACTGCGGACAGTGCCGCGCCGGTCGCAAAGCCGCCAAAGAACATGCGGCGCGACGGTTGAAAGAACTTTCGCGGTGCCGCGGAGCGCGGCGCCGGGGAGGGCAGTGCCGCTTCGATCCGGCTGCGGAGACTCGCCGGCGCGGACTCTTTCAGGTTCGCAGTGGCCATCGTGCTGCGCATCGCGCTGAACGCGTTAAGCTTCTCAGTACACGCCGCGCACGTCGCCAGATGGGCCTCAACGTCGCGCGCATGGCCGGCATCGAGTTCGCCGTCGAGCAACGCGTGCAATAGGACTTCGCATTCGGCGCAGTTCATGGCGCCGCTCCTTCGGCGACGTTCCATGCCGAACGCAGCATCGCCCGCGCGCGCGCCAGCCGCGACATCACAGTTCCGACCGGGACGCCGGCGACCTGAGCAATCTCCTGGTACGACAATTCGTTGACCTCACGCAGCACAATGACCTCGCGGAATTGCTGCGGAAGCGCGGCGATAAGCCGGCGGATGGAGTCGTCGTCGTGCTGCCGCAGCAGCGTGGTTTCGGGCGAGGACTGCGGTTCCTGCCACAGCGGAACGTCTTCGGCTTCCTTCTCGGCGCTGCAGTCGGCCGAAACTTCTTGCTTGCCGCGGCGCGCGAACTCCGCATTGCAAACGTTGCGCAAAATGGTCAGTAACCACGGCTTCATGGCGGGACCGCGATAAGTATCGAAATGACGCAGCGCCCGCAGATAGCATTCCTGCACGGCGTCGTCGGCATCTGCGGTATTACGCATGAGATAGCGGGCCAACGTGAACACATCGTCGAGATAGGGCAGCGCGGCGTCGCGAAAACGCCGCGCTTTGTCATGCTCGTCATCGGCATAACCTGCCATCGTATCTCGCTCGTCGATCGAGCATCACTGGGTCGCGTTGCTGCCCGTCGCTGCTTGTACCACGATCGTTCCGGTCATGTGCGGATGGATGTAGCAGAAGTACTGATAGGTACCGGGCGTGGTGAAGGTAAGCGAGAAGCTATCGTCAGTGTCCATTGCCTTCGATCTGGTGAAGGCATTGTTCGACGAGGCGATCCCGTGCGGGATGTCATCCTTGTTGGTCCAGGTCACCGTGGTCCCGGCCTTCACCGTCAACGTTGCCGGGTTGAAGGTGAAATTGTCGATGGAAACGCTGTGCGCCGCGGCCGCGCTTTGCGCGCGGGCGGGCAGCACTATCGGCGCCAGGACGGGGGCACAGACCGCTCCAAGTGCGGCGGCGATGAGTGCGCCTTGCAGTGTTTTTGAGATGGACATCGCGGACCCCATCAGCCTTCCAGCGCCGAGTCGATGATGGCGAGCGGCTGATCGTTCTGCTTGAACATGACGTCGGCGATGCCAAGCATGCTGCGCAGCTTCTCGGCGGGGACCTTCATCGGGCCCGGCGAAGGCGCGGAGCCGGGCGCGGGCTGCGGAAAGGCCGTGGAGCGCGCGGTGTGGAAGGTGACGTTGCCTTCGACCTTCTGCATCACCTGGTGGATGTGACCGTTGAGTACAGTCACCGAGCCGAAGCGTTTGAGGTACGAAAGCGCCTGCGCGCCGTCATCGGTGCCCCAGCCCCAATTCGGATAAACCGTCCAAAGCGGAATGTGAGCAAACACGACAATCGGCGTGGAGGCCGAGCGGGCCTTCACGTCGGCTTCAAGCCATTCGAGCTGTTCGGCGCCGAGATTGCCAAGCCCGCCTGCCTTCAGATCGTGGACGTTGATGAGCGCGATGAAGTGCACGCCGTTGGCATCGAAGCTGTACCAGCCCGCGCCCTTGGTGCCTTTTCCATAGCGCTCCAGGTAAAGCTTCTGTTCCTGATCGACGAAATCATGCTCGCCCGGCACGTAGTGAACGTCGAGCTTGGTCTGCGCGATGACCTTGTCGGCATCGTCGAATTGCGCCGCCAGCGACAAATGGCTGATGTCGCCGGTGTGGATCATAAAAGCTGGCTTGGTCGGCAACGCATTAACCTTGGCGATGCACTCCTCGAGCGTGCCGACCGCGTTGGGATACGGCGTCTTGAAGTCGAAGCCGATATGGCTGTCGCTGATCTGCAGGAACGTCAGCGCGTGTGCTTCCTGCGCCGCCGCCTGGTCGATAAGGCCCAGCGCGTGCGGAACGCCGCCGGAAACGGTCCACAGCACGCCGGTTCCCACCCAAGTCATGCATTCGAGGACTGTGCGCCGGCTGACGCCGTCATCGCGGTCGAATTTGCTCATTGTCTGTCTCCGTTGAAGCCAAGGCGGCTTCTGCGGATGAGATCGGGCAACCGCCGCGTTTATTCCCGGCCGGAAATTATTTTTCTGGGCGGGCCAGCGCCGCCGCTGCTATATCCTGCGAAAAGCCGACGAGCCCCGCCGGGCGCGACAGCAACGCGAAAGACATGCTGAAATCATCATCGCCCCCGTCGGTGGAAACGAGAGCGTCGTGGGTTGTCGCCACGGCTGCGCTTCTGGTGATGGCGGTTGCTTTCGGCGCTCCGTGGATCACCGTGGTGGCGCTTAAGAACATCGCCGCCGAGGTTAACGGCGAACGTGCGGTTCCCGCGTTTGCGGGCGCGCTGGTTTGGCTTGGTTCCGGTTTCGGCGGAATACTGATGGGGCGTGTGGCGGAGCGCATCGGGGTGCGTTGGACGGTCATCAGCGGCGCCACGATGATTGCGATTGGGCTGACGCTGTCGACGTACGGACCGCCCCTGCCGCTCTACATCGGTCACGGCCTGTTTATCGGCTTACTCGGCCTCGGCGGCATCAATGCGCCGTTCTACGTTTATGTGAGCCGCTGGTTTGACCGGCGGCGCGGATCGGCGCTGGCTTTGATTTCTAGCGGCAGCTTCCTCGCCGGAGCGATCTGGCCGCCAATTTTCGAGCGCACCATCGCCTATGCCGGATGGCGGCACGCGATGCTGTACTACGCGGTGATCGAGTTCCTCCTTATCGTACCGTGTTCGGCAATCGTGTTAGGACCCCCTCCTGAAAGCGCGCATGGCGATGTGCGCGTCGGCGTCGGCAGAGACTTCAAAACAATTTTGGGCTGGCGGCCCAATCTGGTGTTCGTATTGCAGGCCTGCGCGATCTTCACCTGCTGCGTGCCGATGTCGATGCCGCAAGCGCATCTCGTCGCCTTCTGCAGTGACCTTGGCATTAGCCCAATCCACGGCGCGGCAATGCTGTCGGTCCTGCTCGGCATGGCGTTCATGAGCCGCCAAGTGTGGGGAGCCATATCCGACCGGGTCGGCGGCCTGTACACGATGCTGGCGGGATCCGCGTGTCAGACCGTTGGCTTGGCGTTGTTTCTGGCAACCCAAAACGAGCTTGGCCTGTTTACGGTCTCGGCCTTGTTCGGGTTCGGTTTCAGCGGTCTTGTTCCCGCCAACATACTGGCGTCGCGCGAAATGTTTCCCGTCGGCGAAGCCTATTGGCGGATTCCGACGTTGCTGCTGTGCAGCGGTTCGGGCATGGCGACGGGCGGCTGGATAGGCGGCGTTCTGTACGACTATTTCGGTTATTACGCGCCTGCTTTCGCGGCTGGCGTCGGCATCAGCATGATCAACTTCATGATCATTAGCGTACTTGCGTTCCGCCGCAGCCAGACTGTCCTAGTGTAAACTCATCCGGTCGGGTGGCGCTTTGGGTTGAGTGAGCGAGGGAAGCGTCGCCGCTCGGTGGGGCAGGGCCGCCACCGTTGGCGCCGATGGCCGCTTCACCAACCGGTCGTCGTGCCGCGCCGCGCGCGCCGCGCAAAAATCCTCCACCGCCGCGGTGATTGCCGCACTGGTCACGGCGCGGCGCTCCGGGCTGGCCAATACCGGCTCCTCTTGGCGATTGATGATTGAGCCGGCTTCAAGCAGTGCGGCCGCCATGTGGGTTCGCTGCAGCACGATCAGCTCGTCGTACCGGTAGACGCCGGCATCGGCGTCCAGGAGCTCACGCCGGCGGTGGCGCATGATCGGCAAGATGTAATGGGGCGTGTAGCCCAATCCGCGGGCCTGCAGTTCGGTGCCCAGGAACTTACCAAACAGCAGACTGCCGGCCCGGTCGCCGTTCTGATTTGAAATGAAAAGCGCGTAGCCCGGATAATCGTCGTTGAAGTGGTGATCCTGACCTTCGTACTGCCAGGTCCGCAGCAAATCGTCCGGCACGGAGTCGTGGTGGATCGAAATGAAAAGATTGGCCGCCATGGCGTTGGCGCGGATGGCCCGTTCGAACAGGCCGAGGAACGGGGCCTTGCTGGTGATGAGAAGAACGGTCTTGTCGAAGCCCGCGTTGACGAGAGCCTGTTTCACGTCTTGCGCGAGGTTAAGGTTGAACGTGTACTCGGGTACGCCGCGCGCGCTCATGGCGCCGGGCACCGCCTCGGTGTGTCCGACATCGACCACCACGCGGAAATCCGAACGCTGGCATGTTGTATGCGGCGCGGCCGCTTTTTGGCCGTGCTCCTCGCTCAGCGCCCGGCGGCCATCGGCGCACAGGAGGATTGCCGCGATGGCGAGAATGGCCGTGCCGCCGAGCCGGAGCGCTGTCATTTTTTCCGCCTCCTCCATGGCTTTACGCTAGGAGGGTCCCCCAAAAACTCAATAACGAAGCTCGCTTTGGTTGTCCACGCGATGCATCCACTCTTGTGCAGGGCGCCTTACTGCAGTACCAACTAAGAGCGGCGTTGTATTGGGTGGGTGAAGCGTTCCGATGGGTAAATTTGTCGGCGTTTCTGTAGTGCTCTTCGTGCTGGCGGTGGCGTTTGTGGTCATGACCCAGGGGCCGGAAATGGCCTCCTTGATCGCCGCCTTCCGTTCCGAACCGCTGCTACACAAGATCGCATGGGCCGTCATCGTGCTCGTGCCGCTGGTTATGCTCCCCTTTGCGGTGTGGCTTTGGGAGCGCCTCTTTCGACAGCATCAAGCTAGCGACGCGCTCGAGGATCGCCTTGATGGCGTGCGGCGCGACGTGAAGGATCTCACGAAAGCGCAGGCCAACGTCGACGCGGACGTGAAACAACTTACGCGCACCGATCCCGAAGATGCCATCTCGGCTCTGCAGCAGCGCCTCAGTGAAGCGGAGCGCTTCGCTCAGGTCCAGCAAAGCCGCCACGAGATGAACGGTCTGGAACCGCGCGTCGCCGCGCTTCGCGAGCAGCAGCAAAAATTGAAAGATCGGCTCGCTCCGGTGCTCTATACCAGGCGCAAGATCGAGCAGCTTTTTGCCGAGCTTGACGGTCACCAAAGCGACATCGATCGGTCGCTCGCCGAGGTCGCCAGCGGCGATGATGGCACCGCGCTCGATATTCGACTCACGAACCTGACCGAATTCCTCAGGCAGGGCGGCGCACGGTGCGATCAAATCGAGCAAGCCTCGAAGACGATCGCGACGCTAGACGAACTCTGCGCCGAACTGCGCACGCGGCTTGCTCCCTTCATGGCGGCGGACAACGGCATCGTCAGCCGTGTCCGGCAGCTCAGCGATGACCGCGACATCCTGGCCACGAACCTCGAAGCACTGGAGCGCACTCCCGAGGGCCCGCTTGCTGACCGCGTGCAGAAACTCTCCGATGAAAAGAAGAGACTCGATGACGGCATTTTGCATCTAAGCCTGCAATTTTCCACGCTCGGAAGTCTGCGCAGGGATGTCGCCGGTCTTTTTTCCGCGCTCGACCGCACGATCGATACGCTCGCAATTTCTCACAATGGGGCGGGAACGAACGGGACGACTGGGAACGGCGCGGGTGCGAACGGAGCGGGCGTGAACTGGTCGGATGTGGCGGCCATTGATGCCCGCGTCGAGGAACTGTCGCAGTTCGTCAAGAAAACGGAAGGTCAGTTCCACGAAATCGAAGGTCGGGTAGTCGTCTTCGGCGACTTGAAGAAGAGACTCGACGACATTCAATCGCGGCTGCTTCCGCTCGAATCTGCCGAAAGCGGCGTCTTGAAGCTCGTCGACGAATTGCACGAGCTTCGCGATGACCTCATGGCGAGAATCCGCCATGTCGAGGGCGGCGAGGAAGGCGATCTGGCCGCACGTGTGAAAATATTCTCCGAGGCCAAAACCGAACTCGAAGACCGCGTAGCGAGCCTCGCCGATCAGTTCACGAAACTGGCCACGATCCGCAAGGACATCACCGGCCTGTTCGACAAGCTCAGCACGGCGGTCAGCACCTCGGCACACTGAGCCGCTGCCGGCTCGCGCCGATACGCGCGGCGGCGGCGGTCATTTGACGTGCCCGCATAGCAGCCTCATGGCGGTGGATTTCCCCTTGCCGCTTGGCAGCCGCTAAGGCAGATTCCGGCGCAATTCAGGCGCGCTCCGGCCCAGGGAGCGTGCTCACAGGGAGGTTGGCATGAAGCGCTTCGTCTATTTGAGCGTCCCAGCGATCGCTATCGCGGCATTTCTCGCCGCAACGCCGGCGAGCGCCCAATCCATCAGTAAACACGACATCGGCGGCGTGGTTACTGGCCCCCATGGGCCGGAAGCCGGCGTCTGGGTTATCGCGGAAACACACGACCTGCCAACCCGCTATGCCAAGATGGTCGTTACGGACGAGCGCGGCCGCTATGTGGTGCCTGATCTCCCCAAGGGCAATTATGAGGTCTGGGTCCGCGGTTATGGGTTGATCGATTCGCCCAAGGTCAAATCCGAGCCTGGGCAGCATCTCGACCTGACCGCCGTGCTGGCGCCGAACGATGCGGCGGCGGCGCAGTATTATCCGGCGATCTATTGGTTCGCGATGCTGAAGATACCGACCGCGGACCAATTCGGCGGCAAGAGCGACATTCCCGAAAAGATTACCCAGGCCGATTGGCTGACTGCGATCAAGAATCAGGCGTGTGTCGGCTGTCATCAGCTCGGCCAGCTCGGCACGCGCACCATCCCGGCGGCGCTTGGTTCGTTCAAGACCGGTGAAGAAGCTTGGGCCCGCCGTATTCAATCCGGGCAGGCAGCGCCGCTGATGATCAATCCGATTGCCGGCAAGTTCAACGGCGTGCCACTCAAATATTTTGGCGATTGGACCGACCGCATCGCCAAGGGCGAACTGCCCAACGTCAAGCCTGAGCGTCCGCAGGGCATCGAGCGCAACATCGTCGTCACCACGTGGGATTGGGGCAACGATAAGCAGTACCTGCACGATTTGATCTCGTCAGACAAACGCGACCCAACCGTAAATGCCTACGGCAAGCTTTACGGCTCGCCGGAATACGCGACCGACCACTTGCCGGTTCTTGATCCGAAAACAGGAGAGGTCACTTACGTTACGCCGCCAGAGGGCGAGAATGTGCCCGAGGCCTTCGGGCAGGTCGGCGGCGTGAACCATGCCGCCATTGAAAAGCCGATGGCGGCTTCGGCGTATTGGGGCAAGGATCAGGTTTGGGACACCAAGTTCGACAATCACAATGACATGTTCGACGAGAAG
>JBAUYV010000382.1:0-4471 GCA_049584975.1 Xanthobacteraceae bacterium | reverse complement strand
GTGCAGCGGCGGGCCTGCAGGCGGCGCAGGGACTTCGCCTCGTTGCTGGGCGCATTCCAGAACTGCCAGGCGATCACGCAGGCGCAGTGCCAGTTGGCATTTTTGTTTGGACCGCCGTCCCAAAGATCGACATGCCAGCCAAAGCGGTAAATCGGCTGCCCGCACACACAGCAAAAGCCGGCACCGCGCGAAAAGGCGCGCTCGCGGTACGGCGCGGGCGGTGCGCGGAATGTGGCCGGTAATCCGCTCTTGCGGTTGTCGCCCAGCCGCCATGTCCAGCCGACGGGCGCTCCACTGCGCCGAGCCAACGCCCGCGCCAAGCGATCGGCGCGCAACGGATGCGCGCGCCAGTAGCCGTCGATGGCAAGCCGCGGCGTCGGCGGCACAAACGCCCGGCCCAGCGCGCGAGACAGAACCGCCGACGGAAAGACGGCCGGCAAGGCCTTGGTGAGCCGCGCGACTGCCCGCCGATTTCTCTCCGCCTTCTCGTCTTGCCAACGCGACATGACTTTCCCCACCCGCGCCGCAGCATGGTGCCACGCAGGCCCTAAAGGTTCGTCACCGCGCTGTGCTATCGTGAGCGCAGCATGCGCGGCCCGAGTAAGAAGATGGCCGCGCCACCTTGGAGGAGGTCATGCGCCTCGCGGTCTGGGCATTGCTGACCGGTCTCATGCCGCTTGCAGCGCACGCGGCGGACCGCCCCGGCTGGGCATTCCCCGTCACCGACAAGGTTCAGCCCGCGGCCCCCAAGGATGACGGTCAACCAAAGACCTCGCCGGCCAGCGTCATGACATACACGCGCCAGCAGATCGACGATCTGTTCAATCCGCCCGATTGGTATCCGGACGTGCATCCGCTGATGCCGCGCGTGGTCGCGCACGGCAGTGGAACGACGGTGCGGGCGTGCGCCGCCTGTCATCTGCCGACCGGCACCGGGCACGATGAATCAGCATATTTGGCCGGGCTTCCGGTGAACTACTTCACCCGCCAAATGGCCGACTACAAAAGCGGCGCCCGCAAAGGCTCCGGCTCCATGACCACGATCGGCCAGTACATCACCGATTACGAGGTCGGCGCCGCGGCCGAATACTTTGCTGCGCTGAAGCGGCGGCTGTGGATCCGGGTGGTCGAGACCGACACGGTGCCCAAGACCTATGTGGGGCCAGGCAACAAACGCCTGCGGCTTCCGGACGGCGGCAGCGAACCGATCGGCGACCGGATCATCGAAATTCCGGAGGACGAAGAGGTGGTGCTCAATCGCGATCCGCGCCTGGGATTTATCGCCTTTGTGCCCAAGGGCAGCATCGCCAAAGGCGAGGCGTTGGCCACGACCGGCGGCGACGGCAAGACAGTTCCGTGCGCGGTCTGCCACGGCCCGACCCTTCAGGGCTTGGGCGATGTGCCGCCGATCGCCGGACGGCAGGCGACCTACATGGTGCGACAGCTTTACATGATCCAGGATGGCGACCGCGCCGGCCCCTCCGCCATGCTGATGCTGCCGGTGGTACAAAACCTCACGGTCGACGACATGCTGGCGCTCGCCGCCTACACGGCTTCACTCGAACCCTGACGGGCGTGTTTCATCACTCATTGCCGCCGCTCGGCCTGACGAAGCGCTGCTGGATGTGCGCCAACAGCTGCTCGCGCACCTCCCGATAGGCATCGAGCCGCTGGGTGCGGTTGCCCTCGACCGCGCTCGGGTCCGCGGTCGGCCAATATTCGATGTCGACGGCGCTCGCGCGCGTGAGTTCGAGTGCGCGGTGATGGGCTTCGGGCGCAAGCGTGACGATGAGATCGAAATTCAACCCCGCCCCTTCTTCCAGCTCCTCGAAACTGACAGGCTTGTGCCGCGAAATGTCGATCCCGATCTCCGCCATGACGGCGACAGCGAACGCATCCAGCTCGCCTTTGCGCGCCCCGGCCGACCCGACATAGATCGAGCGTCCGAATATCTGCGCAAACAAGCCGGCGGCGATCGGCGAGCGCACGGAGTTGAGTCCGCAGGCGAACAGCACCGCCAGAGGTCGCGTCACAGACGGCGGCAAGCCTTCAGCCCTTCCAATACAGCACGGTAATCAGAGTGAACAAACGCCGCGCCGTATCGAAATCGATCTCGACCTTGCGCTTGAGCCGCTCCATTACGATGCGCGAGCCCTCGTCGTGCAGCGAGCGCCGGCCCATGTCGAGCGCTTCGATGCGATCCGGCGTCGCCGTGCGGATCGCCGTGTAATAGCTGTCGCAGACCGTGAAATAGTCTTTCACGATGCGGCGGAACGGCGCCAGCGACAGCATGTGGGCGATGACCGGCGTGCCGTCGGTCGCGCGAATATCCAACACCAGCCGGTTGCCGGAAATGCCGAGCTGCAGCGCGTAGGGGCCGCCGTCGTGGCCCAACGGCTTGAATGTGTTGTCGGCGACGAGATCGTAGATGGCGACCGCGCGTTCATGCTCGACGTCGCGGCTCGATCTGCCGATCGACGCTTCGTCAATCGTCAGCACTGCGAGCCGGCCGTCCTGTTGCTTCCGGGGAGCGCGCGCCATGGGAGCATCCCCAAACCAGGTTATCGATTGAGCCGGATGGCGACCGAGCGCGCGTGGGCGTCGAGACCCTCCGCGGTGCCGAGCACAATCGCTGCGTCGCCAAGCGCGCGCAACTGCTCCGGCCCGCATTTGAGGATCGAGGTGCGCTTCATGAAGTCGAGCACGCCGAGGCCGGAGGAGAAACGCGCCGAGCGCGCGGTCGGCAGCACGTGATTGGAGCCGGCGACATAATCGCCGATCGCTTCCGGCGTGTGTGCGCCGATGAAAATCGCGCCCGCATTGCGGATGCGCCGGACCAGATCCTCGGCGTCGGCCGCGGTGATCTCCAGATGTTCGGGCGCGATGGCGTCAACGAGCGGCAAGGCCTCGTCGAGATTGCGCACCAGGATCACCGCGCCGAAATCGCGCCACGAGGCGGCGGCCACCTTTTCGCGGGGCAATTGCGTCAGCTCGCTGGCGACGGCGCACTCGGTCGCGTCCGCGAGCGACGCGTCGTCGGTCATGAGGATCGCCTGCGCGCTCACATCGTGCTCGGCCTGCGCCAAGAGATCGGCGGCGATCCAATCCGGATTACCCTCCTTGTCGGCGATGATCAGCACTTCGGACGGGCCCGCGATCATGTCGATGCCGACTTTTCCGAACACCAGGCGTTTGGCCGTCGCCACATAGGCGTTGCCTGGCCCGACGATCTTGGCGACCGGCGCAATACTCTCCGTGCCATAGGCCAAAGCCGCGACGGCCTGTGCGCCGCCGATGCGAAAGATCTCATCCACGCCGGCGAGCTTCGCCGCCGCGAGCACGAGCGGATTGAGTTTGCCGTCCGGCGCCGGCACCACCATGGCGATGCGCGGTACGCCAGCGACCTTGGCGGGCACCGCGTTCATCAGCACAGACGACGGATAAGCCGCCGTGCCGCCTGGCACGTAGAGGCCCACTGCTTCGATCGCCGTCCAACGCGAGCCGAGTTCGACGCCAAGCGCGTCGGTGAAGCGATCGTCCTGCGGCACCTGCCGGCGGTGATAGACCTCGATGCGGTCGCGGGCCATTTCGAGCGCCGCAAGGGCCTCGCGCGAGCAAGCCTTCTGCGCCGCGGCGATCTCCTCCACCGTCACCTTGAGCCCAACCCGGTCGAGATCAAGCCGGTCGAACTTCAGCGTGTAGTCCTTAAGCGCCCGGTCGCCGCGCGCAGCCACATCGGCGACGATCGCGCGCACAGTGGCTTCAACATCGGCCGCTGTTTCGCGCTTGGTATCCAAAAATGCGCGAAACTTCTGCGCAAAATCTGCCGAGCGTGTATCGAGGCGGATCGCCATGAAATTAACCTATGTGTCGCCAAGACTCCTATCAGGAGGACGCCTAGCAGCCGATTGATATTATAACAATTCTAATATTGGGCTTTTCGATTGACAAAAAGTCCGCCGTTGCCGCACTCCTTAAATACGCATTTTAGGCGGATGCCAGCCATGACCGGGTGCAAGCTTACAATCAATGGATTACGCATCGGCACAACTGTCTTTGCGGCCGCTTTGCTGGCGCTGAGCGCGGACGCGCGCGCGCGCGCCGACGATACGGTGAGCCTGTCGCTGACCTTGAAGAACTACCAGTTCGATCCCGCCGAGGTGCACGCGCCGCCCGGCAAACCGATCGCCATCCACGTCAAGAACCTCAACGACATCGTGTCCGAGTTCGAAAGCAGCGAACTGCATTTCGAAAAGATCGTGCCGGTCGGCAGCGAGATCACGGTTTATGTGCATCCGCTGCAGCCGGGCCGGTACAACTTTTACGACGATTTTCACCACGCGACGCAGGGTTATCTGGTCGTACCGTGAAGTAGGCGACATGAGCATCTTGGAATGAGGGCCCCGTGCTTGCGTCACTGTTGATCGTTTTCCGCGAAGTTTTCGACGCCGGTTTGATCGTCGGCATCGTC
>JBAUYV010000381.1:0-1651 GCA_049584975.1 Xanthobacteraceae bacterium | reverse complement strand
CAGTCCGTTCGCTATGTGACCACCACAATCCTGCCGCCGGCAGTCTTCTCTTGCTGGAGCGGACCCCAAAACAGCAAAAAGCCTCGCACGTCTCTGTGCGGCCATCATTTTCGGACGCGGTGGGGCGGATGGAACCTCGTGCGGCTAGGTGTTCAGTCCCGAGGTCAAGTGGACTGGGTCGAGTTTGAAGCGGTTCGGTTCCTCTGCCCAGGCTTTGCAGATGGCTTCGTAGGGCGTGAGGCCTCGTAGGGTCTTCAGTCGCTTGGCGAAGTTGTAGGCGTCGAGGAAGGCGGCGAGGTGCTCCTCGAGCTGCCGATTGGTTTCGTAGTGGTAGCGCCGGACAGTCGCTTCCTTGAGGGTCCTGTTCATCCGCTCGACCTGGCCGTTGGTCCAGGGATGGTTGGGCTTGGTCAGGCGATGTTCGATGCCATGCTCCCAGCAGAGGCGGTCGAAGGGGTGGCCGCGCATCCTGGCGGTTGGGCCATCCCGGTTCTTCGGCAGGTCGGCGAACTGGATGCCGTTGTCCGTTAGCACCGTGTGGATCTCGTAGGGCACGGCGGCGACGAGCTCGTCGAGGAAGGCCCTGGCCGCGGCGCCGTTGGCCTTCTTCACAAGCCGGGCGAAGGCGTACTTGGACGTCCGGTCCACGGCCACGAAGAGGTAGAGTTTGCCTTCCTCTGTTCGGACCTCGGCGATGTCGATGTGGAAGTACCCGAGCGGGTAACGCCGGAAGGCCTTCTTCTCGGCCTTGTCGCCCTCGATCTCGGGCAGCCGGCTGATGCCGTGACGCTGGAAGCAGCGGTGCAGGGCTGAGCGGGTGAGATGCGGGATCGTCGCCTGCAGCGCGTACAGGCAGTCGTCCAGCGGAAGCAGGGTGTGCTTGCGGAAGGCCACCGCCATGGCCTCCTCCCCGGCCATGAGCACGGTCGAGCGCGGGGCCTTGGGCCCCATCGGCACGTCATGGAGAAAGCTCCGCTTCCTCCACTTGGCGACGGTCTTGCGGTTCAGGCCATATCTGGCGGCGAGCTCTTTGAGCGGAGCCTTCGATCGCTGTATCGCCGCTCGGATGGCGTGCGTGGTCGTGGCGCTGCCATGGAGTATCTGGCCCATAACTCCTCCCGGTGTGCGCACTCAGCTAAACTGAGTCCCCCACACATCGGGACCAGACACCTAGGCGTCGAGACCGTCGGATTGGTCGCTGCGCTTCTCGCTCTCAAAGCGTCGTAGCTCGCGCCACCGAACCCATCGCGCCTTACGGATCCCGCCGGCGCCGAACACAATCGACGCCCATGGCCTATCGCGGGAAGCGCGGCGAACGCCTAATTGGGTGGAAACGCCGGAGGCCAGACCCATGATCGAGCTTGTCATCGAGGCGCATCGGCACGACCTCGGCGGCTTCACCGTCGGGCGCGCGCTCCCGTCGCCCCAGCGCCGCTCAGTCGGGCCGTTCGTCTTCTTCGACCACATGGGGCCGGTCGACCTGCCCGCCCACCTGCCGCGCTCAGCCGACGTGCGACCGCACCCGCACATCGGACTTGCGACCGTCACCTACCTGTTCGATGGCGAGATCCGCCACCAGGATAGCCTGGCCAACGACCAGCCGATCCGGCCGGGCGAGGTCAACTGGATGACCGCCGGGCGCGGCATCGTC
>JBAUYV010000380.1:0-4751 GCA_049584975.1 Xanthobacteraceae bacterium | reverse complement strand
AGACTGGATTGCTTCGCTTCGCTCGCAATGACGAACTAGGAAAGACCTATGCCTCCACGAACCCCCGTCGGCATTATCGGCCTGGGCCTCATGGGCGAAGTCTACGCGCGGCGGCTCATGGCGGCAGGATTCTCCGTGATCGGCTTTGACGTCGATGCGGCGAAGAACAATCGCCTTGCACAAATCGGCGGCCGCGCCGGATCGCTCGCCGACATCGCCCGCGACTGCGATCCGATCGTGCTCGCCGTCTTCAACACTGATCAGGTCGAGGACGTGGTCGAGCGTGCGCTCATCCCCGCGGCCGCCGGCAAGATCGTGCTTTGCACCTCGACCTGCGACCCGGATCGCATCGCGGCGCTCGCTGCCAGAATAGGAGACCGCCTGCGCTTCTTGGAAACGCCGGTGTCGGGGGCAAGCGAGCAGGTTCGCCAGGGCGACGGCGTCGGCCTCATCGGCGGCGACGAGAAGATCGCAGCCGACGCGGCGCCCGTGCTCGACGCACTGTTCCCCAAGCGCTTCCACATCGGCAAAGCCGGCGATGGCGGCCGCGCCAAGCTCGCGGTCAATCACATTCTCGCGCTCAATCGCCTAGCGCTGGCCGAGGGACTGGTTTGCGCCGGCAGGCTCGGCCTCGATCCTGCGGCATTTCTGAAGGTCGCGCGCAATTCTGCGGCGGCCTCGCTCATTATGGATTCCAAGGGAGCGAAAATGATCAACGGCGATTTCGCGCCCGAAGGCCGCGTACGCCAGTCGCTCAAGGACACGCACCTTATCCTCGATCAGGCGCGCAAAGCCGGTCAGAAGCTGCCGCTCCTCGAAGTCTATGCCGACGTTCTGGAGGCCTGCATGCGCCACGGCGAGGGCGAACAGGACAACAGCATCGTCATCGAGGAAATCCGCCGGCGGACGTTGTGATCCTCCGCGTCGGGCCAGCGCCGCACCATTGCGGTGACTTGCCGGGTACGCCTGCGATGCGCCATTACTCATGGGCCAAAAACTCATGGGCCAAAAGCTGCAGAGCGATTTTGGAGAGGGATCGTGCCCGAACATCAGTTCCACGGCCGGCGTGAGGACGCCCGCCTCGTCACCGGCCGCGGCCGCTACACAGCCGATGTGGCCGTCAACGGCCAGGCGGCGGCTTATTTCGTGCGCAGCGATCGGGCGCACGCGAAAATCGTGAAGATCGACACCGACGCGGCGAGCGCGATGCCGGGCGTCCTCGGCGTTGTGACCAGCGCCGATTTCGCCGCCGCCGGCTGGAAGGGCCTACCGGCGATGGCCTTCTTTAAAGGCGTCGGCGGTTCTTCACTGCATGTTCCGCAGCGTTACGGGCTGGCGCATGAGCGCGTCCGTTTTGTCGGCGAGCCGGTCGCAATCGTCGTTGCCGAGACGGAGCACATCGCGCAGGACGCCGCCGAACGCATCGCGGTGGAATACGAGGATTTGCCGGTGTTCGTCGAAGCCAAGGATGCAAGCGCCGCCGGCGCCGTACGCATTCATGACGACGTGCCCGACAATCTGGCGCTCGACTACGAATACGGCAATCAACAAACCGCCGAGCAGGCCATGGCCGCCGCGGCGCACAAGGTTCGCGTCGAGCTTCGCGCGCAACGAATTTCCGGCAATCCCATGGAGCCGAAATCCTGCGTGGCGTCGTACGACGCAGCAAGCGACTCCTTCGAGGTCAGCGCCCCGAGCCAAGGCATAAGCGACCTCAAGAACGCGCTCGCCTTGATTACCGGGCTGCCGGCGGAGCGTTTCCGCATCCACTCAGCCGACGTTGGCGGCGGGTTCGGCGTGCGCAACGAAGTCTATCCGGAATTTCTCGCCGTCATGCTGGCGGCAAAGAAGACCGGACGCGCCGTCAAATGGATCGGAACACGCGGCGAAACGCTCTCCGGCGATCACCACGGACGCGCGGCAGATCTCAGCGGCGAACTGGGCCTCGATCGTGATGGCCGCTTTGTCGCGTTGCGCGTCGAATGGCTGGTGAACCTCGGCGCCTTCTGCAGCAACGCGGGGCCCCTGATCAACACGGTCGCGGCGCCGACCAGTTCGGCGATCAGCCTTTATAACGTGACGGCGATCCACGGCCGGCATCGGCTGATCTTCACCAACACCACGCCGGTGACGGCCTATCGCGGCGCCGGACGGCCGAATGTCGCTTATCTGTGGGAGCGCCTCGTCGAGGATGCCGCGGTCGCCCTGGGAATCGATTCGATCGAACTGCGGCGGCGTAATCTGCTGCGCAAGGACATGTTCCCCATGCGCACGCCAACCAATTCGAATTACGACAGCGGCGATCCGGCGCGGCTGCTCAAGACGGCGTTGCAGGCGGCGGATTGGAAAGGCTTTGCCAAGCGCCGCAGGGAAGCCAAACGCCGGGGCAAGCTGCGCGGCATCGGGCTCGCTTTGTTTCTCGAGCCTTCAGGCGGCTTGGGCAAGGAGCAAGTCGAAATCCGCGTTGAGACCGGCGGCCGCCTGGCGATGTATTCGAACGCCGGCCCGTCGGGACAGGGCCACGAAACCGTCTTTCCGATGCTGGTGGCCGACGTGCTCGGCGTTCCCGCCGACAAGATCGAACTGCGCTACAACGACGCGGCGGCGCCGAAGCTTGCCGGCACCGGCTCGTTCGGTTCGCGATCCCTGATTAGTCACGGCGCCGCCTTGCAGACCGCCGCGAAAGAAATCGTCGAGAAGGGCCGCAAGCTGGCAGCCGACGAATTCGAGGTGGCGGCGGGCGACGTTGTTTTCGAGAACGGCCAATACAAAGTTGCCGGCACGGACTTGGCGATCGGCATCCAAGCGCTGATCGAGCGCAAATGGAGCGAACCCACGCATCCGCTCGACACCAACACCACCATCGATCTCGCCAGCGCCTTCCCCAGCGGCGCCCATGTCGCCGAGGTCGAGATCGATCCCGATACCGGCGCGCTCGACGTGGTGAACTACGTCGCCGCCGACGATTGCGGCACGGTCTATAACCACAAGCTGGTCGAGGGCCAATTGCACGGCGGCCTGATGCAAGGCCTCGGGCAAGTTGTCGGCGAGCACATCGCCTACGATCCGCAAAGCGGGCAGCTTCTCTCCGGCAGCTTCATGGATTACTTCATGCCACGGGCGGACAATCTGCCGCCGATCACCCTGATCGATTGCGGCGTGGTTTCGCCGTCCAACCCGCTCGGCGCCAAGGGCGCCGGCGAGGCCGGCGCTACCGGCTCGGTGCCGGCGCTGGCCAATGCGGTGCTCGAGGCGCTCAAGCCGCTCAACGTGCGCAAGCTCGACATGCCCTACACGCCCGATCGCATCTGGCGCGCGATTCACGAACAAGCTTCGCGCGCGGCCGCGGAGTAGTCCGGCCCGGTGACCTTTACGGGATTAGAATTAGGGGGCTATCTTTTCGGGATTCCCATCGACGATCTTCAAGACCTTGCCGCGAATCTCGCCCGTAGCGGCGTTGACAACATTAATTGTATCGCCGGTTTTGTCGTATCGCGAGCACGCATTCGGCTGTTCTTTCCAGACATTACATGTCGTGTTGTCTTTGATAGTCCATGTTCCGTGCAACACACGACCGCTGCCGGTTTTATACAGCGCAGTTCCGTCTGCTGCGTAATAGAGCACGCTTTGACCTGCTCCGGCCGTAGAGGTCGCGGTATTTTGCAGATAGACGGATTTACCGGTAAGGAGCTCTTTAAGCTCCGCGCCGGTCAGGTCGGCGGCCACTGCTGAGCCGATTAAATGAACGGAAGCTAGGGCAAAAATAAATGAGAATGCGATGGCGCGCATGATATTCACCTCTTGGGCTTTGGTCGCTGACGTACATTTCACGGGTGTCTTGTCGCCTTATTCACGGTCGCTGACTTCGAGCAAAAAGCGTTCATCGCGAAATCAAGTGTGCCGTGCCGATGCCATGACGTCTTGATCCAGATCAATTTGGCTGCCGCTCGAGGCCGGGCTGCTCCGCCCTCGCGACCTGTTCACCTGAACGCGCAGGCTTTGCGTGACCGCCAATCTCATCGACGAACTGCGTGACGCGGGGTGTAAATGCACCCGCCGCGATCTGTCCCGCCGTCACCGCGCAACACGCAAGCGGCTTCTTGCCAAGGAGCTTCTGCATTTCGACAAAGGCGCCGCGGCTGCCGCGGTGCCCCATTGTGGCGAAAAATGCGACGTCGCGGAAATCTTGGCCGTGCGCGCGCAGATATCCCCGCACCGGCGTCGACACCGACGCAGTCCACACCGGTGTGCCGATGACAATGAGGTCATACGGTTTCGGATCGTGCTGCACGGCTTCGATCTGCGCGTGATGCCCCCACAAGGCCTCGAAACATGATTTAATGAATTCAGCGACACCAAGTCTTGTCCGAGTTTCACGAATTTCCTCGATGTCGCACTGCAATTCGCGCGCTATCGCTAGCGCCAGCCGGCGAGTATTTCCGGTGCGAGAGTAGTAGACGAGGAGGACTTTTGCAGCCGTCATAGCATCAATTCGGTCGCTGCCTGGCCGAGGCCACGGCACGCTGCGCCATTACTCCGATAAGGTGAGCGCGATATTCGGAAGTACCGTGGATGTCCGCGTTCAACTCTTGCGGATCGACCCCGACGGCCTTGATGGCGTCGGGCGTGAACGATCGTTCCAAAGCGGCTTCCATTTCTTTGATGCGATAGACGCGAGATTTCGCACCCGTAATTGCAACGCGCACCAAGGGGCCGTGTCTGGCGACGAACACGCCGACAATGGCGTAGCG
>JBAUYV010000379.1:0-34413 GCA_049584975.1 Xanthobacteraceae bacterium | reverse complement strand
CCTATGCGCGGCGAACGGCTTGGTTTTCGGGTTGACCGGGAAACGAAGGGCTTGATCGAGCGTGCGGCACACCTTGAGCGCCGGAAGCTGACGGACTTCTGTGTGGCGACGCTCGCCAACGCGGCGCGGCTTACGATCGCCGAACATGAAACTCTTGTGCTCTCCGAGCGTGATCGCCAGGCCTTCTTCGATGCTCTGATCAATCCGCCCAAGCCGAACAAACGGCTCATCCGCGCGTTGGCGGAACATAAGCGGCGCGTCGCGATGAGCTGATGGCCAGGGCGCTGCCGCCTGATCTCAAGACCGAGCCGCTGGCAGCGCATCATGACCGTGCGGCGTTTACCTGCGGTATCGAAAGTCTCGACAACTATTTGCGGATGTACGCCGGCCAGGATGTGAGGCGGCGAGCCAACAGTGTTTTCGTGCTCGTCGATCTGGGCGAACCTGCCCGCGTACTTGGTTATTACACGCTCTGTGCGACGTCGCTTGCCCAGGGGGACGTGCCTATCGCTGCCCGGAAGCACCTTCCGCGCTATCCATTGGTAAGCGCCACCCTTGTGGGCCGGTTGGCTGTCTCGGCAACTCGTCAAGGAGAGGGGCTAGGTACGCTACTGGTCGCCGACGCAATGCGGCGAGCCTATGCCAGCGCAAGCTTCGTGGGTTCATCGATGCTGGTTGTCGACGCTATCAGCGGACAGGCAGCCGCTTTCTACGAGGCCAATGGATTCGTGCGTCTCCCCGATTCTCTCCGATTGGTGCTACCAATGGAGGTCATTGGAAAGTTGATCGTGCGATAGCGGCGGCAAGCTGCGTAGCGCTTCCAGTCGGAAAAGTGGTCGCCACGCACTTGGTCGCAGTTGTGGCGCGGATTGCGCCTCCGCTAAGATAGACGGCGCAAGAGATTTGATGCGTGTCGCATCTCTCGGGGCGGCTGTATGGCCATGAAGCGTTCGGGCACGGAAGCCGCCGACTCCTCGGCCTTCGAATATTCGGTGGTTCACGCGGTGCTGATCGGGCTCGCGGGCGGGGCCGGGCTGTTCCTGGCCTGGATGGCGGCGGGTACGCTGTTCTTGATCTTCGCCGGATTGCTGTTCGCCGCGCTGCTTGACGCCTGCGCCCGCGGCTTGGCGAAAGTGCTGCCGATCCACCGCCATTGGAACTTGACGATCGTCTGTCTCACCCTCGCTGTCGCCGTTACGGGGTTTGTGGTCTGGAGCGGTTTGAGCGTAGCGCTGCAGATCGATCAGTTCGTGCAAGCGCTCAATCGGCAACTGCAAGCGCTGGAGCAGAGCGTGGCAGGGCTGGGCCTCATTCCCGGAAAGGAACACGGTGAGCCAGCGACCATTGGCGATCTTGCCCGCATCCTGTTCGCCAATCCCAATCAGCTTTTCGGCGAGGCGCAAAACGCATTCAGCCGAACCATTGGCGGCATCGGCGACGTGGTCGTCATCGTGCTGATAGGGATTTTTGTCGCTGCGGATCCGTTGACCTACAGGCAGCACTTCGTCGACCTGCTGCCGTTGCGGCAACGCAAGCGGGTGGGTCTGCTGTTCGACGAAACAGCCACGATCCTGCGCCGCTGGCTGGTGGGGCAGTTCGCCGCGATGGTGCTCCTGGCGATTTTGACCGGGATCATGCTGGTGGCGATGGGCGTGCCGAGCCCGCTGCTGCTCGGCATCCAGGCGGGCCTGTTCGAATTCATTCCTTATCTGGGCGCCGTCGTCGGCGCGATGCCGATTCTGCTGTTGGCGCTGCCGCTCGGGAACTTCACGCTGTGGGTCACGCTCGCTCTTTACGCGGTCATTCATTTTGTCGTGGGCAACATCATAGTCCCCATGATGCAGAAGCGGACCCTTGACCTGCCGCCCGCCGTGGCGCTGGCAAGTCTTGCACTGTTTGGCGTGCTGTTCGGTCTCGGTAGTGTCGCGGTCGCGACGCCGGTCGTGGTCGCGATTCGCCATGCCGTTCTGCGGCTGCGGGAATTGCCGGCAGGCGGCGATACCGCCGAAACCGACCAGCTTTCTTACCAGCGCGAGACGCCATAAAGTTGCCGGCGCCGGCCGCTTCGGGTGGCCAGCGACCAGCTGCCGAAGCGACGATCATGTGAGGGCTTGACTGCCATGAGCGATACCGACCTCCGTGCCGAAATCGAAGCGCTGCGCCGTGAAATCGCCGCCATGCGCGCCGAGCGGAAGACGAAGATCGATCCCGAGGAGGCTGCGGCGGAGAACGCGGCCGAAGCGGACGCCAGCAATCTCATGGATCAAATGCGCACGCTCGCTCAGGAGATTTCGGCGTTCGCAGAGGACACTGAGAAGGGTGTGGTCAATCATCCGCTCACCAGTGTTCTTGGCGCGCTCGTGCTCGGCATCCTGATCGGACGCCTGTTTCATCGATAGGGGGCCATCGTGCCGCAACGCATCTTCCGCCACCTGCGCAACCTTTGGCGCATCGAAGGCACGATCGCGCAGGCCCGGTTTGGCCTGACGATGCGCCGCGCGGTGCTTTACGCCTTGGCCGGGCTGATCGCCGTGTTTGGGCTTGGCATGCTCAACGTGGCGGCGTTTTTCGCGTTTCAATCGTCCTTGGGACCGGTGTGGGCGGCGGTCGCCGCGGCATTCGGCGATTTTGTGGTGGCGGCTATCATGGTGGCGATCGCACTGACGGCAAAGCCCGGCCCGCACTTGAACGCCGCCCTCGAAATGCGGCAATCGGTGCTCGATGGCATAGATGCCGAGATCGCCACCCTGCAACATCCTTTCGCCTGGCTGTCGCGCGCCGCGCACGACTCCTTCGATGCCGCGCTGCCGGCAATCCTGATACCGCTGGTCACCGCTATCCTCCGCGGCCTGCGCCGCAAAAAAGCAGAGCCGCAATAGGGCAGGCGGCTTTAATCGAGTGGCGGTAAACTGAGCGCGCGGTCTACCAACGCCGTGGCGCGCTTCCATTCGAAATTGCGATAGACGTTCTGCTTCACCAGGAACGAGGCGCCGCCGTAGAATTTTTCATATTGCGCGTGGCGGCTGCCGAATTCGGTGCCGAGAAAATCCCAAATCATGCGCATGAGCTTGACGCGCGTCTTCGCATCCGACGTTGCCGAGTGCATGTAGCGTTCGAGATCGGCGGCGATCTCGGGGTTGCCGAAGTCGGCTTCCGAGGACGGGAGCGTGATGAAGGCGCCGCCGGCCAGCTCGCGGATAATCTCCAGCATGCGGCCGTTGAGCTCCGACTGCAGCGCCATGGCCGAATAGAGGATGAGTACCGACGGCCACAGCACGCCGTCGCGCAGCACCGCCGCGGTCTCGTGAGACAGCAGCATGGATTCGTAGACCGTCGCCAGGGCGGCGAGTTCGCCCATCATGATCTGCACCGGCGGCTGCCCGGCGTTGCCGGTCATTTCGTTCATGCGCTGCGTCAGCCCGGCCATGAAGCGCAGCTTGGTCACGTAGCGCACCTGCGCCTGATGGTTGCCGTAAGAGTGCGACGGCGTCTTGAACCATTGGTCGCGAGAGAGTTCGACGTTGCGGTAGATGAAAACGCGCTCCCACGGCACGAACACATTGTCGAACACGACGTAAGCGTCGGATTCGTCAAACCGGTTCGACAGCGGATAATCGAATCCATTGCCGCCGCGCGCGAACGGGCGGCGCGGATAAAGCTTCACGCCCTCGGCAGCGACCGGAACGGCGAGGCAATTGGCGTAGTTTTCGTCGCCGGGCTGCAGCGGATGAATGCAGCTCAGATGGATGTAGTCGGAGAGCGGGCCGCCGGTCGCGAGCTGTTGGGCGCCGGAAATCACGATGCCGTCGTCACGCTCTTTCACCACGCCGGCATAGAGCGTCGGATCGCTCTGCTTGTGCGCCGGCTTCGAGCGATCGATCTGCGGCGGCACGATGGCGTAGCTTGCGTAAATGGAATTGTCGCGCATGAACTCGTAGAAGGCTACGACATTGTCGGCAAACTTCTTTTGCGAACCGTCGGCTCCCGCAAGCACCTGCGGAGCCGCCGCGTAGCCGCAGAAGAAACTCGCCACGTGATCGGGCGTGCGGCCCATCAGGCCGAACGTCGCCTCGGCCCAGGTCTCGCTGAACTGGCGGCGGGCCGTCAGGTCGGAGTGGGTGCGCGGAATCTGATACGCGCGCCACACCGGCTCGCCGGTCTTCGGCGAACGGAACGTCATGCGCTCGCGCAGCGCCGGGTCGGCGGCGACGTCGAATAGGTTGGCGACCGAGCGCGCGGCGTGGCGGAAAGCCGGGTGGGTGGTCACGTCTTTAACGTGCTCGCCATCCACGAAGACGCGCCGTCCATCGTTGAGCGAGCGTAGATATTCGGCACCGGTACGCATATGGGCTAGTTCCGCACGTCGGGAGAGGCGATCAGCTCGCGGGCGCGCTGCACCACGTCGGCCGGCGAGCTGTAAAGCTTTTCGACGGTCTGCTGCACGGTCTCGGCCGATGACGGATTAATAGTGAGGCGCGCAGTCTCCGCATCGGCGAGAAATTGCGGATCGTGCAGCACGGCGGCGAAGGCGTCGCGCAGAATTTTTGTCTGTTCCGCCGGCACGCCGGGCGGCGCCACATACGGTCGCGAGAAAACTTGCTGGCTGATCACGAGAGACACGGCTTTCTTATCGAGGTCGTTCTTGACGAACGATTCGACCGTGGGGGTGTTCAGGGCGGCCAATTCAGCATTGGGTCCGGTCGCGGCTTGCATAATGACATGGGCGGTCTTGTCGCGCAGCCATTGCGGCCGCTGCGTCTTGAAGCTCGACCAGTCCAAACCGCACACGCCCTCGGCTTCGCCGCGTTCAATCGAGACCAGGATCTCCGCGGTGCCCTTGTAGCCGCTGACGATGTCGAACTTCGATCCGGTCGCGTTCTTGATCATGTAGGCGTAATCGCTGGTCGAGCCGCCGCTCTGCGATGCGCCGACGACGGTTTTCTCCGTCAGGGTCTGCTCGAACGTCTTGATCTTCGACGACGGCCCGGTCACGCACACGCGCGGATCGCTATCGGCGCTCGCCAGATAGGTGATCTTGGTCGCATCGAATTGGGCCGCGGCGCGCTTTTGCACCAGCGGATCGATGATAACGCCGGGGAACAATGCGGCGATCGTCGTGCCGTCTCTCGGCGCCACCGCATAAATATACGAGGCCGCTTTGCCGCTACCCGCTCCAGGCATGTTCTGTACCACGATCGTGGGCGTTCCCGGAATGAAACGGGCCAGATGCCGGGTAATCGCCCGCGCATACACGTCGTAGCCGCCGGCGGCGTCGGCTCCGACAATGAAATTGATGGTCTTGCCGGCATAGAAATCCGCCGCTTGTGCGGACGGCGCGCCAAGACCAGCCGCGGCCAGACCCAGCGCGCCGATCGCAGAGGCGGCAACGACGGATTTTCTCATTGTTTTCCTCCGCAAGACTCTTGGCGCAGCATAGCGAAGCAGCGCGAAACCTAAAATGTGAATTCCTCCCCGCGTCTGCGTCCCTGTGACACGTCGAGAAACAATTCGTCGAGCGGAAGCTTTCTCTTGATCAGTCCTTGTTCGAACGAATAGCCTACCAGTGTCTCGAGGTTATGCCGGTTGCGGTCGGTCACGCCGTATTCCCATGGATCAGATTGGAAGATTTCTTCCTGCTCCTCCCATGCCTCGCGATACCAGACAATCGGCGCAATGCGCGGGTTCTCCATTCTTTCCATGGCGACGGCCTTCGACTCGTTGAAGGCCTGATAAAGATTCACCGGCACCCAGGGATATTTGTCGACGATTTCCTGTTTGATGCCGATCACATGCATGATCGGATAAATGCCGGTCTTTTTGAAATAGGCCGCCTCGTCAGCCTTGTAGTTGGGAAACAGGCGGCCGATGCGCGGATCTTTTTCCCGCAGCGGCTTGATGATGTCGGGATGCAGCACCGCATCGAGTTCGCCGTCGACGAGCATGCCGATAATCGATTTCGACGGCGGCACCCGGTTCAGCCGCAGGTCGCTCGGGAACGCGGCCTCGGCAACGTCCTCGTCCAGTTCGGTGTACCAGTCCATGGATTTGAACGGCACGCCGTATTCATGCTGCAGGATGCCGCGCAGCCAAAGCGCCGCGCTGTTGAGAAAGAACTTCACGCCGACCTTCTTGCCGATCAGGTCCTTCGGCGCCTTGATCCCCTTACTGGTGTTGACAAAGGCAAAGCCGTGCCGAAAGCGGCGGTGGGGAAAGACTGGAATGGCGCGAAACGCGTGGCCGTTGTCGCGCGCGGCTATGTATGACGATGACGAGACTTCGGCGACCTCGAACTCGTGGCCGCGCAGGAAGCGCCAGTGCCGCGTGGGCGAGTCCATCGCGGTCACCACCTTCAAATCGATGCCGTCGGGCTTGATCGTCCCTTCCTTGAGCGCGCGCATGATCTCGTAATCGCCGCACGCCAGCGTCAATTCGATACGGGTAGACATCGGTCAAAGCTCCTCGGACATTTGTGCGGGCGACTTTGGCAGGATGGCCGGGGGATGAACAGTGCGCCTAAGTCATTGCGGGGCCGAGCAAACCGAGGGGCCCGAAATCCGTGATCCCCATGCCGCCGATGTAGATTTCGGGCTTGCCGCGGCGGCGCCGGCGAGGCGCGACGGCCTTATTCGGCCGACTGCCCCTCGCAGAACGCCTTGAGCGTAGGGATCTCGTGCCGCCGCGCGAAGGTGAGGAAACTCTCCTGCGGCGAGGCGCGATGGGCCAGGTAAGCCTTGAGCATGCGCTCCACGGTTTTCGGCGCATCCTCGGCCTTCACATCGTGAAAAATCTCGCGGCCGCACATGGCGTCGGGTCCAAAGCCGCCGCCGATGTGAATGTGGTAGCCCTCGACCTGGTCGCCCTCCTCGGACACCTGCACCTTCACGCCGAGGAGTCCGATGTCGCCAATGTAGTGTTGCGCGCACGAATTCGGACATCCGGTGAGGTGAATGTTAATCGGTCCGTCGAGCTGCACGCGGGCTTCGCACCATTGGGCAATGGCCTCGGCGTGAGCCTTGGTGTTGGACATGGCGAGGCGGCAGCCGGCATTGCCGGTGCACGCGATCAGCCCGGCGCGGATCGAACTCGCCTTGGTCGAAAGCCCGATCGCCTCGATGGCGGCTTCGGCGGCCGGCAAGCGATCGTCAGGAACGCCTGAGAGCAACAAGTTCTGCCAAACCGTGAGCCGGATATCGCCATCGCCGAACTCGTTGGCGATGCCGGCCAGGCCGCGCATCTGCTCCGCGGTTACCTTGCCGACCGGCAGTACGACGCCGATCCAATTTAGTCCTTTTTGCTTTTGCGGATGTGCGCCGATGTGGGCCAGACGATCGAATGCCAGGCGCGGGGCAATGGCCTCGGCCGGCACGCGCACGAGCTTGCGGCCGAGCTTCTCCTCCATGGCGGCGAGAAATTTTTCGAAGCCCCAGGCGTCGAGGACGTATTTGAGTCGCGCCTTGGCGCGATTGGTGCGATCGCCGTGGTCGATGAAGACGCGGATCACGGCGTCCGCCACCATGGTCGCCTCGTCGGGCTTGACGATGACGCCGGTATCGCGGGCGAAGTCCTGGTGGCCGGTGATGCCGCCGAGCATGAAGCGGAACCACACGCCCGGCTCAACGCCGAAGCCGTCTTTCACTTCGACGGCCTGAAAGCCGATATCGTTGGTGTCTTCCAGCACCGCGATGACGCCGCCGCCGTCGAAGCCGACGTTGAACTTGCGCGGAATGCCGAAGAGCGATCGATCGTTGAGAATGTGGAAGTGCCATTCGCGCGCGGAGGGGCGCGTGTCGAGCAGCTCCTGCGGATCGATGCCGGCCGTCGGCGTGCCGGTGACGTTGCGGATATTATCGGCGCCGGAGCCGCGCGAGCACAGGCCGAGGTCCTGAATGCCTTCGACCATGGCGACCGCGTTCTTCGGCTCGACCTCGCGCATTTGCAGATTGGCGCGCGTGGTGACGTGGGAGTAGCCGGCCGCATAGTTTTCGGCGAGGTCGGCAAGGCCCGAAAACTGCCAGTGCTTGAGGATCCCGTTCGGGATGCGCAGCCGGCACATATAGGCCTTCTGTGTCGGCGCGCAGTAGAACAGTCCGAAAAATCGCCAACGGAAATTGTCGTCGGCCTTTGGCGCCTCGTTCTTGGCGGCCTGCTCCTTGAGCTTCTCGTAGCCGTCGAGCGGATTGAGCTCGCGCTTGAACTTCTCCGGGTCCGAGAGCTTGCCGCCGGCTTTGAGCACGCTATTCTGAGCCCGCAACGCCGCGGCATCGGGGCCGATCGGCTCGGACGCGCCGCCGTTCGTCGTGCTTGCTCCATTGGCCGTCCCGTTGGCAGTTCGCGCGGTCTTCGCGATCTGCAGACCGACCATGAAGCCTTCGAGATAGCGCTTCTGTTCTGGCTCTAGATCACCCGGCATCGCGTCTTCCGTTCGTTCACGGCCCTCCGCGCAAGTCGCGGCGTGGGCTACTCCGCGGGAACACCCGACGGCGTCGGCGCCGGCACCGTGGTGGACGCCGCCCGCGGCTTGTAGGTCATATAGATCGCGAGTCCCGTGAAGGTGAATCCGCCGACCAGATTGCCGAGCGTCACCGGAATCTGATTCCACAACCACCATTGGGCGACCGTGACCTTGGCGCCCATCATCATGCCGGTCGGGATGATGAACATGTTGACGACGGAGTGCTCAAAGCCTTGGGCGAAGAAGATGAAGATCGGCATCCAGGCACAGGCGATCTTGCCGATGGTTGAAGTCGTCGTCATGGCGAGAACGACCGCCAGGCAGACCAGCCAGTTGCACAGCATCGCCTTGACGAATTCGGTGACCAGTCCGGCGAAGCCAATGGCGGCGTAGCCGGTGGTCTTCATCTCGGCGATCTGGATGATGCGCGCGGCAACGCCGGTCGGCGCCGCCGTTCCCATGTTGGTCAGCGCGATGGCCAGCAAGGCGCCAAAGGCAACGCTGCCAATCAGATTGCCGATAAACACCCAGCCCCAGTTGATGAGTACCGCGCTGCCGCTCGCTTCTCGATTGAGCCAGGGCAACGGGGTCAGGGCAAAGCTGCCGGTGATGAGTTCGAGGCCGAGGAGTACGATGGCGATCAGGCCGACTGGAAAGATTATGGCGCCGACCAGCGGCTGGCCGGTTTGCACTGCGCCGGTGAAAGCAAGGCTCGTGGCGACGCCGAGCAGGGCGCCCGACAGCATGCCGCGGATCAGAAGATCGGATGGCCGAAGCGCCAGCTTACGTTTGCCGGCATCCAGCATTGCCACCGCAACATCGGCCGGCTTCACATAATCCATTTCACTCTCCTTTGATCCTTGATGTCCGACAGTCGCGCACACCCGCGCGCCTACCGGAGGGGCTTCGCTGTTTTGCGCCTGAGGAGCGGGACACTTCTCGCGCCGGCGCGGAAGCAACGGAGCGCTCCCGGGTCCTTTTCAGCCGCGCTGCTGAAGCGACGGGCCGTCATCGTTGACGGCCGTTTGCCGCTTTGCCGCAAGATGCATGCCATGCCCGCGGGGTCGATTAGGTTTAGGGATTTCAATAAGTTAGGTGTCGTCACGGAACCCGCCAAAGGAGCTCACGCGGGAGCGCGGCTGCCTATTTCTGCCGCAGCGCGCCCTCCTCTTGGGCAGTGCAAAATGGGAGCTTTTCCGCTGCCGTCAGGTGGTCGCGGCGGCGGGAGCCACGGCGCGTTCGGCCTTCCAATCCTTGCCGACGCCAGCGCTCGTCGGGAAGATCAGCGATTTGATGACCACCGGCACGGCGCCGGACGTGTCGAGGATGGCGCCGATATCGATGTAGTCGAATTCCTTCAGTTCCAGTCCGTCGATCGAGACGATCGGATTGTTGAATTTCATTTCCTCGCAGTAGTGAATGCCCATCAATCCGCCGACGTCGCCATCGCCGGCGAGCACAATGGGATGGCCGTGGGCGATCACCGCGGCCAGGCCGTCCGCTACGCCTTTGCAGAAGTCGTCGAGCCGCTGGAATGTCGCCGAGCCGTGCCACGGCACGAAGATCGCGACCGGACTTTCACCGCCGCCAAGGTCGAGCCGCTTGAGTGCGCTTTTGATCGAAGCCGACACGGCGGCGGAATCGATCGTCTCCTCGCCGAGCGAAAAACTCGGCGCGATGACCGGTACGTTGCGCAGCGGTAGCGTCTCCAGCGGCCAGACGAAGATGGTCGAGCCCGATACCTGCATGGTGTATTGCGAGGCGCCGATCACCGTGGCGCGGATGCGCGCTTCCGGCCGCGTCAGCTGCGGCCCCCAATCGGTGAGCCGCGCGCGCACCTCGGTGGCGAGTTGCGGGCCGACGTCGCCGAACGCCTTCGCCTCGCCGCCATAGATGTATTCCGACACGCCTCCGGAAAAGCTCACGTCCGACAGCGCGCCGCGGAAGGCCAGCGGATCCAGCCGCAACAGCGGCGCGTGATCGGCGCTCGGCGAACCGCCCTTCATCGCATCAAACAGGCGGTCGGCCATGCGCGCCGCGAGCGCCTGCGCCTGATCGTCACCGAGCACGAGGCCGAGATCGAGTTTGAGGCCCAGCTCGGCACCGAAGCGGCGGCCCGCCTCTTCGAGCCGCACGATGCGCTTCTCTGCATCGAACACGACGAGGCGCGCGCCGACATCGACTGCGGTGACGTCGATCACCTTGCCGTCGGCGCACACCGCGATCTTCGACGTGCCGCCGCCGATGTCGACGTTCATCACCGGCGCGCCGTTGCGGATCGAACGCGCCGCGGCGCCCGAACCGTAGGCCGCCATCACGGTCTCAAGACTGTCGCCGGCGCTGACCGCGACCATCTTTCCGGCTTGCGCGGCGAACACTTCGCCGATCGCTCGTGCATTGCGCCGCCGCACCGCGACGCCGGTGAGAATGAGCGCGCCGGTGTCGATCTCGTCGGGATCGACCTTGGCGTCCCTGTACTGGCGCTCGATGAAGGCGCGGAGCGCGTCGGAGTCGATGGTTTCTTCCGCCGAGTAGGGCGTGAGCAGGATCTCGGACTGATAGAAGCTTTCGCGCTCGGTGACCACATAGCGGCTATCGAGCCGCTCGAGCACGATGCGCGAGAACACGAGGTGCGAGGTCGACGAGCCGATGTCGACGCCGACCGACAGCACGCACAACTCGTCCTCTTCGCCGAACGTGCGCCCGGTCGAGGAGAAAAAAATGCGGCCGCCTTGGGCCTCTTCTTCGGTCATTCTTCGTCATGCCCGGCCTTGTGCCGGGTATCCACGTCTTGGTGAGAAAGGGAAAGTCGTGGATGGCCGGGACAAGCCCGGCCATGACGACTGGTTGGGGGCGCTTGAGTCATTCCTTCGGCAGTAATCCGCGGTAATCGCGCTCGTAATATTCCGTCCGCATGCGGTTTTCCGCGCCTTCGCGCTGCATCCGCTCGGCATATTCTTGACGCAAGAACGGATCCTCCATGTAATAAGGAATGGCGGTGCCGCCTTCGGGAATATCCATGGCCGTGTAGTCGGTATGCTTCTCGCCGGGAGGACCGGGCTCGCGGCCGGGGTTGTGCGGGCCAAACCAGGCCGTGAGGCGAAACGCCTCCTTCGAGGCGCCGAAATGCTGGTGATACCAACGCGCGCCGCCGGGCGCCGCCGACACCATGCCTACCGGCTCATAATCGACGCGTTTCACCTGATCTGCCTTGCCATCCTTCCACGGCGTCAAGCCGAGTTTCTCTGGCCAGGTGTAGGTGTAGCCCTTGCCCTTGATGCAGATTAGAACCGCCGCCGAGGTGTGCGCGTGCGCCTTGGAATAGTGGCCGTTCTCGTGCTGGCCGATCCACAGATAGAACGTGTTGCCGGTCATGAACGGCTCGACGCGGCGCCAGCCGGGGGAGCGGCGGTTATCCAGCGGCAGGTCGCAATTGACGATATCGGGGATGAAGTTGGTGCGCCGCATCGCGAGGCCGCGCACAGGGTCGGGCTCGATGTCGTCCTTGTATTTGTAGAAATCGTCGGCGCCGGAAAAGCGATCGCGGAATTGGTACGGGCAATTGAAGATCACGTCGGTGTTGTTGATGAGGTTCATCAGATTGGGCGCGGTGGTGCCGCCGAGGAGCAGCGCCGGCGACGAGCTGGCGTTGACGATGCGGTGCATTGCGTTGACGGGGATCGAAAACAGCGAGCCCTTCTGCCACTCGAAAATGTGCCGCCTGTTTTCGCCTTCGAGCCAGACCTCGGTTGAGCCGCGGCCCTCAACGACCAGGTAGACTTCCTCGTACATGTGCTTTTCAGGGTTGAGCGCGCCGGCGCCCGGCACCTCGACCACATAGGCGCCCCACTTCCCCTCGGTGCCGTGCAACTGGATGTAGGTGCCGCGACCGCCCATGCGCTTCCAGGATGTAAGCGGCAGGTTCTGCACCTTGCTCACGCCGATGTCGCGGTAGATCGGAATCTCCTCCGACTCCATGAACAGGTCATAGGGCGTCTTCGGGCGATTGAACTTGCCGAGGCCCGCGCGCTTGAAGCCTGACGGCTCGTGCCAATGAACCTGACCGGTGATTTCGTGCATGGCGGGGGCTCCTCAGTGCGGCAAAAGGAAGCTCACGACCCTCGGCAGCGAGCCTTGCGGCAGGCGGTCGCGAGCGTGTCTGTCGCTTGATTCATGGGCTTTTTCACCATGTACAATGCGCCCCGGATCATTGCAACGGCCGCTGCCGCGGCGGCCCTTTGCGCGGCAGGCAGACGTCGGTTCCGGGCGCCGGCAGCGTTGACACGGCGTTAGCGCAATCGCTGCAACTTTCACCGCCTGTTCCCCAGTAATGATTTGTTGTCCAAACTTATTGAACGCGATCAATGAGTTTAAGGCGGATGAAACTTGCAAAAGTTATGCTTTATAACTGCAACAAGGGCGTTGTCGTGTGACGTTGCATTTAGCGCATTTGCCCAAGTTGATCGCCCGACGAAGCAGCACGGCGATCCTTGGGGCGATTATCATCGCGATGCTGTGGGTCGGCATCGGCGTGAAGTATTTTGAGCGCGCCCACAGCGACCAAAGCGAGGCCGAGCGGACCAACGAGAACTTCGCATTGGTGTTCGAAGAGAACGTGCTTCGGACGCTGAGCGAACTCGACACCGCCGTTCTCTACATGCGCGAGAGCGTCGAGACGCGCAAGGACACGACCGACTACGAAACGATCCTCAATACCACGCACATCCCCGGTGAGATCGTTGTCCAGGCGGCGATCGTCGACGCCAAGGGCATCATCCGCGCGTCGACCGCCGGTCCGCGGCCCAACCCGCCGATCTCTGTGGCTGATCGCGAGCATATCCGGGTGCAACTCAACAGCACCGAGGACCATCTGTTCATCAGCAAACCCCTGATCGGCCGCGCCAGCCATCAATGGTCGGTGCAGTTGACGCGGCGCTTCATGAACCGCGACGGCTCGATCGGCGGCGTCATCGTCGTCTCGCTCAATCCGGAGCACTTCACGAACTTCTACGACAAGATCGATCTCGGCCTGGCGGCTTCGATCGCCATGATAGGAAGCGACGGCGTGGTGCGGGCGAGCGGCGGCAGCGCGGCCGGACGCTTTGCGCTCGGCCAGGATTTGACCGGGACGTCGCTGGTTCAGCATTTCAGCAACAGCCGCAATTCAATCTTCGAGTTCAAGGATGCGCAGGATCCGCATAGGCTGCTGATGGCGTTGCGTAAGGTGCGCGGCTATCCGTTGTGGGTGAGCGTCGGCGTGCGCAAGGACGACGTCCTGCAGCCGTCGCTGGAGAGCCTGGAATGGAACTCGCTCACGGGCGTGCTCTTCACCATGATCATTCTCGCCGCCATGGAGCAGATTCTGCGCAGCGAAACGGGTGCGAGGCAGAAGTCGGAACAGCTCAAGCTCACGCTCGAGCACATGAACCAGGGCATCATGCTGGTGACCAAGGACCACGATATTCCGGTCATCAACAAGAAATGCGGCGAGCTGCTCGAATTGCCCGTGGATTTCACCGATCATCCGCTGCGCCTTGAAAACTTTGCTCCGCTGCAGATCGGGCAAAGCGCAAATGCGTTCCGCGCGGACTTCGCGGCCTCGGAAACCGGCCCCTCCGCGCCCAATACAAACGCCACATTCGAACACACCCGGCCGGACGGCACGGTCATCGAGGTTCTCCGCTCGCCGCTGCCCGAAGGCGGCTTCGTGCAGACTTATACGGACGTTACCAAACGGCGTCAGGCCGAAGCCTACATCGCCAAACTCGCGTCCGAAGATCCGCTAACCGGATTGCCGAACCGGCGCGTTTTCCGCTCCTCGATCGAGAAGGTCAGCAGTTCCGAAGACCGACCCGCGGACTTCGCCGTGCTGTTCCTCGATCTCGACCGGTTTAAGGTCATCAACGATACGCTCGGCCATCGCATCGGAGACATGCTGCTGATCGAGGTGGCTAACCGGCTGCAGCAATCCCTGCAGCATGGCGAGGTCCTTGCGCGTCTGGGCGGCGACGAATTCGCGATCGTGATGCCGTCGTTCACGTCGCGGGCAGTGCTGGCGACGGCAGCCAGAAACATCGTGGAATTGATCGCGCAGCCGTACGACATCGACGGCCATCGCATCCGCTCGACCGTCAGTATCGGCATCGCCGTCGGCCCGAAGGACGGCAACACCGCCGACGATCTGTTGATGGCCGCCGATCTAGCGCTCTACGCCGTCAAGACCACCGGGCGCGGCACCTATTGCTTCTACGAGCACACCATGAACGAGGAGCTCAACGACCGGCGGCAGATCGAAACGGATCTGCGGGAGGCGATCGAGCAGCATCGGCTGCACCTCGAATATCAGCCGATCATCGATTTGCGCCGCAACGCCATTGCGGGCTTCGAAGCCCTGGCGCGGTGGGATCATCCAACCTTGGGCCTGATTTCGCCGGCGGTGTTTGTTCCCATCGCCGAAGACAGCGGCCTGATCCTGCCACTCGGCGAGTGGGCGCTGCGCGAGGCTTGTACCCAGGCTGTGCAATGGCCGAGCAACCTCAGGGTGGCGGTCAACCTTTCGCCGGTCCAATTCTCGTTGCCCAATCTTGCCGAGGCGGTCGTCCGGGTTCTCGCCGAAACGGGCCTGGAGCCGCACCGCCTCATTCTGGAAATCACCGAGAGGCTGTTCATCTCCGACACCGAGAAGACGCTTGGCGTCCTGCATCGGCTGAAGGCGATCGGGGTCGGCATCGCCATGGACGATTTTGGCACCGGCTACTCGTCGCTCAGTTCGCTGCGCAGCTTCCCGTTTGACAAGATCAAGATCGATCGCGCCTTCGTGGATGACCTGGGCGAGAACTCGCAGAACAGCGTGATCGTGCAGGCGGTGATCATCATCGCGCGGGCGTTGGGCATGACGACCGTGGCCGAGGGTGTTGAAACAGCCGCGCAGCAGCGGCTGTTGGCGGCGCTGGGTTGCGACGAGGCGCAGGGTTACCTGTACAGCCACGCGGTGTCGAGCGACCGCATTCCCGAGCTGATCGCTACGTGGGGTGGCGATTCCAAAACGCGGGCCAAGACCATCGCGGCCTGATCGGCTTAAGCGGTCTTAAGAGCGGTCAAGACGCGCTGGTTTTCGCCGCAGCCAGCAGACCGGCGCTGACCGAGCGCTGCAACCGGGCTTCGCGCCAGAGCAGGAACAGCCCGGAGGCAACGACGATAACCGACCCGATGAGCAGCCCTTTGGTCGGAATGTCGCCCCACACCAGAAAGCCGATGATCAGGGCCCAGACCAGCATCAGATAGTAGAACGGCGACACGGCCGTCGCCGGCGCAAGGCGAAGCGCCTGCGTCCAGAAATATTGTCCGCAGGCGTTGGCGAATCCGCTGCTGAACAGCAGCGCGGCGTCGATCGGCTTCGGCAGATGCCAGCCGAACAGCAGCAAGAAGCTGTGAAAGAACGTGATCGTCACCATCTGCCAGATCAGCAGCGTATTGGCCGATTCCGTCTTGGTCATGCCGCGGACCGCGACGGTGACGCTGCCGTACATGATCGCGTTGCCCAGCGCGAACAACGCGCCGAGCGTCAGCGAGTTGGCACCGGGATCGGTGACGATGAGTACGCCGAAAAAGCCGACCAGGAGTGTGCCCCAGCGCGCGGGGCCGGCGCGCTCTTTGAGCCAGATGATCGATACCAGGGCGGCAAAAAGCGGCGCGGAGAAATTGATCGCGACCGCGCCCGCCAGCGGCATCAGGCTGAAGGCGAGAACGGAGAATGTCTGCGAGATCGCCTGTGACAAGCCGCGGGCGACATGGTCGCGTGGCCGCCGCGTAGCGAATACCGAGAAGCCGGTCATCGGCAGCATGACCGCCGCGACAACGAGGAGCGAGGAGAACGAGCGCAGAAACATCACCTCGCCGACCGGATAGAGCGCGACCACCCACTTGGAGAGCGCGAACGCGATGGAAAACATCAAAGTGGCGGCGACCATGCAGAGGATGCCGCGCGGGACGTGATCCTGGTGGGCGGTCGGGCTTTTGCGCGTGGCGCTCACTATTTCGGGCGTGCTCGGCAACGCCTCGCCGTCCGGCCTATCGGCGGTGAGATCATTCATATTCCAACCGCTGTCAGCGTTCGATGAGTTCCGGAACGCTCGCCGAAGCATCGACGACGCCGCCGATCAGATTGCAGTCGAAAAGCTTCGGCGTGAGTTCGCCGGCGGTTTTGCGGATCGGCACGATCTTGGCGGGCAGTCCCTCGATCTCGGCGACGAGATGGCGGCGGGCCGCTTCCGCCTCCGCGATCGAGGCTGGCCAGAAGCGGACTTTCGCGCCCATCGGCAGCCGGCTGATGGCCGGCAGGTCGGCTGAAATGACGGTGGCGATTTTGGGATAGCCGCCGACCGTCTGGCGGTCGGCGAGCAGCACGATCGGCAGTTCATTGCCGGGCACCTGAACCGACCCAGGAGCGATGCCGTCGGAAATGATGTTGATGCCGCGCGCGTGCTCGATGCGCGGCCCTTTGAGCCGCATGCCCATACGGTCGGCGCCGGCGCTGACGACGTACTCGCTATCGAAGAACGTCTCGATCGCGGTGGTGGAGAAGTAATCGCTCTGCGGCCCGACGATCGCGCGATATCGATCGGGCGGCGTAAGATCGAGGCCGACGATCTCGCAATCTTCACGCTCGCTTGGCTCGTCGCGGCGCAGCGGCAGGCGGTCGCCGACGGCCAGCGCGCGTCCCTCCCATCCGCCGATGGCGCCGCGCAAGTAGGTCGATACGCTGCCGAGCACCGGCTTGATGGCGAACCCGCCCTCGACTGCGATATAGAGTACGGCCCCGCCCGAGAGCGAGCCGATGCGCACCACTTCGCCACGGCGCAAGTGAATGCTCCGCATGCCGGCAATTTTCCAGCCGCTCGTTGCCGACTCGTCGGGCAGTATTTCGATCTGCGCATTGGCGCCGACAAACGACAAGCGCGCCTCACCATCCTCAACCACGAGCGTGGGGCCCGTATAGGCGACTTCCAATGCGCCGGTATGGGGTGGATTACCCACGAGCGCGTTTGCGGCCCGAAAGCTGATGGGATCGAGTGCTCCGCCAACGGGAATACCGCGCGATTGATAACCCGGCCGCCCGAGATCTTGGACGGTCGTCAAGAGTCCCGGAGTGAGCACGCGCAGGACAGCCGTCATGCGGCCACCCCCACGCTCTCTTCGATGGGTTCGATGGTCAGTGTTCCGGCGGCGGCCTTTGCCATCAGCGCTTCGTACTCGCGCATCGACACTGGAGTGAACGTCACCTTGTCGCCGGGCTGCAACAGCGTTGTGACTTCGGGCCGGCGCGTAAAGAGCGGGACCGGCGAGCGACCGATGAGATGCCATCCTGCCGGCGTGTCGACCGGATAGATGCAGGTCAGGGTGTTGGCAATGCCGAGCGAGCCGGCAGGCACTTTCATCCGTGGCGTTGGCATACGCGGGAACGTCGACAGCACCGGCGGCAAGTCGCCTAGATACGCCATGCCGGGCAGGAACCCGAGCATGTAGACATGAAAGTCTGTCGCGATGTGCAGCTCGACCAGCTGCGCCGGCGAAAGTCCGGCGCGCTCGGCAATACTTTCGAGATCGGGCGCGATCTCACGATCGTAGCAGACCGGCAACTGCCAGTGGCGCACGGTCTCACCCGTAACGTGCAGACCGCGCATCAACTCAGCGATGCGCTCTTTGAGCGAGTCCGCCGACAGTGTCAGCGGGTCATAGTGCACAATCAGGGACCGAATTGTCGGAACGGTTTCGACCACGCCGTTCACGTGAGCCTCGTCTAGGCGCCGCGCCAGCGCCAGGACCCAAGTGCTCAGTCGCCGATCAATATGATCGCCGAATTCCACGACAAGCGCCGTGTCTCCGGCCGGCAAAACCCGGAATTCCGGCATGGAGCCTCAAGAATTACCGCATCGTTAATAATATTAGCCCTTCCGAGCGTCAATTGGTTAACAACTTACGAATGTGCTTAACGGCGCGCCGCACATGAAATTTGGCGGAACCTGCATTGCAGCCAAAGCTGTTGCGCTGCAGCAAATCGGGCTCAAAAGTGGCGAGGAGAACAACGCGGGAACCTCGCCAAAGCAGAAAGATCGTTGGAAGAAGGCTATCGAACGCGCCAAGAACAAGTGAACCAATTCCATACGACGCTATCGTGACGGAATAAAATTCCATGCGACAGTATCATGACGGAATAAACAGGGCAGAGCGACAGTCGTGCTGGCGCGCGAGCAAGAGAGTCGGCAGCGCGATTCCATGTTGGTGGCGAGGCAGGATTTTGTCTCGCACGCGGGCTTCGGAGTTTTCGAGTTTCCACTCGAGAATCCGGTGCAGGGATGAACAGAGAGGAGTCAAAGCGACATCGATGAATAAGCCGCATCTCGAATTCCACAAGCTGGACATGAAGAAGGGCTGGGCGACTCCGCCTGGCTATCCACCCGGGATCCAGCAGAAGGTTTTGGCCAGCGACCTCGACGAACGACACAAGATGGGCAGCCGCACGCGGCTGTTGCGCTTTGCGCCGGGGGTCTACACCAAAGCCCCGTTCGTGCATGACCACTGGGAGGAGGTGTATCTTATCTCGGGCGATCTGATCGTCGGCAACGACGACAAGGGCAAAGGCGGCGAGGCCTTCGACGCGCCGACCTACGCGTGCCGGCCGCCGGGCGTCTCTCACGGCCCGTTCAAGTCCGACCACGGCTGCCTGCTGTACGAGATTCACTACTACGACGAAGGCAAGAACGGGGGCGGGTAGCGGGGACCCCAGCCCCCTTCCGCACGAGCGTTTTGGATTCCCGCGTGCGCGGGAATGAGCGTAAGTGTGCATCTGCGCGGTAGCGCAAGCTCTTGATAAAATCACTCGCAAAGAGAGCTCACATCATGCTCGCACCCGATCAGAAGAAGCCCACCATGCGGTCGTATCTCGCGGCGGCGCCCGATTTGGCGTCCGGCAAGCAGACGCCGCGGCAATTCCTCGAAGACTCGCTTGCGCTTCTCGATCAATGGGAGCCGCGGATCGGCGCCTTCGTGTGCACCAATCTGCACGACGCGCGTGCGGCAGCCGAGCGGTCCACCGAACGCTGGCGCGCCGGCAAGCCGGCGTCGCCGATCGACGGCATGCCGGTGGGCATCAAGGACATTATCGAGACGGTCGACATGCCGACCGAGATGGGCTCGCCGCTGTTCGCCGGCTGGCGCTCGCAGAAGGACGCCGCGTGCGTGCGCGCGCTGCGCGACGCCGGCGCCGTCATCATCGGTAAGACGGTGACCACCGAGTTCGCAGCGACGCAGCCGCGCGGCACGCGCAACCCATGGAATGTGGAACACACGCCCGGCGGATCGTCGAGCGGCTCGGCGGCCTCCGTGGCGGTTGGCATCGTCAGCGCTGCGCTCGGCACTCAGGTCATCAGTTCGACGGTGCGGCCGGCGAGCTATTGCGGCTGCGTCGGCTTTAAGCCGACGGTGAACGCGCTCGACCGCCAAGGCAGCCACGATTATCAGAGCCAGAGCTGCACCGGCATTCTCGCGGCATCGCTGGCGGACGCCTGGCAGGTCGCCCACGAGATCGTTGCCCGCGTAGGCGGCGACGCCGGCACGCCGGGCATGCAAGGCCCGGACAAGGTGCCGGCGGCCAAGAAACCGCGTGCGCTCGTGATGCTTGAAACCGCCGGCTGGGATAGCGCGGCCACGGCCGGCGCCAAGGACAGCCTCAATGAATGCGTGGCGCGGCTGAAATCGGCCGGCATCGACATCCGGACGCGCCACAACGACAAGAAGGTCGCGGCGCTCGAAGCCGAATTGCCGAACGTCACCGAGCTGTCCCATCGCATCAACGGCTTTGAGGGCCAGTGGTTCTTCCGCACCATGCGTGACCGCGACGCCGGCAAGCTCGGGCCAATCACGCGGGAGCGGACCGACAAGTACGATCGTTTGACGCTTGCCGATTACCGCGCCGATCTCAAAGAACGCGCCCGCATCCGCGCCGTCTACAGTGAGCTTGCCGCGCTGTGCGACGGCTGCATCACGCTCGCCGCACCGGGCGCCGCACCCAGGGGTCTCAACTCGACCGGCAACCCGGAATTCGGCGTGCCGTCCTCGCTGCTTGGCGTTCCGTCACTGTCGCTGCCCCTGTTCCAGGACGGCGGCTTGCCGCTCGGCCTACAAGTGATCGGCTTCTTTGATCGCGACGCCGATGCGTTTGCCGTATCGTCGTGGCTCATGCAGGCGCGCTGAATGCTCAATTCCCTCCCCCCTGTGGGGGAGGGGAGGGAGGGAGGGGAGGGAGGGAGGGGAGGGAGGGGAGGGGAGGGAGGGGAGGGAGGGAGGGGAGGTCGCGAGGCGACGCGAGGGCGATCACGATTTTATTTGGCCTGTTGACCCCCACCCTAACCCCTCCCCACAAGGGGGAGGGGAATACATCTGAGGAAACGCATGCGCTACGTCGACGCCTTCAATCATTTTTTTCCCAAGCGCTATTACGAAGCGCTGCTGCAGACGCCGGCGGGCGCGAAGGATCTGGGCAAGCGCGTGCGCGGCATTCCAGCGCTCTCCGATCTTGAGTTGCGACTGCGCATCGTGGAAATGTTCGACGATTATTCGCAGCTTCTCTCCCATGGCCTGCCGCCCATGGAGCGGCTGTGGGGGCCGGAAAAATCGCCCGAGATGGCGAAGATCGCCAACGATGGCCTTGGCGAGGTCGCGGCCAAACATCCAAAGCATTTTGTCGGCTGGTCGGCGCTGTTGCCGATGAACGCGCCTGAGGCCGCCGCCAAGGAGGCTGAACGCGCCCTGCAAAGCGGCGCCAACGCCGTGCAGCTTGCGACCAACGCCAACGGCGTGCCGCTCGACGCGCCGCAGTTCCTGCCGATCTTCGAGGCGATTGCAAAGTCCGGCAAGCCCATTCTGCTGCATCCGGCGCGCACCCGCGAGATGCCCGATTACCCGACGGAGAAAGTCTCGAAGTACGAAATCTGCAGCGTGCTCGGTTGGCCCTACGAGACCGGCGTGACGCTGGCGCGGCTGGTTTTTTCCAAGATCATGGATAAGTACCCCGACCTTAAAGTCATCGCGCATCATCTCGGCGGCGTCATTCCGTATTTGGAGGGCCGCGTCGGTCATTCGTTCGATCAGATGGGCGTGCGCACCTCCGATGAAGACTATGAAGCGCTGCGGAAATCGCTAAAGAAGCGACCGTACGATTACTTCAAGGATTTTTACGGAGATACCGCCGTCGAGGGCGCGCGCGCCGCGACAGTCTGCGGCCTCGATTTCTTCGGTGCCGACCATGTGCTGTTTGCTTCCGATTGCCCGTTCGACAAGGAGAAGGGCCCCGGCTACATCCGCGACACCATCAAGGTTCTGGATTCGCTTCCGCTGTCGAACGAAGAGCGCGAGAAAATTTGCTGGCGCAACGCGGTGAAGCTGTTCGGGCTCCCAGCGTAAAGTGAGGCTCGGTACGTCGCGTTGGTTCGGGCCGCTCGAAGCTTAAGATTCCGGCAACCAAGACCGGAACCGCGCGGAATATGAATCCGGTTGCGAAGCTCGCGGAAATCGCGGCGAAGCTCTGAGCCGCTGCGCAAATCCCTGTGAGCCGAGCATTTTTTGAGAACGTGAACCTTTCCCATCACGTGGTGGACTAACACATGTGGTTTGACGGCTCCGGCCGTTTTGCGACTCCTTGGAGAACGATCATGGTCATCCGTTATCAGCACACGCAGCTCGGAACGCTGATGCTTGCTACGCTTGTCTCCGGCGCGATTTTTTTCGCCGCCATGGCGTATACGCTTCCCAGCCCGGGGCGGTGGGCCGTATTGGCCGGCGCGGTCGGCCTTGTCGTTCTGGCATGGCTGTTTTCGTCTCTGACCGTCAGCGTCAGCGAAAATGAATTGGAGTGGCGCTTCGGTCCAGGGCTTTTGAGTTACCGGATGGCGCTTGCTGACATCGCCGGCGTCCGCATCGTGCGCAACAGCGTAATGAACGGCTTTGGCATCCGTATGCGTCCGGGTTTCCGCCTCTATAACGTCTCCGGGCTCGAGGCGGTGGAGCTGCGCCTGAAGAATGGCGACATCCGACGCATCGGCACCGACGATTCGCGCGGACTTGCCGCCGCTCTACGCCGCGAGTAGGGCGTGCGCTTGCGGCAGCGCTAAGCTCAGCCCCGACCAACACCTACGCCCCGAAGGTATGTCTCGAGTGCGCCGATCTCGCCGGACGAGACAATCGCCCCAATGTAACCATCCGGACGCACGAGCACCCAATCACCGGATGCCAGACCATAAGCGCCCTGTAGGTCGCCATCCTCGTCGATGATATCGCCGCGCTGACCGAGGGCATGAATGTGCAGCTTTGGGCGTGGCGGGATGGCATCGCGTTCGACTTCATAGCCGAATAGCGTCCAGTGACTGCCGTTGAACAACTGGAACAGACGCGTGGACTGTCCAGCAGTACCGCGGATTGGCGCGTCTGGCGCACGGTCGCCCGCCAGCAGGCCAGCGCGGCGTTCCGGTTTTTCCAGCGCGAGCGATGATTCCACATAACCAAGGTCGAGCTGATGGACTTCGCGTCCACGGCGCATGTCGCCCCGTTTGGCGGCGTCGAGCAGCTTGGTTGTGAGACCGAGCATGCTCGCTGCAATCGGCCGGCGTTCTTCCTCGTAGCTGTCGAGCAGTGCGTCAGAAGCGCCGTCAACGGCCGCTGCCAGCTTCCAGCCGAGATTGTAGGCGTCCTGGATACTGGTATTGAGACCTTGGCCGCCTGTTGGCGGATGAATATGCGCAGCGTCCCCTACCAGGAACACGCGGCCAACTCGATAACGGTCAGCGAGCCGGGCATTCATGTTGTAGGCCGACGCCCAAAGCACCGATTTGATGCGAATGTCATCGCGGCCGGTGCGCAAGGCCACCATCGAGGAAAGCCCCTGCGCGGAGAGGTCGACGTCACTTTCGAGCGGGATCGGCGCTTGCAGCTGGAACAGCTCAGTTCCGGCGAGCGGGCAAAGCGACATCTGCCGAACCATCGAACCTTCTTGGAAACGATGCCATGCATCGCGTCCCAGGCCCGTCAGGACGACGTCGGCGACAACGGCGCGCACGCCCAGCGTCTTGCCCGGAAAGCCGATGTCGAGCGCGTGCCGCACGAAACTGTGGCCGCCGTCGGCGCCGACGAGATAGCACACACGAATAATTTCCTCGCCGGCTTTGCCGGCAAGCCGCGCCGTCACGCCGTCCGCGTCTTGGTCCAGTCCCACCAGTTCGCATCCAAACTCGGGCTGGTGCCCGAGCTCGGCGAGACGCGCGCGCATCACGCGTTCGGTCAGAAATTGCGGCACCATGAGAGCGATGTGATAGGGCTCGGCTGGCGTCGGGTCCTGATGGTCGATGACATCGGACTCGGTGTAGCTGCCGTCTTGGCGATATTCCCGCTGCGGCGGATAGAGACCACCGACCGCGACGATGCGGTTGATGATGCCGAGATCCTCGAAAATCTCCTGCGTTCGCGGCTGGATTCCCTTACCGCGCGAACCGCGAAAAGGACCGTCCGTCTTGTCGATCAGCCGGAAGGACACGCCCCGGCGCGCAAGGTCGATGGCCAGCGTGAGGCCTGCGGCGCCAGCCCCACAAATCAAGACAGCGGCCGCAAATTTCTTTGTCATCAATGTCTCCATATGTGTAATATACACATAATAGGAGGGCGGGCATGCCGTCAAGGAAAAGAGTGCAAAATACACATATACGTGAACAGATCAGGGCGTTGCACGAGGCGTTGATCGACATCGTCAGCGTTATCAATCGTCCCCAGCGCGACGAGATGATGGTTCGGGAGGCCGGCATTTCGCTCGACCGTGCGCTGTTTCCGCTGCTCGTCGTCATCGAGCGGCGCGGCCCGATCGGAGTCGTCGATCTCGCCGACCGAGTCGGGCGCGACTACACGACGGTGAGCCGTCAGGTGGCGAAGTTGGAAAGCCTCGGCCTTGTCGAGCGCCAGGCTGCCGCTGAGGATCGTCGGGTCAGTCAGGCCACCGTGACGGCGAAGGGCAAAGCCATGACAGAAGCCGTGGATAAGGCGCGCGAACGGCTCGGGCGCGCAATTTTCGCAACGTGGGATGAACGCGATGTCGAGGCGTTGGTGCGGCTGACACGCAAGTTCGCCGACGCGGTGAGCGATGACCTTCCCTAGTGATCCAGCGAGCGCGCCCCATAAAATCATGACACGCCTGCTAGGGCGGCCTGCGTTCTCATAGGTGCAATGCAGATTGGGATGGGCCGCTTACTTCCTATTTATCCCGTTGCTGTCTAAGTGCTCCTGCACAACACAAGACCATGACGATGTCGCCCGTTGCGGGCGTTGTCTGCAACGGAGAGAATGGACTTCGCTTTCCTGTGACTGAGCTTTCCAGTGACTGATGCCGTTATCGGCCAAAGGACGCACGCCCGGTCGTTTTCGATTTTGGGCGCGATCACCTTTTGCCATGTGATTAACGATCTCTCGACGTCGCTGTTGCTCGCCATCTATCCGCTGCTCAAGAGCGAGTTCGATTTGAGCTTCGGTCAGATCGGTCTGCTCACGCTCGTGTACCAGGGTACCGGGTCGTTGTTGCAGCCGATGATCGGACTTTACACGGACCGCCGGCCGCAGCCCTACTCACTGCCGTTTGGGATGGCTGGTCTGGTGCTCGGCCTTGCGGTGCTCGCGTTCGCGCCGAATTACCTGACGCTGCTCGCATGCGCCGCATTGCTGGGCGTCGGCTCATCGATCTTCCATCCGGAATCCTCGCGGATTGCCCGTCTCGCTTCGGGCGGCGCGCACGGCTTCGCGCAGTCGATGTTTCAGGTGGGCGGCAATGTCGGCAATTCGCTGGCGCCGCTGGCGGCGGCATTGTTTGTGTTGCCCTACGGCCAGCGCAGCATCGCTTGGTTTGCGCTTTTTGCATTGGCCGGAATGGGGATATTGACGCTGGTCGGGCATGCTTACAGCCGTTTGGCGCGGCCGCGCGCGCGATCGTCGTCCGCGGCGCATGTGGCTGCGTTGCCGCCTGGCGTGGTACGGCGCGCCATCGCCGTGCTGATCGCGCTTATTTTCTCGAAGTATTTCTATCTGGCGAGCATCACCAGCTATTACATCTTTTATCTGATCCATCACTTCGGGCTGACGGCGGAGAATGCGCAGCTCTGTCTGTTCGCCTTCCTGGCGGCATCCGCCGTAGGCACCTTTGTGGGCGGCCCGATCGGCGACCGCGTCGGCCGCAAGCGGGTGATCTGGTGTTCGATCCTGGGCGTCGTGCCGTTTACGCTGGCGCTGCCTTACGTCGGGCTCTCCGCCACCGTCGCGCTCAGCGTCGTCATCGGTCTCATCATCTCGTCGGCGTTCTCGGCGATCGTGGTTTATGCCCAGGAGCTCATTCCCGGCCGCGTCGGCATGGTATCGGGACTGTTCTTCGGCGTCGCCTTCGGCATGGCCGGCCTCGGCGCGGCCGCGCTCGGCGAGCTTATCGATCTGACCAGCATCGATTTCGTCTACCGGGTCTGCTCGTTCTTGCCGCTGATCGGCGTGCTGACCGCATTTCTTCCCGAGATCCGAGCGCGCGCCGTCTCGCGTTTAGCCGCGGCCGCACGATTGTTTCAAGGATCGCATCCTCATCATCGTCGTGCGCGGGCTTGACCCGCGCATCCATGCTGAAATTCAGCGATTGAAAGCGTTGCGGCAAACTTTAGCCGCGCTGAAGCACCATGGATTGCCGGGTCAAGCCCGGCAATGACGACGAGGGGAGATCACGCCCGCTCATCGACGATCCGCGCCCGCAGCGTGCCGATGCCGGAAATCTCGACTTCGAGCACATCGCCGGCTTTCATCCACAGCGGCGGCTTGCGGCTGTGGCCGACACCTTCGGGCGTGCCGGTGGCGATGACATCGCCGGGGGAGAGGGTGGTGAAGTCCGAGCAGAACGCGATGATCTGCGGGATCGAGTAGATCAAGAGATCGGTGGGTGAGTGCTGCACTTCCGTGCCGTTGAGTCGCGTTGTCAGCGTGAGCTTGCTCGGGTCGGGAATTTCATCGGAGGTGACGATCCACGGCCCGAGTGGGCCGGTGCCGGGAAAGTTCTTGCCGGAGGTGACGGAAAATTTCTGATAGTCGCGCACGCTGCCATCGACGAAGCAGGTGTAGCCGGCAACATGTTGAAGCGCGTCCTCGACCTTGATGTGGCGGCCGCCCTTGCCGACGACCACGGCGAGCTCGCCTTCAAAATCGAAATTGTCCGATACGGTCGGACGGATCATCGCGCCGTCGTGGCCGACGAGCGTGTCGGTGAAGCGGACGAACATGCCGGGCTGCATGGGCAACTCGCGTCCGGTTTCCTCCGCATGGGAGCGGTAATTGATGCCGGCGCACAGTATCTTTCCCGGTGCGGGGATTGCCGGCCGAAATGTAATGTCGGCGAGCTTGTGATCCGGCTTTGCCTCCTTCGCGGCATTTCGCATCGCCTCCAACTTGTCGGCGGCAAGTGCGGCGCGCAGGTTCGGCTGCCGGACCCGCTTGTTCAGCGTGACCACACCGTCGCCGCTCACCGCGCCGAACAATTCCTTGCCGCCGACGACGAAACTCAAAAGCTTCATCCGCTCGCTCCACTTTTCGCTGGTCGGTCACGGCTCGCCCGTTGTGCATTGCGGCCGCAGTGTAATGTCCACCGGTTCGACGGCAAGCCGTTTTGGGAGAACGTCCAATGACCGATCAACTGCGCGAGATGCTGACCGACGCCGGGCGTGTTCTCGCGATGGAAGGCCACGGCGATTACGTCGCCGGACACTTTTCGGCACGGTTGCCGGGCGACTCCGGCACCTTGCTGATGAAGCCGGCCGCCGCATGTCACCACGTTCGAAAACAAGGACGGGACGTAACGCGATGTAGCCTGGATTGAGCGAAGCGAAATCCGGGTTACCCGAACGTTGATTTCAAAACTTGATCATATCGATCTTGGTCAATGTCGACTTCACCGAGATCACAGGCGCGCTTGCGAGCATGTAGGCGGTGGTGAGGTCCGCATAGGCGTCGATCCCCGATATGGCGTCGACCGGCACGATCGCGTTCATGCCGCGCTGGGCCGCGCCGGCGGCGGTAAACAGCACCGCGGCATTGGACGCCGTTCCGGTCACGATCACGGTCTGGATGCCCTTATCCTTGAGCATCTTTTCCAGATCGGTATTGATGAACTTGTCCGCCCCCGAGCGTATCCATGGTTCATTCGCCAGGGGCGCGACATCCTTGATGACGTCGGCAGTCGTTGTATCGGTGATGATCGCGTACACCACCGCGACTTTGGCGGTGCGCGCTTTGTCGAGCAGCTTCTTCACCGCCGGAATGGATGCGACGCAGCGCGGCCGTTTGCCGCAATTCTGAGTCATGAAATCGAGCATCAGCAGCGCTGTGGTTTTCGGGTCCACGGTGACCGGCTTGAGTTCCGGCGGCGGAGGCACCATCACCGAAGCCCATTCATCGATGATTGTTTGCGCCTGCGCGGCAGGAGCCGGCAGAACAACGGCCGATGCAAGAGCGGCGAATAGCACGGCCGTCGTTGCGACGAATGCGCGTTCTGTCATCATTCTCGTCATCCTTCCGCAAGATTTCCCTGTCGCCGCGACGATGCGCACAATTCTGCGTTATGCGCACGATATATTTGTGTCAAACTGCCACCGCACCCGCCGGCGGCCCTCTGACTGCCAAGGGATAGACGCCGCAGACACCAGGGGAAAGGAAGCGCTCGATGGATATCAAGTTGGGCAAGAAGGCTATCGCCGAAGCGACGCAGAAGCTCAAGAACTGGGGCCGTTGGGGCAAAGACGATCAGATCGGCACGCTCAACCACGTGCGGCCGGAGGATATCGTCAAGGCCGCAAGCTTGATCCGCACCGGCAAAGTCTTCGCGCTCGGCATTCCGCTCGACGCCAACGGTCCGCAGAACGGATTGTTCGGCGGCCGCTTCAATCCGATCCACCAGATGCTGGCGACCGGCACCGACGCCATCGCCGGACGACAGGATTGGAACAAAATCCGCTACGCGGATGACACGCTCATTTGCTGCGTCCAGGGCGCCACCCATTGGGACGCGCTCGGCCACGTGTTTTACGAGGACAAGGCCTATAACGGCCACGACGCCAAGCTCATCGACTCCAAGGGTCTCAACGTCCTCGGCATCGAGCACTCGAAGAACAAGATGGTGGGCCGCGGCGTGTTGCTCGACATCGCGCGCTTTCGCGGCGTGCAGTGGATGGCCGACGGCGAAAGCATTTCCAACGACGAACTCGACAAGTGTGCTAAGGATCAGAACGTTTCCATCGGCCGCGGCGACTTCGTGCTGATCCGCACCGGGCAGATGGAGCGCTGCCTGTCGGAGAAAAAATGGGGCGGTTACGCCGGCGGCGATGCGCCGGGCGTCAAGTTCGAGAACTGCTACTGGTGCCAGGAAAAAGAGATCGCGGCGATCTGCACCGACACCTGGGGCGTGGAAGTGCGGCCGAACGAGACCACCGAAGCCAACCAGCCCTGGCATTGGGTGGTCATCCCCGCCATGGGTCTGTGCATGGGAGAGATTTTCTATCTGAAGGAGCTGGCCGAGGACTGCGCCGAGGACAGTGTCTACGAGTTCTTCTTCTGCGGGCCCCCGCTCGTCATCACCGGCGCCACTGGCTCGCCGCTCAATCCGCAGGCGATTAAGTGACCGCGAAGCGGTCATCCCGGACGCAAGCGGCGGAGTAGGGGCCGGTCCTCGTTGCCCGGCGACGGCGCTCATGGCATAGTGTTGGCGCTGCTGTAGGGCGCATCGGCGCAAGCGCCGAAGGGGCAAAGCCCACCTACGACACGGTCAACCGCAATGCGCCCATGCCCAATCTCGAGAACCTCAAGAAGCAAGCCAAGCTGATTCAGCGCTGGCATCGCGAGCGTTACTACCCGGTCGCCGCACAGATCCGGGCGGTGCTGCCGCGCTTTGGCCATTTGAGCGACCGCGAAGTTCTCGCGCAAAGCTTCAAGCTTAGCGATGCTCAGGAAATGGTCGCCCGGCAAGCCGGGTTCGAGAGCTGGCAGGCGCTCAAATCAGGGATCGACACCATGCCACAGCTGACCAAGCGTGCCGACGCTAAGGCCGGAATTTCCATGACTGCGGCGCAATTGTTCGTCGCCGACATCAAGGCATCCTGCGACTTCTTCACGGAGAAGCTTGGCTTCTCCATCGTGTTCATCTACGGCGAGCCGCCTTTCTACGCGCAAGTGAGACGGGACCACGGCCTGCTCAATCTGCGGTGCATGGACCGGCCGGTCCTTGATCCGGCCCTGCGTGAGCGCGAAAGCCTGTTGTCGGCTGACATGGGCGTCAATACCCCCGAGGAGATCAAGCAGCTCTTTCTTGAGTTTCAGGCCAAGGGCGTTACGTTTTTCCAGACCCTGAAGAAGGCGCCTTGGGGCGCCAAGAACTTCATCGTCAAGGACCCGGACGGAAACCTGCTGCTCTTCGCCGGCCCCGGCGAATACGCTTGAGTGCGCGCCCGCCCATGCCGCATCCGAACATCAACGACAAGACAGTCCGCGTCATCGTCGTATGGGAACAAGAGAAGAGCTAGGGACGCCTGCTGCCATGCAAACCATCGACCGGCCCGATGTATCCGAACTCCTGAACCGGGCGCGCGCCATCGCCGTCACCGCGCGCGAGCGGGCGCTCGAGACCGAAGCGGCGCGCCGCGTCGGCGATGACATGATCGCGCGCATGCGCCAGGCGGATCTGTTCCGCGTCATGCAGCCGAAAGCTCACGGCGGCTTCGAATACGGCTTCGGCGTATTCGCCCAGGTCGAGGCGGCGCTGGCGAGCGGTTGCGGCTCGACCGGCTGGGTCTATGGGCTGCTTGCCTCCCACCAGTGGCTGATCGCGTGCTTCCCGGAAGAAACCCAGGACGAGGTCTGGCATGACCGCACCGCGCTCGCCGCCGGCACCTACGCGCCGGTGGCGCAAGGCGTGGCGGTGGACGGCGGCTATCTGGTTTCCGGAGCGGGCAGCTTCTGCAGCGGCTGCGACAACGCGCAGTGGCAATTCCTCGGCGGCATGATTCCGCAAGCTTCCGGGCCGCCGGTGCCCGGCTTCTTCCTGCTGCACACCGCCGACATCGCCATCGACGACAACTGGCGCACCATGGGTCTATGCGGCACCGGCAGCAAGACCATCGTGGCCGACAAGGCTTTCGTTCCCGGCCGCCGCGCGCTCGCCTTCGCCGAACTCGCCAACGCCACCGCGCCCGGCATGCGCGCCCATAAAAATCCGCTCTACAAACAATCGTTCCTCGCCGTGCTGCCGATTACCATCGTGGCGCCGGTGCTCGGCATGGCGGAGGGAGCGCTTGCGGCATTTCTCGATATGGCCAAGGTGCGCACCACCCGCGGTGCGCTTGCCGGTGGCAATCGCCGGATGGCGGAGCTGACCACGGTACAGATGCGCGTCGCCGAGGCGGTCGCCTGCATCGACGCCGCAAAACTCATGATGTTTCGCGATCTCGCCGAAGCTTTTGCGGCGGCCGCGCGCGGCGAAGCCGTCAGCCTGGACGTGCGGCTGCGCAATCGGCGCGATCAGGCCTTCTGCGCCCACCTCTTGATCCAGGCGATCGATGCGCTGTTTCTCGCCGCCGGCGGGCAAGGGCTTTTCCTCGACCATCCGCTGCAGCGTTTCTGGCGCGATGCGCACGCGGCGGGCTCGCACATCAGCCTCAACTGGGATTCGAGCGGGAGCATGTTTGGTCAATACATGCTCGGCCTGGAGCCGAAGGGGCAATTCTGAATTTGACACGGCTGCCCGCGGCGCGGAAAAGCCTTTATATCTCGGCGCGCGAGCACGACGCCGGTCCCGGCGCAGGGAGGAACATCATGAGAAGGTTTGCAGCGGCCTTGCTGGCGCTTGCCGGATTGCCGCTTTGCTTCACGGGCCTTGCGGTCGCCAAGGATAAAGTCATCGGCGTATCGTGGTCGAACTTCCAGGAGGAGCGCTGGAAGACCGACGAAGCCGCCATCAAGGCCGCCATCGCGTCGGCGGGCGACAAATATATTTCCGCCGACGCGCAATCCTCGGCGCAGAAGCAGTTGACCGACATCGAAAGCCTGATCGCCCAGGGCGCCAACGCCTTGATCGTGCTGGCGCAGGATTCCTCCGCCGTCGCTCCCGCCGTGCAGAAGGCCGTTGACGAAGGCATTCCGGTGATCGGCTATGACCGCTTGATCGAAAATCCCAACGTCTTTTACATCACCTTCGACAATAAGGAAGTTGGCCGGATGGAGGCGCGCGGCGTCTACGCCGTCAAGCCGGCCGGAAACTACGCCTTTATCAAGGGATCGTCCGCCGATCCGAACGCCGATTTTCTGTTTTCCGGTCAGATGGAGGTGCTCAAGGACGCAATCGCCTCAGGCAAGATCAAGAATGTCGGCGAGGCCTACACCGACGGCTGGCTGCCGGCCAACGCGCAGAAGAACATGGAGCAGATCCTGACCAAGAATAACAACAAGGTCGATGCGGTCGTGGCTTCCAACGACGGCACTGCCGGCGGCGCCATCGCTGCGCTTACGGCGCAGGGCATGGCCGGCGCGGTGCCGGTTTCCGGTCAGGATGGCGATCACGCCGCGCTCAATCGCATTGCGCTTGGCACCCAGACCGTGTCGGTGTGGAAGGACGCCCGCGCGCTCGGCAAGAGAGCGGCCGAGGTTGCCGCGTTGCTCGCCGACGGCAAGAAGGTGAGTGACGTTCCGGGCGTCGTGAAGTTTTCCGGCGGCCCGAAGAAAGTCGAGATGAACTCGCTGTTCCTCGCTCCGATCCCGATCACCAATGACAACCTCGACGTCGTGATCGACGCCGGCTGGATCAAGAAGGATGAAGTCTGCCGGGGCGTGAAACTCGGCACCGTGAAGGTTTGCGGCTGAACGTGCTCAACCGCTTCCTCAAAGCCACCGAACTCGACACCCGCATGCTCGGCATGGTCGGCGCGTTGCTGTTGATCTGGATTGCTTTTGATGTGCTCTCGGGCGGCCTGTTTCTCACGCCGCGCAATCTTTGGAATTTGTCGGTGCAGTCTTCGTCCGTCGCCATCATGGCGACCGGCATGGTGCTGGTGATAGTGACGCGCAACATCGATCTGTCGATCGGCTCCATGCTCGGCTTCATCGGCATGGTCATGGGCGTCATTCAGGCCGATCTTCTTCCAACACTTTTCGGCTTTGATAGTCCTGCGACCTGGATGATAACGCTCGCGGGCGGGTTGCTCCTCGGCGTCGTACTCGGCGCGTTTCAGGGCTTTCTGATCGCCTATCTGGGCATTCCTGCGTTCATCGTCACACTCGGCGGCCTTCTGGTCTGGCGCGGCGGGGCGTGGTGGGTGACGAGCGGTCAAACAATCGCGCCGCTCGACTCGAGGTTCCAGCTGATGGGGGGTGGACCGGAAGGCGCGATCGGCGCGGCCTGGAGCTGGGCGGTCGGCCTCGCGGCCTGCGTCGCCGTGGTGCTGCTTCTGGTCAACGGCCGGGTCCGGCGCAAAAAATTTCACTTCACGCTGCGGCCGGTGGCCGCCGAAATCTTTCTGGGCGGCACCGCCTGCGCTTTGATCCTCGCCAGCGTCGCCGTGGTCAACGCCTATCCGTGGCCGATCGGCAGCGTGCGCCGCTATGCCGAAGCGAACCACATCGAAATTCCCGAAGGCGGCCTGTTCATCGCCCATGGCATCGCGATTCCGGTGCTGATCGCGATCGGCGTCGGCGTGGTGATGACCTTCTTGGCGCGGCGAACGCGCTTCGGCCGCTATGTCTATGCCATCGGCGGCAATCCGGAGGCGGCCGAACTCGCCGGCGTCAATACGCGCTGGGTGATCATGAAGATATTCATGCTCATGGGGCTTCTTGCGGCTGTCAGCGGCGCCATATCGATCGCCCGTCTCGATGCGGCGACGAATTCGGAAGGCACGCTCGCCGAACTTCTGGTCATCGCCGCCGCCGTTATTGGCGGGACCTCGCTTGCCGGCGGCGTCGGCACGGTGGCGGGCGCCATGCTCGGCGCCGTGCTCATGCAATCGCTGCAATCGGGCATGGTCCTGATCGGCGTCGACACGCCGCTGCAGAACATCGTGGTCGGCGTCGTCCTGGTGCTCGCGGCGTGGCTGGATGTGGTCTACCGGCGTAAGGTGCAATGACGATGAGGAGCGCGAAATGAGCGCCTCAGCCGTTCCGCTCGTAGCGATGCACGATATTTCGCTGTCGTTTGGCGGCGTTCACGCCGTCGATCGCGTCTCGGTCGATTTGTACGAAGGCGAGGTGATGGCGCTGCTCGGCCATAACGGCGCCGGCAAATCGACCCTGGTCAAGATTCTGTCCGGTGCCTATCCGCGCGAGTCCGGGACCATCAGCATTCGCGGCAACGAAGCGACCATCGCCAATCCGCGCGACGCCAAGAAATACGGCATCGAGACGATCTACCAGACGCTCGCGCTCGCCGACAACGTCGACGCCTCCGCCAATTTGTTCCTCGGCCGCGAGCTGCGCACGCGCTGGGGCACCCTCGACGATATCGCCATGGAGGCCGAAGCGCGTAAGGTCATGGGGCGACTCAACCCGCACTTTCAGCGCTTCAAGGATCCGGTCAGAGCGCTGTCCGGCGGCCAGCGCCAGTCGGTGGCGATCGCGCGCGCGATCCTGTTCAACGCGCGTATTCTCATCATGGATGAACCGACCGCCGCGCTTGGTCCGCAGGAAACTGCGCAGGTCGCCGAACTGGTCAAAAAGCTCAAGGCGGACGGTATCGGCATTTTCCTCATCAGCCACGACATTCACGACGTCTTTGATCTGGCGGACAGGATTTGCGTCATGAAGAACGGCCGCGTCGTCGGTACGGCGCGTGTTGCCGACGTGACCAAGGACGAAGTCCTCGGCATGATCAT
>JBAUYV010000378.1:0-9171 GCA_049584975.1 Xanthobacteraceae bacterium | reverse complement strand
GGCTCCTTCAGTCCAATATTCCCTTTGGAGGCTGGAGCCAAACAATAGCATGGTGCCTAACAACACCCAGGAAATTGGTTGCATCCATGCTGTCCTGCGGCACCAGGAGAAAAAACCCAACGTGTGCAGGCGGCCGAATATCAAGCCGAACAGAATGCAAGAAAAACCAGGTTCTACGGCAAACGACAATGCGGCGATAACGACTAAGAATTCAATGACGCGGATCCTGAAGATCGAATCCAAAAGCAGAATTCCGAAAACGATAAATGACCCGAAAATCTCGATCCGCATGGTCCAAAGAAGCGGGTTATAGGGGTGCGGTGTATCCAGACCATAGACGCCAAAAAATGAATAATGGAAAAGGTCGCTTAGATTCGGTGTAAACGGCAAGTCGCTGAGCCAATTCACCATCGGTGCAGCCTGACCTGAAAGTACAAGTCCCGCCTTCCAAAGCAGAAAAACGATGAGGCCCGAGAAAAAAACGGGAATCGTCAGTCTGGGATAGCGCTTGGCTATCTGGCGTAAGATATATGCACGGCTGCCGCTCTTCCAGTATGGGACGGATAGTGCTTCGCCCGACAGAACAAAAAAAACGGCGACAGCCAAATGGCCGTTCATAAACGCGACAGGAAGGATGCCGCGAAGGCTGGGGATAAGCGTGCCAAAGATTTCACAGAATATGTGAAACAACAAAACTGAAAAAGAAGCCCACCCCCTCAAACCGTCAAGTTCGAACAGGCGCTCTGCGTCAACTTTATCGTTGTTCATAGGCCGATTACAGATTCACAGAGCGATGCTCACGCCGACGAAACAGCACGGGAAGCGTTTGATGAATTCGGGCGAGATGTGCATGGACTGTCCGCAGAAAGACGCGCGCATTGCGACGCATTGTCCCGAAGTGTGGTCCACGGCCGAATCCGAATCCATGGGCTTTACGAAACACTAAGTTGGTTGAGGTTGGGTTCGTGTTTTACTTAGATTGATTATGGAGTTGGCGGTCTCGGATCGGCTTACGGCGAGGCAGATTACAGCCCCGCGCGGTGCAATCGCGTAAAAAATGGTTGTAGCGCCTTAAGCGCTTCATATTGAATTTGCTTGAAGGGTTAAGGGAGTCGCGGCCTAATCGTAGACCGTGTCCAGGTAGTGGTCGGAATCGACGACCGTTTCGATCACGGTCGGTCCATTGGCGGCCAGCGCGGTAGTCACGGCTTCTTCCAACGCCGCTGTGCTGCGCACGCCGCGCGCCGGCACGCCGAAATAGTGCGCCGGCGGCTCGCGGTAGTCTTCCTCCTGCAGCGCCGTGCCGTAGAGAGGAAACTGCCGGCGTATCTGCTTCACCTTGATGAGCGCGAGCCATTTGTCGTCGAGCACCACAATGGGCAGGGTGAGGCCGAGGCGCTTGGCGGTGGCGACCTCGCCGCAGGTCATTTGAAAGCAGCCGTCGCCAATCAGACAGACCACCGGCAGATCGGGCCGCGCGAGCTTGGCCGCAATCGCGGCGGGCAGGCCGAAGCCCATGGATGACCAGCCGTTGGTGATCAGAAAGGTCTTCGGCGCGTGCGCGGTCCATTGGCTCGCGATCTGATGGGTGTGCGCGCCGACATCGAAGGCGAGGACGCCGTCGCGGGGCAGGGCGCGGCGCACCGCATCGATCGCAGCGTGTGCGGTAAACGCGCCGCTGGCTGGCCGCAGCGCCGCTTGGAAGGTGCGGCGATGAGCATCGATCTGCTCTGGGTTCCAGGAGTTTTGCTTGCCGGCTTGCTGGACAAGGCGCGCGAGCGAGGAATCGAGATCGCCGATCACCTGATGCGCGAGCTTGACCGAAGGGGCGATGTCGGCCGGTTCGATATCGATCTGCAGCAGCGGAACATCGCCGATCCACGCTTCGAATTCGACCTCGATGGTATCGTAGCCGAGACCGACGATGAGATCGGCCGAACGGAGCAGCTTGCGTTGCACCTGCCGGCAGGCGCGCTCAATGCAGCCGAGCGAAAGCGGGTGCTCCTCGCCGATCAAGCCTTTGGCCATCGTGGTGGTGGCGAAGGGCAGACCGAAGTGCTCGACCACCTGACGCAGACGCGCCGGATCGCGGAGCCGCATGGCCGACGAGCCGATGACGGCGATCGGCCGCCGCGCGGCGGCGATCAATTCGCCGGCTCGCGCAATCGCTGCGTCCGTCGCCGGCGGCAGCTTGCCCGGCGCCGTGAGCGCCGGCACCGGCTCGTTGGTGGATGCCAGCGCGACGTCTTCGGGCAGATCGAGGTGCACCGGACCCTGCGGTTCGCTGAGCGCAAGCCGTATCGCCTCCGCTAGCGTCGCTCCGATCTCGCCCTTGCGCAGCGGCAGCGTGGCTTTGGTGATCGGCTTGAACAGGGCGTGATGATCGATCCACATCTGAATGCGGCGGCCGAGCTGATCGGTATTGAGATTGCAGGTAATGGCGATGAGCGGCGAGCGGTCGAGCCAGGCATCGCCGATGCCGGTCGCCAGATTGGTCGCCCCCGGCCCCAGCGTCGCGATGCAAAGCCCGGGCGCGCCGGTGAGCCGGCCGCTGACGTCGGCGGCAAAGCCGGCGGAGCCCTCATGGGCGGTGAGCACGAAATCGAGGCCGCCCTTGCGCATCGCCTCCATGAGCGGCAGCACGTTGCCGCTCGGAATGCCGAAGCCGCGTGAAATTCCCGCTGACTTGAGCGTGGCGACGATCAGATCGGCATTGTTCATTCGGGCGGCGGTCCTTGGATCGGCCAAATATTCGGCCAAGCGTTATGGCACACTTCCGAGCCGGCTCTAAAGTTGTTACGGTTCGCGCCCCGAGCATTCTTGGAATGTCTTCAATGCCTGCAAAAGCTGTATCGCGCGCGTCCGCACTGCGGCGCAAGGCGTCGCACTATCCGCTCGACCGGGAGTTGGTCGACGACCTCGTGGCCGCCAACCGCACGCTGGCGCGGCTCGGCGTGCTCGACGCCTTCGGCCACATCAGCGTACGCGACCCGCGCGATCCGCATCGTTACCTGATCTCGCGCTCGATCGCGCCCGAATCGGTGAGCGCCGCCGACATTCTGCTGCTCGACCTCGATAGCCAGACCGTCGATCCCCGGGACGAGGGCAAGCTCCTCTACCGCGAGCGCTTCATCCACGGCGAAATCTACAAGGTGCGGCCGGACGTCAACGCGGTGGTGCACAGCCATTCGCCGACCGTGGTGCCGTTCACGGTGACGCGCGCGAAGTTGCGGCCGCTCCTGCACAACGCTGGCTTCCTCGGCCTCGGCGTGCCGCTGTTCGAGATCAGAAAGCACGCCGGCGACGGCACGGATCTGATGATCCTCACGCCGAGCCTCGGCAAAGACCTGGCGCAAAAGCTTGGTCCCGAGGCTGCCGTCATCCTCATGCGCGGGCACGGCGATTCCGTGGTCGGCCCCTCGCTGCCCAATGCCGTATTCCGCGCCTATTACACCGAGATCAACGCGCGCCAACAGCTCGCCGCCCACACCATCGGTGGCCCAATCAATTTCATGACCCGCGCCGAAGCGCTTACCAGCAACCGGGCGATGCTCAGCGCCTCGGCCCGGCCGTGGGCGCTGTGGCGCAAGCGGGCGCTGGCGGAGCAATGATGAAAGCGATCCCGATAGCGCTTTCTTTGCTGCTGGCCGTTGCGTCCGGCGCCAGCGCCGATCCGATCGCGGATTTCTACGCCGGCAAAACGATGCGCATGCTGGTCGGCTTTGGCCCCGGTGGCGCTTACGATCTCTATGGGCGTCTCGTCGCCGAGTTTCTGCCGAAGCATTTGCCGGGTCATCCGACGATCCTGACCGAGAACATGCCGGGGGCCGGCAGCTTCGGGGCGGCGAAATACATGGCGGAGGTGGCGCCCAAGGACGGCACGGTACTTGGCAGCCTGACGCAGACTTTCCCGCTCGACAGCGCGGTTGGTGCATCCGCGCGGGTTGACGCTGCCAACTTTCACTACATCGGCCGCGTCACCACCAGCATCGATGTCGGTGTAGCGCTGGCGAAGACCGGCATCACATCGATCCAGGACCTGCGCGCCAGGCAATACACCGTGGGCGCTTCCGGCCGCGGCTCGACCACGGACATTTATCCCCGCGCGCTGAATGCCTATGGCGGCACCAAGTTCAAGATCGTGCTCGGCTACAAAGGCACGAGCGATGTTCTTCTGGCGATGGATCGTGGCGAGGTCGACGTCGACGGCGGTTATGGTCTTCCCGGCATGCTCGCCACCCATCCAGGCTGGATCAACAATGGCGAAGTGTCGCTGCTCTATCAGGCCGCGCTGAAGCCGCACGCGTTGATGCCCAACGTGCCGACGTTTCCCGAACTGGGCGTTACCGAAGAGGGCAGGGCGGCGCTCCGCGCCATCGCCTCGACGGCTGAAATCGGCCGCTCGATCATTATCGGGCCGGGCGTGCCGCCGGAACGGCTGGCTGCGCTACGCACCGCGTTTTCGGCCATGGTGCAGGACCCCGATTTCATCGCGGCCTGCGACAAGCGCCATGTGATGCTTGATCCGGGAAGCGGCGAGGAGATGGACGCGATCGTCAAGGACACGTTTTCCCTGCCGCCGGCGGTGCTGGCGCCGATCGGCGAAATGCTGACCGCGAAATAAGCCGCTCACGCGGCGGCGCGGTTATTTTGGAGAACCACGAATGTATCGGCTTGTCGTCGCCGACTTGGACTCGCCTTCGTATTTTGTCGCCACGGCGGCCGTCGAGCTGGGTTTCTTCCGCGAAGAAGGAATCGATGCGGAAGTTGAGCGGGCCTATGGCGCACTCAACGGCCCGGAGCGGCTGCGCAACGGCGAAGTTCATTTCCTGGGCGGTCCGGCCTACATGGCGACCCGCGCCTTTCCTGGCTGGAAAGGCGTAAAATTGCTGTGCGCGCTGGGGCAATATTCCTACTGGTTTTTGGCGGTCCGCGCCGACCTTGATGTGAGGCGCGGCGATCTCCACGCGCTGAAGGGCTTGCGTATTTCAGCATCGACGGCATTTCCCGAAGTCGGGCTGCGCCACCTGCTGAAAGAGGCGGGCATCGATCTGGAACGGGATAAGGTTTCGATCGTGCCGCTTCCCAACACCAAGGACGAGCATCTCAAATATCGCGTCGGCGTCGATGCGCTCGGCCAAAATATCGCCGACGCCTACTGGGGCAATGGCATGCGGCTCGCGATCGGCGAGAAGCTCGGCGTCGCCAAAGTGCATCTCGACCTGCGCCGCGGCGACGGCCCGCCGGGCGCGCGTTTCTATAACTTCCCGGCGTTGACCACGACCGAGCGGCTGATCGAGGAGCACCCTGAGATCGCCGCCGGCGCGGTGCGGGCCATCGTCAAAGCGCAGAATGCGCTCAAGGCCGATCCGTCGCGCGCCACGGTAATTGGCGAGCGCCTGTTCGCGCCGGAAGCCGCTTCGCTGATCGCGGGCCTCATCGCGCGCGATGCGCCGTTTTACGATGCGACCATTTCCGCCGAAGCGGTCGACGGTATCAACAAGTTCGCCATGGCCAATGGGCTACTGAGCGAACCGCTTCCCTACGACAGTCTGGTTGCCGCGAGATTTCGTCCCTTATGGAAAGGGTAGCGGAATTACACTGAGGCGATGGTTATTTATGCCCGGTTTGCACCAAGCCAAGCGCAGGCAGTTTAACGCGCTCACGCGCGCGGAGCTTAATGCCGCTCGCGGCGAATGGCGCCGATTTCCCAGGACCCGATTTTTGACCGATGCCAATATGGAGCCGTGGGCGCTGTATGTGATGCGCTACAAGCACTTTGACGTTCGGCCCTGCGATTTCGCGGGCGTGCGCTATGCCGACGATCAAAACGTATTTGCAGCTGCCTGGAAACTAGGACGTTTTCTTGTCACGCACGACGCGGATTTCCTCGATGATCGGCAGTTCCCATTTTCAAGATGTTCCGGACTTCTGCATATGCCGACATACGGCAGCGTGAGCATAGAATTTGCCAATCTACTCGCCGGCGCGTGCTTATTGGTCTCTAGAGGCGGCCGCTTGTGGTTCCACACCAAGATAACTGCAAGACGAGATTTCACCGTGAAAGTCAGAACGTGGGAAAAGTCAGGGGGGTACATTTCCGAATGGACCTATCGGATACCCGAAGGGTATCGCCGAACCGCGTTGGCAAGCCGCAGCGGCTGATAATGATTTTCGACTCCGTTACTCCATCAGAGAATAACATTGACGCGCTAACCTCGCCCATGATGCTCGGGAACGCTCAAACCCACGAGGAATATCATGCCCGAACACTCTTTCAGGGCGCGCCAGCTGAACGATCAGCATAGAAAGCGTGAAAGTTTCGACGTAGAGCGCTGCGGTACGCTGGACATTTCTTGTAACGTAGATAGGACCATTGCTTCGCCAAAGATCGACATTGGTGTGACCAGGTCGGGAATGGGAATATTCGCAAAGGCGACCGTAAAGGCGACGCGACCATCCACCCTTCCAACTCGATGAACGCTGCGAAAATATGTCATCTCCTGTCGTACGACGGAGCTTGGACTCAATCGCTTTAATTGCAGGAATAGTCCTAATTTTGTCTGCCGCGCCTCCAAATCCGAACTCCTTGTCACCGGCGCGCCATGATCGAAAGTTTGCCTTATCGCCGGACAGCTTGAGGCTTGCACCTATTAGTGTGGTCTCTAAGACGCTCCGAAGCGTGGCGATTGACTGCCTGTAAAAGCCATGCAGCAGCAGGAAAAGGGAAGCATGGAACTCATCCATCACGTCAACCATTGCGTCGGACAGCCAGTCATGCGGCTCGCCAATCGCATGTATCCAGCCGCGCTCAAGGTCGTAGAGCCGTTTCAACAATTGACCGTGGTGGTTCGAGGTGGTGATACTTACATGGTCGGCTAGATGCATAAGATGGTCCCAGAGCGACAAGTCGATCAGGTCGCTCGGCGGTGGATTGGAACCATCGAGAAATATTTCAGGGTCTAGGAGATACCGCCGCGAGCGGCGATCCGAAACCTGCCAACGTTTGATCGCCGACATGACTGACCTTTCACTGCTGCCGGATTTCCCGCTCAATGGCGTTTTCGGCTGATTGCGCCTTGCTTGGCCTTACGCGTCGCCCGAGGCCTCGTAGAGGTTAGCGCCATCCGCCAGCACGATCGAGGCCGAGCGTGCCACGGGCGTCGCCGGATCGAGACCATTCGGTTCGCAGCCTTGCGCCACGGCGAGCGCTTGTTTGCGCGAGGCGGTGTTATTGATTGCCGGCCTCATCGTGCGCGATGCGCCGTTTTACGACGCGACCATTTCCGCGGAAGCGGTCGACGGCATCAACAAGTTCGCCATGGCTAATGGGCTGCTCGCCGAACCGCTTCCCTACGACCGTCTGGTGGCGGCGCAGTTCAGTCACTTGTGGAAGGGATAACGCCGCGGCGCGCTTTACCTACAGCACGCGAGGCTCAGACAGCGCCGGAAATGGCTGCGCTCTCTCGAAGGCGCGGCTCGCGCGCAAAACCAGATCGTCGGCGCCGATCGCACCCACGATCTGCAGCCCGATTGGCAGACCGTCGCTCGTCTGCCCGCACGGGATCGAGGCTGCCGGCTGCTGGGTCAGGTTGAACGGATAGGAGAACGGCGCCCAATCGGTCCAGCGCGTGCCCCATTCACCGCCGGGCGGCACCAGACAGCCGGCCTCGAACGCGGGTAGTGGCAGCGCCGGCGTCAGCAACAAGTCATACCGCTCAAAGAACCGCGCCAGCGCGTTGGATACTTCGGCGCGTTTGAGCTGCGCATTGACGTAATCGATGGCGCTGATCGTGTACCCTTCTGCCGCGCCGGCGACGAAGTCCGGATCGCAAACCTCGCGGACCTTGTCGCCATGCGGACGCAGATTGAGCGCCGCCGATGTCCACCACAGCGTGTCCCATGCCGCAATCGGGTCGCCGCCGATGTCAGGATCGGCCGTTTCCACGTGGGCGCCGAAGCTTTCAAACAAAAGTGCCGCGGCTTTTACAGAAGCTTCGACTTCGGGGTGCACGCGCTTCACATAGCCGAGCCGCGGCGAATAGGCGATGCGCAGGCCGCGCACGCCGTCCTCAAGACCGCTGCTGAAGTCGGGCGCCGGTGAGACCCAGGCATAAACGTCGCGAAGATCGGGGCCGCTGATGACGGTCATCGCCAAGGCCGCATCGGCCACCGATCGCGCCATCGGTCCGACATGCGCCAAGGTCCCGAGCGGCGATGTAGGCCAGGACGGCACGCGTCCGCGCGTCGGCTTGATGCCGTAGCAACCGGTGAACGACGCCGGTATGCGAATCGAGCCGCCGCCGTCGGTGCCGAGGTGAATCGAGCCCATGCCGAGCACGGTCGCGGCGACCGCGCCGCTGGAAGAGCCGCCCGGCGTTTTTCGCGTGTCCCATGGATTTCGCGTGATGCCGGTCAGCGGGCTGTCGCCGACAGCCTTCCAGCCGAGTTCGGGCATGGCGGTCTTGCCCAGAACGATGGCGCCGTGCTCGTGCAGCCGCGCGACTGCCGGTGCGTCGTGCCGTGCCGGTCTGTCGGACATCAGTTTCGAGCCGAACCGTGCCGGCATGCCGGCAACCAGGATATTGTCTTTGATGCCAACCGGGACGCCGTCGGCCAGGCCCTTGGGCGCAGCCGCCATCCATCGCGCTTCGGATTCGCGCGCCCGCGCCAGCGCGCCGTCCGCGTCGAGGTGACACCAGGCATTGACGACGCTGTTGTAGCGCTCGATCCGCTCCAGCACGGCGCGGACCACCTCGACCGGCGAAAGCTCTTTCTGCCGATACGCCGCCAGCAATTCGGCGACCGGCAGGAAGGCGATGGAATCGGGTGTTGCCGGAGCGATGACGCAATGACCCTTGCTTTACGGCGCCATTACACCGAGGCGTGCGCGACGCCCTGCTTGGCCTTGAGCGCGTCGGCGGCGGCCTCGTAGAAGTTCGCGCCTTCCGGCAGCACGATCGAGGCCGAGCGCACTGCGTGCGTCGCCGGATCGAGACCGTCCGGTTCCTGGCCTTGCGCCACGGCGAGCGCGGCCTTGCGCAGGCGTACGCGCGCCATGATCACGCCGTTGTCGGTCGAGACCAGATTTTCCTTGCTGCGATCCTGGATCGGGCCGCAGCTCTCCTGGATCGCGGCGTCCTGCATGGCGATGCCTTTGACGCCGCAATA
>JBAUYV010000377.1:0-6574 GCA_049584975.1 Xanthobacteraceae bacterium | reverse complement strand
CAACCGGACTGAGCACCTCCGCGGCCGACCGTTTTTCCGCTTCCGACTGCTCTGGCATTTGCGCGACTACTTCAAATGACGCGGGCACCAACGGCCACCAACAATTGGCGGCCTATTTCATGGCAGTCGCGACCGACACGAACATGGTGTGCACACTAGTCCCAAGACGAGCCACCACCGTGATTATGGCCAACACGACGCCCGATGCCACGACGCAATACTCAATCGAGGTCGCTGCGGATTCGTCTTTGAAGAAAGCTGTCAGTTCGAGGCGCATCGAGGCAACCTTTGTCGCCGTCCCCTACCGAACGAAAAACGGCCAACGAGGGAAACTTCGAAGGCTGACCACTTGACAGCTCAGCTCCCACCGCCAGGACCAGTTTGAATCGATACTGAGCAAACGTTGCGGCGGGGTTTAATCAATCCCCCGAAATTATTGGTTTCTTATCGCTTTAGCTGATCCCGAGTCCCGGGCGAGAGGGCGCTACTCGGTTGTGACACCGGGACAATCAACGTTTACGTCACAAACAATTGTTGTGATTTGCTGCTGGTCGCAAAGGTCATCGGTGGCGTCGCCCGGAAGGCACAAATGCGAATTGGTGATTTGCCACCGATCGCCGCTTTTCTGCAACGTGGCGAAGGACACCGCGCGCCAATACCACGAGCCGGAAGCCGGGAGCGGGCGATCCACCGCCCGCGCTCCCAGAGAACAAAAGGCGGATTCTCCCGAGACCTCGAGCCTATCGAGCTTTGTGTAGGGTCGCATCGATATCGGATGATGGTCGTTGTCTTCGACCCAAGGCAGTTGTTCTGAAAAGATTTTTTCCAGCGCAGGCTTGCAAACACTTGCGACCTTCTCGCCCTCAACATCGCGAGCCGGCCAGCCGGCCACAATCGCAATGATTGCCAACACCGCGAGAGCAAAGCCGCCGCCGGCCCAAACCGTAACTTTGCTCTTCGCTTCCGACGGGATTAAATCAATTAGGCTGCCAGACATCCAAATAGCCTCGCATTAACGAGTTACGGCAAAATGAATCGAAGCGCCGTTCTGGTTCGCTGCTCCGGCGAATGTTCCCTCTGTGTTCTCAAATGGGTGCCAAGACCTCAGTGAAAGCGCTCGCGGACACACTTCTCGGCTGTAGTGGAGATCGCACGCGGGTTGCCGGTTGCATCGCAACCGCACCGTTTCGGCCGAGCCCCTCACCTCCAAGATCTCTTGGTATTTTTCATTGCTTCCCACACCGCGATCGTTTTGTTGATGGTGGTGAGGCGTCGCTTCAGCTCCGCTACGGTATCCGCCGTCGTGTCCCTCCATGTGCCTCGGTTAAGGTCGGAAGTCCGGCGTCGACCAGAGGTTCATTCGTTCAAGTCCGCGAGGATCTGACGCCTGAACTCACAATAGTGGGCTATGTGTTCGTCGAGGTAGGCCATAGGAACCCCTGTGAAGGTCCACGAACCCATGCAGGCAAAACTTAGGCCAGGGTTCCAGCCTCGAACGGCGCCGAGCGTGACCACGGTCGGCGCGACGGTGCCGGCTAATGAGTGGAAACCATGTCGGTAGGAAATTCCGGCGAAGTTATTAGCTGGCGCCGCCGTCCAAAAGAGCAGCATCGAGCAGACGACGGCACTCGACCAACTCGTCGAGTGCCGCGCGCAATCTGACTTTTCCCTCGGGCTTCATCCCGCGCGGCACCGGCGGCGCTGGACTTGGCGGCAGCGTAGGCTCGCGCCGCTCCGCAGATCGCTCGTCGCCCGCACGCTCGCGGGGACGCGATGCAGGGACAGAAAAGAGCGAGAGATCGGGCTCCGGCCGCTCGCTTGCTGACGCCGCCGCGACGTTGTCATCCCCCTGATCCTCCTCCGATTCCGGAGGCGGCGGTTCGGCGCCGACACGCCAGACGTTTTGTACGAAAGCGGCGCCCTGTTCGCGCAGAATGCGCTGGACGCCGCGAATGGTGTAGCCCTCACCGTAAAGCAGATGCCGCACACCCCGCAGGAGATCGACATCCTCTGGACGGTAAAAGCGCCGCCCGCCGCCGCGCTTCATCGGACGGATTTGCGAAAACCGGCTTTCCCAGAATCGCAGCACGTGCTGCGGCACGTCGATTTCGTCCGCGACTTCGCTGATGGTGCGGAATGCTTCAGGCGCCTTGTCCAAAGCTCTGTCCCCGTGGCCTGCCGCCGGAAATTTGCAATTTTACGACGTGCCTTCGCCCTCGGAGTTAATCCTCTGCTTGAGGATAGCGGAAGGCTTGAACACCATGACGCGACGCGGCGAAATCGGTACTTCCTTCCCGGTCTTCGGATTACGCCCAATGCGCTGTCCCTTCTTGCGCACGACGAAGGAGCCGAACGACGATAATTTCACCGTCTCCCCGCGTTCGAGGCAGTCGGTGATTTCCTTGAGCACAAGTTCCACGAGTGCCGCAGACTCGGTACGCGACAGGCCAACCTTTTGATAGACCGCCTCGCACAAGTCCGCACGCGTGACCGTTTTTCCCGCCATGGCCAGCCCCGCCAAGCACGGCGATCGACTAACATCGACCAATATCGTGCTGAATTATCAATGATATTAGCTTGTCGGGAGAGACAGGGTCAACGCCCTTTGGAGCCTGCCGCCAGCTTTCGACGAGCGGAAAATCGGCGGAAAAGGCAGGCCGGGCCTACCAGCGCACCAGCGCCGCCCCCCAGGTGAAGCCGCCGCCCATGGCCTCCAGGAGCAGGAGATCGCCGCGCTTGATCCGACGTTCGGCAAGTGCGTCAGCGAGCGCCAGCGGAATCGAGGCCGCCGAAGTGTTTCCGTGGCGGTCGACGGTGGTGACAATTTTTGCCGGGTCGATGCCGAGCTTGTGCGCCGATCCGTCAATGATTCGCTTATTGGCCTGATGCGGAATGAACCAATCGACATCCTCGGCGGTATAGCCGGTCGCCTTGAAGGCATCCTCGACCACGTCGCTGATCATCGCCACCGCATGGCGAAACACCTCGCGTCCTTCCATGCGCAAATGGCCCACGGTGCCGGTCGACGACGGTCCGCCGTCCACATAGAGTTTCGATTTATAGCGGCCGTCAGAACGCAGATGCACGGTGAGGATGCCACGCCCATCCCGCGTGTCGGGCTGATCCTGCGCATCGAGCACGACGGCGCCCGCGCCGTCGCCGAACAGCACACAGGTCGAACGATCGGTCCAGTCGAGGATGCGCGAAAACGTTTCCGAGCCGATGACCAGCGCCCGCGAGAAGCTGCCCGATTTCAAAAAGGCATCGGCCGTCGCCAGCCCGTAGACGAAGCCGGAACATACCGCCTGCAGATCGAAGGCGGCGCCCTGGGTGATGCCCAACTCCGCCTGCACGGAAACTGCGCTGGCCGGAAAGGTATTGTCGGGAGTCGAGGTCGCCAGGACGATGAGATCGATTGATTGCGCATCGACGCGCGCATGAGCGAGTGCGGAGAGCGCGGCCTGCGTCGCCATCTCCGACGTCAATTCACCAGGCGCCGCGATGCGGCGCTCGTGAATACCTGTGCGCTGCACGATCCATTCGTCAGACGTGTCGAGCTTGCAGGCCAAATCGGCGTTGGTAAGGACTTGGCTCGGCAGGTAGCCGCCGCAACCGAGGACAACCGAGCGGCGAACCGTCACGAGGCGGCTCCTCGGAGTCCTTGGCCTTGGTACGCGTGGTGATGGTCGAGCGCGGACGTGATCTTAGCCAACAGCTCGTCGCGAACGACGCCATGGCCGAGCTCGATAGCGGCAGCGAATCCTTCCGCGTCGGTGCCGCCATGGCTTTTAATGACAATGCCGTTCAATCCGAGAAAAACGCCACCGTTGGACCGGCGCGGATCGATTCGCTCTCGCAACTGGCGTAACGCCGAACGCGCGAACAGGTAGCCGATACGCGCGCTGAGCGAGCGGGTCATGGCGTTCCTTATGTACTCGCCCATTTGGCGCGCGGTGCCCTCGGCCGTCTTCAGCGCGATATTGCCGGCAAATCCTTCGGTGACGACCACATCGACCTTGCCGCGGCCGATATCGTCGCCTTCCACAAACCCTTGATAATCGAGATCGGGAAACGTCTCCTCGCGCAGGATACGGCCGGCCTCGCGCACCGGCTCAAGACCCTTCGCCTCTTCGACGCCGATGTTGAGCAGGCCAACCGTCGGACGCTTGATGCCGAACAAGATGCGCGCCATCGCTGCGCCCATCACCGCGAGGTTTACGAGGTGCTCGGCATCGGCGCCGATCGAGGCGCCCAGATCCAGCACAATCGATTCGCCCCGCAGCGTCGGCCAGAGCGCGGCGATCGCCGGGCGCTCGATTCCGCGCAACATTTTGAGCTCGAATTTCGCCATCGCCATGAGCGCGCCGGTATTGCCGCCCGAAATAGCGACGTCGGCTTCGCCCTTCTTCACCGCCGCGATCGCAAGCCACATCGAGGACTTCCAGCGGCCATAGCGCAGCGCCTGGCTCGGCTTCGCGTCCATGCTGACCGCAACCTCGGTGTGAACGATTCGCGAAGCCGCTTTGAGCGCGGGCTGCGCGTCGACAAGCGGGGCCACCAGTGTCGCGTTGCCAAAGAATAGAAATTCGCTCTCAGGATGGCGCTGCAGCGCCAGTCCCGCACCGTCAACAGCCACGCCGGGGCCGTGGTCTCCCCCCATCGCATCGAGCGCAACGCGGACTTTGTCTGGCATCGATTGGTTGACCTTGCGGTCCTAGGTCCAGAAAAAATCGGGGAGCCGGAAGCGAACGCGACAATAGCGGTTCGGCATCCGGAGACAACTATGATCAGCGGTCATTCCGGCCCTTCGACCAGCCGGCAAGGGCGGCGAACGGTCCGCCGTCCGGCTTAAGATCCTGCGGCGGCTCGAATACCACGCCGGGCTTACGGGGATAAGGATCGAGCCCAAGGATAAGGAACTCCGTGGCAATGGCGCCAAGATCGACGACGCCGGCGATCAGCGGCTCCGGCTCATCCCACTTCGAATCGGCTTGATAACCTTCTGTTTTGGTCTCGGTCGTCGTAGGCTCCGCGGCAGACCTCGGCATGAAGTAGAGATCGACATCCTCCTCGATTTCATTGGCCAGCGGTTCCAGGCTGACGACGCAATTTTGGCCAACCGTCGCGGAAACTCGCCCGATAACGCGGAGACCGCCGCCGTCCTGCTGGCTGAGCGCAAAATCAGCTTCAAGGCGCGGCAGATCGCGCAAGCTCGCCATGCGGGCGATCTCGCCGCGCACATCCTCGTCCGCGACCAGCGCGAAATGCTGGCCGTCTTCGGCAATTTCTTCGACCGCGACCGGAACATGCCACGGCGACGGCCTCGTCTTCTCCGATCTATGCTCTGGCATCTGCAAAAGCCTCGGGGTTCGGAAAGGCGACCTCGCCACGGATGAGGGCGCCCTGTTCTTGGGCATCGAGTTCGCCCAAAGCGGCGCGCGCGTAACGCGCTAGGCGGACCGCCCTGTCGTCGATACCATCCGTTTGAAAGATATTGCGTGCGATCGCTTTCTCAAAGTCCCGGTCGTGCGCGGCGTCGAACGCTGCGACATAGGCGGCCTGCCGGCCATAGAAGGCCTCTCCGAACCGCCGCATGTGCTTGGGTACGGCAAGATCGCCGATGCCCATCTCACGCAGATTGCCGTCGAGATCGCGACAAAACGTGTCGAAAAGCCGCTGCCCGAGGCTGTGTGCCGGGCCGTCCTCCCGTGCAAGTCGGCGCAACAGCAGCACCAAGTGCAGCACAATCAAATCGAATCGGCCCTCGACCGTATCGGGAACTCCGTAATCGGTGTAAAAGGCCGGCGATCGGGCCTGCGTCACGATCATGCCATAGAGCGCGGCGATGGTGCGGTTCTCGGCGCCTCGCCGAAACGGCCGCAGGATCATGGGGATAGTCCGTATGGCCAACACCGTCCCTGGGGTCCACGCATTGTCAATTAACCATTTTGGGGTTACGGCAGGCGGTAGTCCGACGCAAGGTGGAGCAAGTATGCAGAGTAAGGGTCGTCTCACCCAGGGCGGAGCGCGACGTACGACTGCGGCGTGCTTTGTTATTCTGGCGCTGGGCTTGATGCCGGGCGGATGCTTCGGCGAAACATTTCAGCGCGGCTACGTGCTGCCCGACGGCGCGCTCCAGCAGATTCCGCTGGGGGCCTCGCAGGAACAGGTACTGATCGTGCTCGGCACGCCGTCGACGGTCGCTACCGTCAGCGGTGAAGCGTTCTACTACATCTCCCAGCGTGCTGAGCGCCCGATTTCGTTCATGCCAACGAAGATCGTGGACCAACGCGTCATCGCGGTCTATTTCGACAGAAGCAGAAAAGTGCAGCGGCTGGCCGAATACGGATTGAAGGACGGTAAGGTCTTTGACTTCATCAGCCGGACGACACCGACCGGCGGCGCCGATCTGAGCATCATCAACGGCCTCTTCCGCATCATCGCCGACAAGACGACGTAAGATCGATTGTCGAACGGAGAGGCTAGGTGTCAGAAAGCAATTTTCTGACACCAGAACCCGACAAACGTTCGAATCAATGCGCCAAGATTGCGAGCAGCAGGAGCGCAACGATGT
>JBAUYV010000376.1:0-2021 GCA_049584975.1 Xanthobacteraceae bacterium | reverse complement strand
GATGACAAAAGCGAAGTCTCTAACGCTTATCACTCGCTCGGTGACTTGCCGGAGTATGCCGATCTTCAAGCCGGCGCTGGCGTCAATCTGCTCGAAGCGCCGGAGCTTGACCCCGCCCACCCGTTGGCGACCGATCACCTGGTTGTCATGGCGGCGACTGCGCTGCCGGCCGAAAACGATCATCAGCCCTATTTTCCGACCGCGTGCCAGGCCGTCTTTATCGCCTTTTGCTTTGGCGAGCTGGTGGCGACAGCGCGCGAGCATCGCAAGCCCCTCCTCGCCAATGTGCGCCGCAAGGTTCTCGAACGCAGCGTGTACGACGAGAACACCGGCGAGCCGATCGCCGGCATGGCGTTTCACGCCCGGCAAATCCTCGCGCTCAACAACCCCTTCGTTAATAGTTGTATCGATCGGTTCTCTGGCGCGACCAACGAAGAATTACTGTCGATAATCGGCACCTTTGAAGCCAGCACCCGCTTCGCCATGTCCCCGATGCTGGCCGCCGACGAGCTGCGGGGTGGATTTGACTTCAGCGAGGCTGGGCGGCGTGTTTGCTCTTACTTTCTAGCCATCCCGGCCGAACATGTCGCGGGATGCGCTCCCTGGTTTAGACTTGCGATTACAAGTGCTTTGCGCCCGCTGTTCGCGCCGCATCCGGTTCCGGTCAGTTTTTGGCTTGATGAATTCTATGCTCTCAAGCGCATTCCCTTAGTTGATCAGATCGGCGTCGTTGCCGGAAGCAAGATCGAAATCGTTATCGTTGTGCAGAGTCTTAGTATGTTGAAGCATCTTTATTCTGATGTCTGGGAGTCATTCCTTGGCAACGCCGGAGCCATTATTTTGGTCGGAAGCCCAGGCGACGCCACGACGTGCGATTATTTAGTTAAACGGTCGTGCGACAGGACCATCATCAAGCCGCATAGCGGCACATCGATGAACGCCGGCGGCGTCGGCACCTCGGCCGGCGACGCCTACCACACGCAGGCCACGCTGACGCATGCCGATCTCTACAACCTCAAGCCCGGCACCGGGTTTATCTGGCTGCACGGCCTGGCCGATCCGATCCCGGCCGCCTTTCCCGGCTACTACACCGATCGCGTGCTGTCGCGCCGCGCGCGCCGCGATCCTTACGTCCGCTGGTGAAGGCCAATGGATGATCGCGAAAAAAAACTGATCGTGCAGTTCGATGATCCGATGCCGGGCCAGCGCGGGAACGCGCTCGAAATGCTGCATGACCATGACCAAAAGCACGGAACCTCGTTCCGCGATCGCGTCGCCAAAATCGAGCGCGGCGAGCAATACGACGTGCTGGAGCAGGAAGCGGTGACGCTGCGCCAGCAAAACGCGGTGCTGGATGTGGAGCTCACGCAATACAAGACGGCGGTCGATAAATGGCGACAACACGCGACGGCGCTGCAAGCCAGGCTCGCGGTCGCGAGCGCGATCGCCTGGGGCCGTACCAGCGGCCTACGGCTTGCCGCCTATGCGGCGCTGCCGCTGTGCGCGCTCGTCGCCTGGTACGCGGTGGACTGGTACTGGCCGCTGCCGCCCGAAGTCGATGACGGGCTGAAATCGATCGTCCAGAGCGCGACATGGGGGCGGGGCTGCGGCCATGCCTTCGTAAAGGACGCCGGTGGCGTTCCTTATTGGGTTCTGCTCTGCGGCCGTGTCGAGACAGGGACGCATCAAACAGCGCAGGGCGAGCCGATCGGGCTGCTTTGCGTCGATGTCTATGCACACCGGGCCGAAGCCGAGTGGCAGGAATACGTGGCGGCCGACCCGTACGGTCTGTTCGGTTGGTGGATCAAGTGGGCGAAGCGCGCGGTCCAGTGCCGGCGAGAGATGAAGGAGGCGCAGCAATGACGGGGTTCCTAACGCTCTTTCGCCGTGCCGGCCCGCAGGAACGCGCATTGCCTCAGCCCGCGCGGCCCCCTGGGCCTCCCTTGCCGCCGCCGCAAGCCGTCGCCGGCCCGCCATTGCCGACGAAGGGCAAGACAACGGGCGGCGCATCGGCTCCTTCG
>JBAUYV010000375.1:0-2421 GCA_049584975.1 Xanthobacteraceae bacterium | reverse complement strand
ACTGAAGTCTCCACGTCTCACGGCGTGGCGCCGGTCTCTTGTAGGTCGCCGACTACACCTCACCATGGGTCGCTCGGCGTGCCGCGTTCTCCCGACCTCCACAAGTAGGGAAGTGCGCACGACGGCAAACGCGAGCTGCACTGGCAGAACGCGCTATCACCGGGGGCTGGCGCGACGATATGGAGACAGAGCCTTTTTCAATTGCGACAACCTCGCACGGCGGTGCGATTGTATTTACGCGCGAGGAGCGCGAGCGCCACGTCTGGATCGTCGGCAAGTCCGGCTCGGGCAAGAGCACCGTCTTGTTCAATCTCGCCATGGCCGACATCGTTGCAGGGGAAGGGGTAGCGGTCATCGACCCGCACGGCGATCTTGCCACGGACATTCTCGACGCTATCCCGCGCCAGCGCATCAATGACGTGTGCTACCTCGACGCCGGCGAGACGGAATATCCGGTCGGCTTCAATCCCGCGACCAGGATCGCGCCAGAGCGCCGGGCGCTGGCCGCTTCCGGCATCGTCGCCTCGTTCAAGCACCTGTGGTCCGACAGCTGGGGACCGCGCCTTGAGCATTTCCTTTTTCACGGTGTCGCCGCGCTCGTTTCTCGCGAGCACGCGACCCTGATCGATCTCGCGCGCCTCTACACGGACGATCGCTTCCGCGAGCGCGTCCTCAGTCACGTAAGTGATCCGGAAACCCTGCGTTTCTGGCAGGAGGAGTTTCCGAGCTACACTAAGTCGCTGCGCTCAGACGCGATCGCTCCAGTCCTCAACAAGGTCGGACAGATCGCCGCCTCGCCGCACTTGCGGCTCATCCTCGGGCAGGTCGCACCGCGCCTCGACCTCTCATACACGATGAATAATCCTCGCATCCTCATCGCGAACCTGGCCAAGGGGGCGATAGGGGAGCAGGCGTCGAATCTTTTAGGGTCTCTCCTCATATCGCACTTGCAGCTCATCGCGATGGAACGCGGCGCTCTGCCCGCCGAAGAGCGCGTTCCGTTCTTCGTGCATATCGACGAATTCCAGACCTTCAGCTCGGACGCCTTCGCGTCATTATTATCCGAAGCGAGAAAATTCGCGCTCCATTTTTGTCTGGCGAACCAATACACCGATCAGTTATCGCACGCGGTGCGCAGTGCGGTGATAGGGAATGCGGGGACATTGATCGCGTTCCGTGTGGGGAGTCGAGACGCCGAACTCCTCGCGCCCGAGTTCCGGCCCATGGAACCCGGCGGTCTCGCCGACCAGGAGCCCTTCACCGCGTGGCTTCGTCGCGGCATCGGCCGCGACCGCATTTTCGTAGAGCCGAAGCAGTACGAACCGCTGGGCACCGGTGCCTTGATCCGCGAGCAGAGCCGGCAGCGGTTCGGCCGATCGCGCGGTGTCATCGAGCGGCAACGCCGTCTCCGGCTCTAGTAACTTTTCATTAGTGTTGATGAGCCGTTTCCTTTTTTAGTAAAAAAGTGGTGTATAGGCTTGGTGCAAATTTGGTAAAATTCTGCACCAAGCTGGCGATAATCCAGTTGCATGCGACAAATTGAACGGGCGTCCAACGAACGCCGAACTTTTTCTTTGGGTGAGCGTTTCGTTTCGCGTGACGGGAGGCGTCATGATCGCAAAGGAGATTGCGTCATGACCCCACAAGAAATGCGCGCTAATGCGCACCAATGCCTTTCCTGGTCGGAATCGGCTCGCTACCGCGAAAACCGTGAGGCGTTCTTTGCGCTGGCCCGCGCCTGGATGTCGGCCGCAATACGGCTTGAGCAAGACAACATACCGCTGGAGACACCGCTGCCCACTGCGCCAAAGGTGACCATCGTCCGTCAGCATCGCGCCGCTTAACGGCTCGCCAGTCGGCAACTAACTTTCTCCATAGTCGGCAATCGCCTTCTGCGTCGGGAGGCAAGCAGCGATTTAGCTCCTTGCTTTTTCCGCGGGACGCCGCTCCGGCTTCAAGAGCGACGACCATATAGACGGCTGAAGAACCCCCAGTAGAAAGCTCCGAACACCAAGACAATGCCAATATTTACTACCAGCCGGTCCCGAAATGCATTTCTGAAGAAAGCAAAATCTACACCGATGATAACGGCAGCCATCGCCACCACGTAAAGCACTACGGCCACCTGTTTGCTCATTTGGAACTGTCCTGTTCCCGGACCTATTGGCCGATTTTAAGTTCCGGCGTGGAACCGTTGGAGCCCTTCGGCATTGTCGCTTTGCGGCGCTGTGCCTTACCCGCCTCGCGTCGCAAAACAACGGTATCCAACTAGCCCCGGCTCTCAAAGGCCGGGGTTTTCCTAAGAAACGGCGATTCCGGGCGTTGGGTTTATGGGCTGGAGCACAAAGCCGAAGGCCTTCGCTCGCCGATGCAGATTGTCAATCACCCGCGCGCGGTATCGGGTTTCGTAGGACGACGCCC